>JBEIHU010000053.1:0-20175 GCA_040381175.1 Burkholderiaceae bacterium
CATGAACACCGGCGTCTCGACGACGCCGTGCTTCAGGCTCATCCGGCCGCGCCGCGCCGGGCCTGAGGTGCGCAACAGCGCGAAACTCAGCATGCGGCGCAAGGTCTCAGTGCCCCGCGGCGCGGCGCTTCAGCGCGACAGCAGCATCGCGTCGCCGTAGCTGAAGAAGCGGTAGCGCGCCTCGATTGCATGCCGGTACAGCGCGCGCACATGCTCGTGGCCCGCGAAAGCGCTGACCAGCATCATCAGCGTGCTCCTGGGCAGGTGGAAGTTGGTGATCAGCTGGTCCACCACCTGGAACTGGAAGCCGGGCGTGATGAAGATGTCGGTCTCGGCCGCGCCGGAGCGCAGCGCACCGCCTCGCGCGGCCGACTCCAGCGCGCGCAGCGTAGTCGTGCCGATGGCGACGATGCGGCCGCCGGCGGCGCGTGTCTCGGCGATGGCCTGAACAGTCGCCTCGCTGACCTCGAACCACTCGCTGTGCATGCGGTGCTCCGCCAGGTTCTCGCTGCGCACCGGCTGGAAGGTGCCGGCGCCCACGTGCAGGGTCACGGCCGCCCGCCCGATGCCGCGCTGCGCCAGCGCCTGCAGCAGCGCCTCGTCGAAATGCAGCGCGGCCGTTGGCGCCGCCACCGCGCCCGGGCGGGCTGCGAACACCGTCTGGTAGCGCGCCTCGTCCTCTGCGGCGTCCTCGTGGGTGATGTACGGCGGCAGCGGCACATGGCCGTGGGCCTGCAGCAGCGCCAGCGGGTCGGATGGAAAACGCAGGTGGAACAGTGCATCGTCCGCGCCGGCGCGGCCCAGCACCTCGGCGTCGAAGGCGTCGGCAAAGCGCAGCCGGCTACCGGGCTTGGGCGACTTGCTGGCGCGCAGGTGGGCCAGCACCTCGTTTGCAGGCAGAACCCTCTCGACCAGCGCCTGCACCGCGCCGCCGCTGGACTTTTCGCCGAACAGCCTGGCCTTGATGACGCGCGTGTCGTTGAACACCAGTAGGTCACCGCTGTGCAGCAGCTGTGGCAGTTCGGCAAACACCCGGTCGACGGGCACGCGGCCGCGCCCGTCGAGCAGACGCGAGGCGCTGCGCTGGCGGGCCGGGTGCTGGGCGATCAGCTCGGGCGGCAGCTCGAAATCGAAATCGGCGAGGGCGAAGCGTCGGGTTGGCATGGCGCGGCGGGCAGCATCAGGCAGCGGCATCTACAGAGTGCGCCACGCCGAAATCGTTCCCGCGCGGCACCGTCTTGCCTGGCCCGGGTTGTAGAGTAACCCGGCCCTCAACTCTCCGCCCCGTGCGGGCCCATGGCGCCGTTGACCAAAGTTGCCAAGCCGGCCCCCGCCGCAGCACCGGGGCACAGCGCCAGCGGCCCGGCGCGTGCGATGGACAAGCTCGGCCTGCGCCGCGACATCGACCTGGCGCTGCACCTGCCGCTGCGCTACGAGGACGAAACCCGCCTGGTGCCGATCGCCGCGCTGCGCGACGGCTGCATCGCTCAGGTCGAGGCCGTGGTGGCCGATTGCCGCATCGAAACCCGCCCGCGGCGCCAGCTGGTCGTGCGGCTGCGCGACGGTGGCGCGGAGCTGGTGCTGCGCTTCCTGCACTTTCATGCCTCACAAACGCGGAGCCTGGCCGCGGGCACGCGGGTGCGCGCCCGCGGCGAGGTGCGCGGCGGGTTCTTTGGGCTGGAGATGGTGCACCCCAGCGTCAAGGCCGTGGCCGAAGGCAGCCCGCTACCTGCCGCGCTGACGCCGGTCTACCCGGGCAGCGCCCAGCTGCCTCAGGCTTACCTGCGCAAGGCCATCGCCTCCGCGCTGCAGCGCGCCCCGCTGGACGAACTCGTGCCGGTGGCGCTGATGCCGCCCGGCCTGCCGACCCTGCGCGAGGCCTTGCACTTCCTGCACCACCCGCCGCCGCACGGTGCGCTGGACACGCTGATGGATCACAGCCACCCGGCCTGGCAGCGGCTGAAGTTCGAGGAGCTGCTGGCGCAGCAGCTGTCGCAGCTGCAGTCGCGCCTGGAGCGCCAGCAACTGCGCGCCCCCTGCCTGGCGGGCGGCGGCGCGGCGGGCCTGCAGCAGCGGCTGCTGCGGGCCCTGCCCTTCGCGCTGACGGCGGCGCAGCAGCGTGTCGGCCGCGAGATCGCTGCCGACCTGGCGCGTGACCGGCCGATGCACCGGTTGCTGCAGGGCGACGTCGGTTCGGGCAAGACGGTGGTGGCGGCGCTGGCCGCCGCCGCCTCCATCGAATCCGGCTGGCAGTGCGCGCTGATGGCGCCCACCGAGATCCTGGCGGAACAGCATTTCCGCAAGCTGGTGCACTGGCTCGAGCCGCTGGGCGTGGGCGTGGCCTGGCTCACCGG
This sequence comes from Burkholderiaceae bacterium, assembly GCA_040381175.1. GTDB lineage: Bacteria > Pseudomonadota > Gammaproteobacteria > Burkholderiales > Burkholderiaceae_C > Rubrivivax. The sequence continues at coordinate 2,355 of JBEIHU010000053.1, forward strand.
CAGCCGCAAGGGCAGGGTGCGCGCGCAGATGGTCCAGCGCGTGGCCTGCGGCGACGCCGCGCTGGTGGTGGGCACACACGCGGTGATCCAGGACGACGTGCGGTTCGCCAAGTTGGGCCTGGCGATCATCGACGAGCAGCACCGCTTCGGCGTGCAGCAGCGGCTGGCCTTGCGTCGCAAACTGGTCGAACATGCCGGAATCCCCCCCGCTGGCGGGAACGGCGGCGAGGGGGCGGGAGTCGGTTCGAGTCATGAGGATGGGGGCCGAGCGAAGCTCGATCCCCACCTGCTCATGATGACCGCCACGCCGATCCCGCGCACACTGGCCATGACCTACTTCGCCGACCTCGAGGTCAGCACCATCGACGAGCTGCCGCCAGGGCGCACGCCAGTGCTGACCAAGGTGTTCGCCGAAAGCCGACGCGACGAGGTGGTCGCGCGCATCCGCGACGAGCTGGCCCAGGGCCGCCAGGTCTACTGGGTCTGCCCGCTGGTGCAGGAGAGCGAGGCGCTGGACCTGCGCAATGCCACGCAGACGCAGGCCGAGCTGGGCGCCGCCCTGCCGGGCTGCACGGTCGCGCTGCTGCACGGCCGCATGAAGCCGGCCGAGAAGGCGCAGGTCATGGCGCAGTTCGTCGCCGGTCGCCTGCAGCTGCTGGTGGCCACCACCGTCGTCGAGGTCGGCGTCGACGTGCCCAATGCCAGCCTGATGGTGGTGGAGCATGCCGAGCGCTTCGGCCTGAGCCAGCTGCACCAGCTGCGCGGCCGCGTCGGCCGCGGCAGCGCGGCCAGCGTGTGCGTGCTGCTCTATGCGCCGCCGTTGGGCGAGACCGGCAAGGCGCGGCTCAAGGCCATGCTCGACACGCATGACGGCTTCGAGATCGCGCGCCGCGACCTGCAGATCCGCGGCCCGGGTGAATTCATGGGCGCGCGCCAGTCGGGCGACGCGCTGCTGCGCTTTGCCGACCTGGCCGAAGACAGCGCGCTGCTGCAGCATGCGCGCCGCATCGCCCCGCTGCTGCTGGCCCAGCATCCCGACGCGGCCCGGCGCCACGTGCAACGCTGGCTGGGTGCCGGTGCCGAGTTCCTGAAGGCCTGATGCGGACGTGAGGCCCTGCCGGCGCAGGGCCGATCGCCTCAACAGGGGCGAGCGAATGCCGATCGCGCGCGCAGCCTGCAAGGCTGACCAAGCACAATGCAGCCATGACGCTGACCGAACTGCGCTACATCGTCGCCGTGGCCCGCGAACGCCATTTCGGCCGCGCGGCCGAGGCCTGCTTCGTCTCGCAGCCCACGCTCAGCGTGGCCATCAAGAAGCTGGAGGAGGAGCTCGAGCTGAAGCTCTTCGAGCGCGGCGGCAACGAGGTGACGGTGACACCGCTGGGCGAGGAGATCGTGCGCCAGGCCCAGGCGGTGATCGAGCAGGCCGCGGCCATCAAGGAAATTGCCAAGCGCGGCAAGGACCCGCTGGCCGGCCCGCTGCGCCTGGGCATCATCTACACCATCGGCCCGTACCTGCTGCCCGAGCTGGTGCGCCAGGTGATCGAACGCAGCCCGCAGATGCCGCTGATGCTGCAGGAGAATTTCACCGTCAAGCTGCTGGAGATGCTGCGCACCGGCGAGCTGGACTGCGCCATCCTGGCCGAGCCCTTCCCCGACACCGGCCTGGCCATCGCGCCGCTGTACGACGAGCCCTTCATGGCCGCGGTGCCGATGTCGCACCCGCTGGCTGTGCGCAGGACCCTCACCACCGAGGAGCTCAAGCAACAGACGATGCTGCTGCTCGGCACCGGCCATTGTTTCCGCGACCACGTGCTCGAGGTCTGCCCCGAGTTTGCGCGCTTCTCAAGCGACGCCGAGGGCATCCGCAGGAGCTTCGAAGGCAGTTCGCTGGAGACCATCAAGCACATGGTCGCCTCCGGCATGGGCGTGACCGTGGTGCCGCGGCTGAGCGTCGACGCGGAGGCGCAGCCCCACGTGCGCTACATCCCATTCGCGCCGCCGGTGCCCACGCGCCGCGTGGTGCTGGCCTGGCGGCGCAGCTTCACCCGCTACGAGGCCATCGCCGCATTGCGCAATGCCGTCTATGCCTGCAAGCTGGACGGCGTGACGCGCCTTTCCTGAGCGGCTGCGCGGCGCGCTCGGCTATGCCCGTGATGGGCGTATTCAATTGGCCGTGCGCCGCCCCGGTGCCTATGCTGCAGACTCGTCCACAAGCCCAAGGAGATTGAGCATGAGCGCTGCCCAGTGCCCGTTCCGCTACGCCGCCGGTGGCGGCACCAGCAACCAGGACTGGTGGCCGCAGCAGCTGCGGCTGGACCTGCTGCATCAGCATTCCGCCAAGTCCGACCCGATGGGTGAGGGCTTCGACTATGCCAAGGAATTCGCCAGCCTGGACTACGCCGCGCTGAAGCGCGACCTGGCTGCGCTGATGACCGACTCGCAGCCCTGGTGGCCGGCCGACTTCGGCCACTACGGCCCGTTGTTCGTGCGCATGGCCTGGCACAGCGCCGGCACCTACCGCATCGCCGACGGTCGCGGCGGCGGTGGCCGCGGGCAGCAGCGCTTCGCGCCGCTGAACAGCTGGCCCGACAACGGCAACCTGGACAAGGCGCGCCGCCTGCTGTGGCCGATCAAGCAGAAGTACGGCCGCCGGATCTCCTGGGCTGACCTGATGATCCTGGCCGGCAACGTGGCGCTGCAGACGATGGGCTTCAAGACCTTCGGCTTCGGCGGCGGCCGGCCCGACGTGTGGGAACCCGACCAGGACGTCTACTGGGGCGAAGAGAAAGAGTGGCTGGATGACCGTCGCTACAACGGCGATCGCAACCTGGGGAACCCGCTGGCCGCCGTGCAGATGGGCCTGATCTACGTGAACCCCGAAGGCCCCAACGGCAACCCCGACCCGGTGGCCGCGGCCAAGGATATCCGCGAGACCTTCGCCCGCATGGCGATGGACGACGAGGAGACCGTGGCGCTGATCGCCGGCGGCCACACCTTCGGCAAGGCGCACGGCGCCGGCCCTGCCACGCACGTGGGCGTGGAGCCCGAAGGCGCGCCGCTGGAGCAGCAGGGCCTGGGCTGGCACAGCAGCTACGGCAGCGGCACCGGCGCCGACGCCATCACCAGCGGGCTTGAAGTCACCTGGACCACGAAGCCCACGCAGTGGAGCCATGACTACTTCGAGATCCTGTTTGGTCACGAATGGGAGCTGACGAAGAGCCCCGCCGGCGCGCACCAGTGGGTGGCCAAGGGCGCCGCGGCCACCGTGCCGCATGCCTTTGACCCGGCGAAGAAGCAGCTGCCGACGATGCTGACCACCGACCTGTCGCTGCGTTTCGACCCGGCCTACGAGACGATCTCGCGCCGCTTCCTGCAGCACCCGGAGCAGTTCGCCGACTCTTTCGGGCGCGCCTGGTTCAAGCTGACGCACCGCGACATGGGCCCGCGCGCCCGCTACCTGGGGCCGGAGGTGCCCGCTGAAGTCCTGATCTGGCAGGACCCGCTGCCCGAGGCGGACCACCCGCTGGTCGATGCGCAGGACATCGCCGCGCTGAAGGCTCAGCTGCTGGCCTCCGGCTTGACTGTGGCCGAACTGGTGTCCACCGCCTGGGCCGCGGCCAGCACCTTCCGTGGCAGTGACAAGCGCGGCGGCGCCAACGGTGCGCGCATCCGCCTGGCGCCGCAGAAGGACTGGGCCGTCAACCAGCCGGCGCAACTGGCCAAGGTGCTGCAGGCGCTGGAGGGCATCCAGGCCCGCTGCAACGCGGCCGGCGGCAAGAAGGTGTCGCTGGCCGATCTGATCGTGCTGGCCGGCAATGCCGGTGTGGAGCAGGCGGCGCAAGCTGCCGGCCACGGCCTGGCCGTGCCCTTCGCGCTCGGCCGCACCGACGCCGCGCAGGCGCAGACCGACGTCGAATCCTTTGCCGTGCTGGAGCCTGCGGCCGACGGCTTCCGCAACTACCTGAAGGCCGGCGTCGGCGTGCCGGCCGAGGCACTGCTCGTCGACAAGGCGCAGCTGCTGAAGCTGACCGCGCCGGAGATGACGGTGCTGTTGGGCGGCCTGCGCGTGCTCGGCGCCAATGCCGGCGGCAGCGCGCACGGCGTCTTCACCAGCCGGCCGGGTGTGCTGAGCAACGACTTCTTCGTGCACTTGCTGGACATGGGCACGGTCTGGAAGCCGAGCGGCGCCAACACCTATCAAGGCAGCGACCGCGCCACCGGCCAGCCGAAGTGGACGGCCACCCGCGTCGACCTGGTGTTCGGCTCGAACGCGCAGCTGCGCGCGCTGGCCGAGGTCTATGCCAGCGCCGATGCCGGGCCTAAGTTCGTGCAGGACTTCGTCGCCGCCTGGACCAAGGTGATGAACCTCGACCGTTTCGACTTGCGCTGAAAGCGAAGGAGACCCACATGGGCAAGAGCAAGCAGGCCGGCGCGCCGGCCATCAACATCGGCATCAGCGACAAGGACCGCGCGGTCATCGCCGCCGGGCTGTCCAGGCTGCTGGCCGACACCTACACGCTGTATCTGTGCACGCACAACTTCCACTGGAACGTCACCGGGCCCATGTTCAACACGCTGCACGCGATGTTCATGGCCCAGTACACCGAGCTGTGGAATGCGGTGGACCCGATTGCCGAGCGCATCCGCTCGCTGGGCCATCCGGCCCCGGGTTCCTATGCCCGCTTCCGGAAACTGAGCTCGCTGCCCGACGCGCCGGCCGATCCGCCCAAGGCTCTGGAAATGGTGCGCATCCTGGTTGCCGGGCACGAGGCCGTGGCGCGCACCGCGCGCAGCGTGTTCCCCCTGGCCGACAGGGCCGGCGACGAGCCCACTGCCGACCTGCTGACGCAGCGGCTGGCGGTGCACGAGCAAACAGCCTGGATGCTGCGCTCGCTGCTCGAGGACTGAAGGCCGCCGCGGAGGCCGGGGCATACGCCCTGGCGCGGCGGCACGCCCCCATCCGGGTTGCTGCCGCCGGACCCGCCGGGCCTGCGCCTTGGGCGGCGCCGCCGCCCAGCCCTCCTGTCCCCGAGCGCCGCCCTGCCGCCCGCACACATCGATGCCTCGCGCATGGAGCGGGCGATGCTGCAAGAAAGGCTTCACCGTACAAGACCAGTGGCGGCCGGCGGTGGACGCAGTCCGGCATGGCGCTGCTGGTGGGTTGGGCGTTCCTACTGTCGGTGGCCATGTCTGTGCGGGCGCTGTGGTCTGGCGTGACGGTGCTGGCGCTCGCGCCGCGCCTGTCCGTCTACCGCTGGCTGCGCCGTCGGCGCATTGCCGGCACGCCCGATTCGTACTGCCGGAGCAGCTGTCGCTGCCGCTGCAGAGCCGTTGCGAGGCGCTGACGCTGACGCTGACGCTCGACAGCATGGACCCGGGCATCCTGCGGGCCGATGCCGACGGCCGCATCCCCTTTCAAGGCCGTCGCCGGATCGTTCTGCCTGACCTGCCCGCGGACTTCATGGCCTCGCAGCCCACGCTGCCGCAGGTGGCGGCGTACCAGCTCGACCACGGCCACTTCGGCGAGGGCTCCGCCTTCGCCCGGCCCGCGACGACTTGCGGCGCTGGTTCAACGGCCAGCGCGGCAACCTGCCCCATACCTGCCTGCGCGGCAGGCACCGCGGCGCGGGGCTGGAGGGGCGCTCGCGCCGACAGGCCGATGGCGGGCCGGTGTGTACCTTCTCCGAAGTGACCGCCTTCTTCGAGACTGGCGAGCAGCTGCTGCGCAGCCAGGCCGGGCAAGGCAAGCTGGCGCTCGTGGCGGCCCACAGCGAAAACGCGGTGGCCATCACCGGCGCCGCCGACCGCATCGAGCGGCGGGTCGACAGGCCTTCGTGCGCATGACCGGGTACGGCATCGCGCAGGCGGTCGGCCGTACGCCGGGCGAGCTGCGCTGCCAGACCCGGGCGGGCGGGCGCCGAGGCTGGCGCTGGACACGCCTGCGGTGCTGGCCGCCGACGCTTCGGTGCGCAACTGCAGGCAGCCGCTTCCTCATCTGGCTGCCTGGCGACGAGCGCTCCCGCGCGGCCAGCTTCGACGACCACCTGCCCAGGCCGATCGGCTTCGACCGGCTGCGCGCGCTGCTGCAGCGCTTCGGGCCGCCGGGCCGCCGGATAATCGGGTTTCGCGCCGCGCCGCGACCGCCGCGCCGCGCAGACCAGGAACCCCGATGAACGACACCGCCGCGCGCATCGCGCACGAAGTGCGCCGCCGCCGCACCTTTGCCATCATCAGCCACCCCGATGCCGGCAAGACCACGCTGACCGAGAAGCTGCTGCTGTTCAGCGGCGCGATCCAGATCGCCGGCAGCGTCAAGGCGCGCAAGGCCAGCCGCCACGCCACCAGCGACTGGATGGAGATCGAGAAGCAGCGCGGCATCTCGGTGGCCAGCTCAGTGATGCAGATGGAATACCGCGACTGCGTCATCAACCTGCTCGACACGCCCGGCCACCAGGACTTCAGCGAGGATACCTATCGCGTGCTGACCGCGGTGGACGCCGCGCTGATGGTCATCGACGCGGCCAACGGCGTCGAGCCGCAGACGCGGCGCCTGCTGCAGGTGTGCCGGGCACGGAACACGCCGATCCTGACCTTCGTCAACAAGATGGACCGCGAGGTCAAGGCGCCGTTGGACCTGTTCGACGAGATCGAATCGGAGCTGGGCATGAGCGTCGTGCCCTTCACCTGGCCGGTGGGCATGGGCAAGGTGTTCGGCGGCGTGCTCGATCTCCGCCGCGACCAGATGCGCGTGTTCTCGCCGGGCGAGGACCGCATCAAGGACGCCGACGAAATCATCGACGGCATTGCCAACCCGCTGCTGGCGCAGCGCTTCGGCATGGCCTACGAGCAGGCCGACGGCGAGGTGCAGCTTGTGCGCGAGGCCGCGCCCGGCTTCGACGAGGCGGCGTTCCTGGCCGGCCGCTGCACGCCGATGTTCTTCGGCAGCGCGATCAACAACTTCGGCGTGCAGGAGGTGCTGGACGCGCTGGTCGAGCTGGCGCCGCCGCCGGGCCCGAAGGCCGCGCTGCAGCGCACCGTGCAGCCCACCGAGCCCAAGTTCAGCGGCGTGGTGTTCAAGATCCAGGCCAACATGGACCCGGCGCACCGCGACCGTATCGCCTTCCTGCGCGTGGCCAGCGGCCACTTCGAGCGCGGCATGCGGCTGAAGGTCACGCGCAGCGGCAAGGAGCTGCGGCCGAACAGTGTGGTCTCTTTCCTGAGCCAAAAGCGCGAGCTGCTGGAGGAAGCCTTCGCCGGCGACATCATCGGCATCCCCAACCACGGCGTGCTGCAGCTGGGCGACACGCTCAGCGAGGGCGAGGCGCTGCAATTCACCGGGCTGCCCTTCTTCGCGCCGGAGATGTTCCGCTCGGTCGAGGTCGCCGACCCGCTGCGCACCAAGCAGCTGCGCGCCGGCTTGACGCAGCTGGGCGAGGAAGGTGCGATCCAGGTATTCCGCCCGGTGGCCGGCAGCCTGCTGCTGCTGGGCGCGGTGGGGCAGCTGCAGTTCGAGGTGGTGGCGCACCGGCTTGAGCATGAATACGGCTGCAAGGCGCGCATCCTGCCGGCACGCTACAACGTGGCGCGCTGGGTCACCGCCGATACCGGCGAAGGTGGCGCCGCCGACGAGCGCGAGCTCAAGCGCTTCATCGACGGCAATGCCCACCGCGTGGCGATGGACGCGGTGGACGCGCCCTGCGTGCTGCTGGAATATGCCGGCGAGCTGCGCGCGATGCAGGAAAACTGGCCGAAGATCCGCTTCCACGCGCTGCGCGAGCACGCGGGGCTGGTGTTCCAGAAGCAATTGGACGGCTGAATGAGTGCGCCGCCGGCCCAGCCGGAGGCGCCTGAGCGCGCCTCGCGCCTGGCGCTGTACCTCAATCTGATCCGCTGGGACCGGCCGGCCGGCTGGCTGCTGCTGCTGTGGCCGAGCCTCAGCGCGCTGTGGATCGCGGCCGATGGCTTTCCCGGATGGCATCTGCTGGCGGTGTTCGTGCTCGGCACCATCCTGATGCGCAGCGCCGGATGCTGCGTCAACGACGTGGCCGACCGCGAGTTCGACCGCCACGTCAAGCGCACGGCCATGCGGCCTGTGACACGCGGCGACGTCTCGGTGCGCGAGGCGCTGCTGCTCGGCGCGCTGCTGTCGCTGATCGCCTTTGCGCTGGTGCTCAGCACCAACCCGGCGGCGATCCAGCTGTCGGTGGCGGCGCTCGCGGTGTCCATCGGCTATCCCTTCGCCAAGCGGGTGGTGGCGATGCCGCAGGCGGTGCTCGGCGTGGCCTTCAGCTTCGGCGTGCCGATGGCCTTTGCGGCCGTGCTCGGCGGCAGCGAATGGTCGCTGTCGGCAATCGCCGATGCGGTGCCCCCGCAGGCCTGGTGGCTGCTGCTGGGCAACCTGTTCTGGGTGCTGGCCTACGACACCGAGTATGCGATGGTCGACCGAGACGACGATATCCGCATCGGCATCAAGACGTCGGCGCTGACGCTGGGCCGCCACGACGTGGCCGGCGTGATGGCCTTCTACACGCTGTACCTGCTGTCCTGGGCGCTGCTGGGCCGCGCGCTCGGCCTGGGCGGGGTGTACCTGCTGGGCATCGGCGCGGCGGCGCTGCAGGCGCTGTGGCACTACACGCTGATTCGCACCCGCACGCGCGAGGGCTGCTTCAAGGCCTTCCGCCGGAACCACTGGCTCGGCTTCGCCGTGTTCGCCGGCGTGGCGCTGGACCTGGCGCTGCGCTAGGAGCCTGGGCTGCAGAAATCGGTATCCGCGGGCACACCGATTTCTGCCGCCCAGGCTCCTAGTACTCGTCGCCCAGTTCGCGGGCGCGTTGCTGCGCGGCGCGCAGAGCCTTCACGAACGCCGCCTTCACGCCGTCGGCGTCGAGCGAGCTGATCGCCGCATGGGTGGTGCCTCCCTTGGAAGTGACGCGCTCGCGCAGCAGTGCCGGCGGCTCGTCGGACGCCTGCGCCAGCGCGATGGCGCCGGCGAAGGTGGTCAGCGCCAGCGTGCGGCCCTGTTCCTCGCTCAAGCCCATGTCCACGGCGGCCCGCATCATCGCCTCGACGAAATAGAAGACATAGGCCGGGCCGGAGCCCGACAGCGCCGTGACCGCGTCCAGATCTTCCTCGCGCGCCACCCACAGCAGCTGCCCGCTGGGCGCCAGCACCTGTTCCACGGCCTTTCGTTCGGCAGGGCCGACGGCGTCGCGCGCATACAGCCCGGCGATTCCCTGGCCGATCAGCGCCGGCGTGTTGGGCATGGCCCGGACCACGCGTTCGCTGCCGCTGGCCCGCACGATGGCCGCGCTGCGGATACCGGCCATCACGCTGAGCTGCAGCGCCTTGCCGACAAAGGGCGCGCACGGCGCGGCCGCCGCCGCGAAGAGCTGCGGCTTGACCGCCCAGACCACCAGGCTGCAGGCGTCTAGCGCCGCCCCGGCAGCGGCGTGCACGACCACGCCGAACTGGCTTGCCAGCCTGTCGCGCTGCGCCAGGAAGGGCTCCACCACGTGGATCGATGCCGGTGCGCGGCCGGCCTTGAGCAGGCCGCCGACGAGGGCGCTGGCCATGTTGCCGCCGCCGATGAAGGCAATGCTGGAGCAGTTCATGCGGCCAGTGTAGCCAGCGGCAGGCGGCTGCAGACTCCTTACACTGCGCGCTGCGCAATCCCGTGCGGTACCGGACGGCTTGCATCCGACACGATCGAACCGATCTGCTGACCATGAACCCATCTTCCGCCGCCCCCGAGCTGTCCTTCGACGTCACCGAAGCCGACTTCCGCCAGACCGTGCTCGAGCGCTCGCTCGACGTGCCGGTGCTCCTGGACTGCTGGGCGCCCTGGTGCGGTCCTTGCCGCAACCTGAAGCCCATCCTGGAGAAGCTGGCGCGCGAGTACGGCGGCCGCTTCGTGCTGGCCAAGCTCAACACCGACGAGGCGCCGCAGATCTCGGCGGCGCTGCAGATCCGCAGCATTCCGCTGGTGGTGCTGTTCGTCGGCGGCCGGCCGGTGGACCAGTTCATGGGCGCCCTGCCTGAAGGCCAGGTGCGCGCCTTCCTCGACAAGCACATCGGCGAGCAGGTATCCGAAGCCGACGCGCTGCGCGCAGAGGCCGCTGAATCGGCCGATCCGCAGCATGCCGAAATGCTGCTCAGCGAGGCGCTGCGCCTGGAGCCCGGCAACGCCGACGTGCTGCTCGACCTGGCCACGCGCTGGATCGAGCGCGATGAATTGGACGGCGCAGACAAGCTGCTGGCCAAGCTGCCGGCCGATGCCGGCGGCGACCGCAAGGCCGCGCTGCTCAAGCGCATCGAGCTGGCGCGCAACAAGCCCGAGGGCGACCCGGCGGCGCTGGCCGCGCGCATCGCCGCCAATGCCAAGGACTTCGACGCCCGCTTCGCGCTGGCTGCGATCCAGGCCCATGCCGGCGACTTCAACGCCGCCTTCGACCAGCTGCTCGAGGTGGTGCTGCGCGACAAGGCCGAATGGCGCGAGAAGGCGCGGCTGCAGCTCATCGAGTGGTTCACGCTGTGCACCGATGCCGAGGCGGTGAGCCGCGGCCGGCGCTACCTGGGCATGTACCTGAACTGAGCTAGGAGCGTGGGCCGAAGATCGCCGTGCCGACGCGCACGAGGGTGGCGCCTTCAGCCACCGCGGCTTCCAGGTCGGCGCTCATGCCCATGGAAAGCGTGTCCAGCCCCAGGCCCGCCTGGTTCAGGGCCGCCAGCAGTTCGCGCAGCGCGCGGTGCGGTGCGCGCTGGGCCGCGAAGCTCACTGCCGGCTCGGGGATGGCCATCAGGCCGCGCAGCCGCACGCGCTCGGGCGGCAGTGCGGCTACCGCCTGTGCCACCGCCCGCACCTCGGCGGGCGGCAAGCCGCTCTTGCTGGCCTCGCCGCTGATGTTGACCTGCAGGCACAGCTGCAGCGGCGGCAGCTCAGCCGGGCGCTGCTCGGCCAGACGCTGCGCGGTCTTCAGGCGGTCGATGCTGTGCACCCAGTCAAAGGCTTCAGCCACCACGCGCGTCTTGTTGCTCTGCAGCGGGCCTATCAGATGCCAGCGCATCTGCGCTCGCAGGTCGGCCAGCATGCCGATCTTGGCCAGCGCTTCCTGCACGTAGTTCTCGCCGAAGTCGCGCTGTCCGGCCGCATGGGCCGCACGCACCTGTGTGGCGCCGAAGGTCTTGGTCACCGCCAACAGCGTGACGCTTTGCTCGGGCCGGCCCGCGTCGTGGCAGCTGCGTGCGATGCGCTGCCGCACTTGTTGTAAGTTCGCTTCGATGCTCGACATAATGCCCCGAGCTTAGCCCTTCGCGGGCCCCCGCCACCCATGGACATCACGCAATTGCTGGCCTTTTCGGTCAAGAACAAGGCCTCGGACCTGCACCTGTCGGCCGGGTTGCCGCCGATGATCCGCGTGCATGGCGACGTGCGCCGCATCAACATCGAGCCGCTAGACCACAAGCAGGTCCACGCCATGGTGTACGACATCATGAACGACGGCCAGCGCAAGCACTACGAAGACACGCTGGAATGTGACTTCAGCTTCGAAATCCAGGGCCTGGCGCGATTTCGCGTCAACGCCTTCAACCAGAACCGCGGCGCTGGCGCGGTGTTCCGCACCATCCCGAGCAAGATCCTGACGCTGGAGCAGCTGAACGCGCCCAAGGTCTTCGCCGACCTGGCGCTGCGCCCGCGCGGCCTGGTGCTGGTGACCGGGCCCACCGGTTCGGGCAAGAGCACCACGCTGGCAGCGATGGTCAACCACCTCAACGAAAACGAATACGGCCACGTGCTGACGGTGGAAGACCCGATCGAATTCGTGCACGACAGCAAGAAGTGCCTGATCAACCAGCGCGAGGTCGGCCCGCACACGATGAGCTTCAATAACGCGCTGCGCTCGGCGCTGCGCGAGGACCCGGACGCGATCCTCGTCGGCGAGATGCGTGACCTGGAGACCATCCGACTGGCGCTGACCGCGGCCGAGACCGGCCACCTGGTGTTCGGCACGCTGCACACCAGCAGCGCCGCCAAGACCGTGGACCGCGTGGTCGACGTCTTTCCCGCGGCCGAGAAGGACATGGTGCGCGCCATGCTGTCCGAATCGCTGGTGGCGGTGATCTCGCAGTCGCTGTGCAAGTTGAAGGACGGCTCGGGGCGCGTCGCATCGCACGAGATCATGCTCGCCACCTCGGCCATCAAGAACCTGATCCGCGAGAACAAGATCGCGCAGATGTACAGCTCGATCCAGACCGGACAAAGCCTGGGCATGCAGACGCTGGACCAGAACTTGGCCGACCTGGTGCGGCGAAACATCATCTCGTCGGCCGAAGCCCGCGCGAAAGCCAAGTTCCCTGAAAATTTCCCGGGCTAACCCGGGGAATTCGGCATCGCTCGCATGGCGAAGCCACGTGAGTGATGGCAACACTCCCCGGTGAGGCCCAAGAAAAGGACCATCATGGAACGCGATCAAGCCTCGAAATTCGTCAACGACCTGCTGCGCCTGATGCTGGCTCGCAATGGCTCGGACCTGTTCCTGACGGCTGAATTCCCGCCAGCGATCAAGGTCGACGGCCGCATCAACAAGGTCAGCCCGCAGCCTCTGACCGGCCAGCACACGCTGCAGCTGGCGCGCACGGTGATGAACGACAAGCAGGCGGCCGAGTTCGAGAAGACCAAGGAGTGCAACTTCGCGATCAGCCCGCAGGGCATCGGGCGCTTTCGCGTCAACGCCTTCCTGCAGCAGGGCCACGTGGGCCTGGTGTTCCGCACCATCCCGTCGACGCTGCCGACCATCGACACGCTGAACCTGCCCAAGGTGCTGAAGGACGTGGCCATGACCAAGCGTGGCCTGGTCATCTTCGTCGGCGCCACCGGCTCGGGCAAGAGCACCTCGCTGGCGGCGATGGTCGACTGGCGCAACGAGAACTCCTTCGGCCACATCATCACCATCGAGGATCCGGTGGAGTTCGTGCACCCGCACAAGAACTGCATCGTCACGCAGCGCGAGGTGGGCATCGACACCGACGGCTGGGAAGCCGCGCTGAAGAACACGCTGCGCCAGGCGCCCGACGTGATCCTGATGGGCGAAATCCGCGATCGCGAGACCATGGACCACGCGGTGGCCTTCGCCGAGACCGGCCACCTGTGCATGGCCACGCTGCATGCCAACAGCTCCAACCAGGCGCTGGACCGCATCATCAACTTCTTCCCCGAGGAGCGGCGCGCGCAGCTGCTGATGGACCTGTCGCTGAACCTGAGGGCGCTGGTGTCGCAGCGGCTGCTGCCGCACCAGGAGGGCAAGGGGCGCATCGCCGCGGTGGAGATCATGCTGAACACGCCGCTGCTGGCCGACATGATCTTCAAGGGCGAGGTCGGCGAGATCAAGGAGCTGATGAAGCGCAGCCGCGAACTGGGCATGCAGACCTTCGACCAGGCGCTTTTCGACCTGTATGAGGCCCACCAGATCACCTACGAAGACGCGCTGCGCAACGCCGATTCGGTGAACGACCTGCGCCTGCAGATCAAGCTGAACAGCCAGCGCGCCCGCAACCCCGACCTGGCCTCGGGGACCGAGCACCTGACGATTGTTTGACCACCCCCGCAGCGGCTTCGCCACGCCGGCCGGCAAGCATGCCGGCTGGCTTTCGCAGGCGAGGAACGGTCCGCAGGGACTGCTCCTCGTCGCTGCTCAGCCTCCTCAAGGGGGCAACACCAGCGGCCCGGCATAGCCGGTTCCGAAGTGATCGCTCGACCGGTTTCGGCATACTTGATCCATGAGCAGCAAGACCTACGATCCCGTTCCCGCACGCCGCGTGGCCTTTCTCGGCCTGGGCGTGATGGGCCATCCGATGGCCGGCCACCTGGCGCGTGCCGGCCATCGGGTCACCGTCTACAACCGCAGCCCGGCCAAGGCGGTGGACTGGCAGGCGTCGTACGGCTGCGAGCGCGCGGCCACGCCGGCGGCGGCTGCCGCCGGCGCGGAGTTCGTGTTCGCCTGCGTAGGCAACGACGACGACCTGCGCAGCGTCGTGCTGGGCAGCGACGGCGCCTTCGCCGGCATGGTGCCAGGGGCGATCTTCGTCGACCACACCACTGCCTCGGCAGCCGTGGCGCGCGAACTGCATGCTGATGCCATCGAGCATGGCCTGCACTTCATCGACGCGCCGGTGTCCGGAGGCCAGGCCGGCGCGGTGAACGGCGCGCTGACCGTCATGTGCGGCGGCGATGTCGCCGCCTTCGATTCGATGAAGCCCCTGGCGATGGCCTTTTCCCGCGCGGTGACGCGGGTCGGCCCCTCGGGCGCCGGTCAACTGGCGAAGATGGTCAACCAGACCTGCATCGCCGGCCTGGTGCAAGGCCTGGCCGAAGCCATTGCCTTTGGCGAGAAGGCCGGGCTGGACATGAGGCAGGTGCTCGAGGTCCTTGGCAAGGGCGCCGCGCAAAGCTGGCAGATGGACAACCGCGGTCCGACCATGATCGACGACAAGTTCGACTTCGGCTTTGCCGTCGACTGGATGCGCAAGGACCTGGGCCTGGTGCTGGACGAGGCGCGGCGCAACGGTGCGCGCGTCCCGGTCACTGCCCTGGTCGACCAGTTCTACGGCGACCTGCAGCGCATGGGCGGCGGCCGCTGGGATACCTCCAGCCTGATCCGCCGCCTGCGCGGCTAGGGTCAGGGCTTGGCGGCCGATGCAGGCGCAGGCGCGGCGGGCAACTGCGCCAGCTCGGCCGCGGTGATGATCTCGAAGACCTTGATCACCTTGACGACACCAGCCACACCGCGAGCGGTGTTGCCGGCGATGGTGGACTCGGCGTCGGTGACCCGGCCCATCAGGTAGACGTTGCCGCGTTCGGTGACCACCTTGATAGCCGCCGCCTGGATGCCCTTGGCATCGAACAGCGCGGCCTTCACCTTGCCGGTGGTGATCGAATCGTTGGTGCGCTGGCCGATCGAGCTGTTGGGCATGACCGCCAGCTCGTTGATGACGGCACGCACGTTCTCCACCCGGCCCACCGCGGCCTCGACCTTGGCGCGGTCCGCTTCGGTGGGCACCTCGCCGGTGAGCAGCACCACCCGGTTGTAGCTGGTGGCATTGACATGGCCGCGGTCGCCGACGGCTGCGGTGATGGCGCTCGAGGCGCGCAGTTCGATCGTCTGGTCGTCGATCTGGGCGCCCGCGGTGCGCCTATCGACAGCCATCAGCGTGCCGCCGACCATCGCACCGCCTGCCAGGGCCACGCAGCCGCCGAGCACGCCGCTGATGGCCAGGCTGGCCAGGAGCGCGCGGCCCAGGCTGCCGAGCAGAAGTTGATTCCTCATAGAGCGTCCCGTTCTCCCATCAGCTGCATGTCGACCGCATCGCACAGGCAATGCAGCACCAGCAGCTGCAGTTCCATCACGCGCGCCGGACGGTCGTGCGGAATGGCCACCAGCACATCGGTTTCGCCCATTCGGTCGCGAAGCGACAGCGCATCTCGCCCGCCAAGCACCACGACGACCATGTCGCGGGCATGGGCCGCCTCGATGCCGGACTCGATCGCGCCCGTCTGGCTCGGCGCGTCCATCAGCAGCAGCAGCAGGTCACCGCCTTGACCCATCGCCTGAACCTGTTTGGCAAAGGCCTGGTCGAGCCCGTCGCGGCTGGCCAGTGCGCCAAGCAGCACGCTGTCTGACGCCAGCGCCAAGGCCGCCAGGCCGGGCCGTTCGCGCTCGAAGCGGCCGACCAACGCGGCGCAGAAATGCTGCGCCAACGCGGCGCCTCCGCCAAGGCCGCCGACGAGCAGCTTGCCGCCGGCAGTGATGCAACCGATCAGCGCCTGGGCTGCATCCGAAACCGGCCGGGCAAGGTTTTCCGCAGCCTGGTTTTGGAGGTCAGCACTGTCGAAGAACTGCCGCTGTATGCGCTGCTCGAGCATGAACATGAATCATATGACACGCTTGCCGAGCGCCGGTTCCCGCTTCCCGGTGCGTGACGGTTGGCACGAAAACCCGGCTGCATCGGGCCCAGTGCGGTAACAGCCGGCGCTTTGCCGCACTATTCGACGAATCGACCTGCCGCCGCGTAACCGGCCCTGTACAGGGCGGGACGCGGCTGTTGCAATCAGTCACCGAACTTCACTCAACCGCACACCGCGCGAAAGCGCGGGTCGCAAAGCCTCCGGCCTACAGCCCTGCAACGCTTGCAAGGCCATGGTAGCGGGGCTGCCAGGGCAGCAGCAGATGCCTTGGCCTCCGCAAAAAGAGGCAAACCGTGTACTTCGATCCCCACAAGACCTTGACGGCGCTGGCGTTGGCCACCGCGATGCTGTCCGTCCACGCCCAATCGCAGAACCCCGCGCCGCGGATGTCGCGTGCCCATGTGGCCGACGCGATGACCGACCGGCTGATCGTCAGGTACAAGTCGCGCAACGACCGGCCCTTCGCCAGCCCGCGCGCCGAGTCGGCCATGCGGGTGGCCGCCAACCGCCAGGGCGTGCAGGTGACGCACCTGCGCATCACCGCCCAGGGTGCGCAGGTCTTCCGGCTGTCGCGGCGCATGCGCCACGACGAGGCCGCCGCGATGGCCGCCAACCTGCGCGCCGGCGACGCCGATGTCGCCTATGCCGAGCCGGATCTGTTGCTGCAGGCCAGCTATGTCCCCAACGACCCGCTGTACGCGCAGCAATGGTCTATGTTCGATGCCGTGGGCGGTGTGCGCGCCCCCGCGGCGTGGGACCATTCGCGCGGCGCCGGCGTGGTGGTGGCGGTGCTCGACACCGGCGTGCGCAGGCATGCCGACCTGGCCGCCAACCTGTTGCCCGGCCATGACTTCATCGCCGACAGCTTCGTCGCCAACGACGGCAACGGCCGCGACGCCGACGCCAGCGATCCCGGCGATGCCGCGCCCGCGGGCGCCTGCTACGCTGGAAGTCCGGCAAGCACCAGCTCGTGGCACGGCACGCACGTCTCGGGCATCGTGGCTGCCACAGGCGGCAACGCGATGGGTATGGCCGGAACGGCGCATGGCGCGCGCCTGCTGCCGTTGCGCGTGCTGGGCCGCTGCGGCGGCTACACCTCCGACATTGCCGACGCGATCGGCTGGGCAGCCGGCGCAGCGGTGGCGGGCGTGCCGGCCAATCCGACGCCGGCGCGGGTCATCAATCTGTCGCTGGGCGGTGCCGGGTCGTGCGGCAACACGATGCAAAACGCCATCAACGCCGCACGCGCCAGGGGTGCGGTGGTGGTGGTGGCCGCAGGCAACGAAAGCGCCAGCGCGCTGGCGACGACACCGGCCAACTGCAACGGCGTCGTCACCGTGGCGGCCACCGGCATCGGCGGCGGGCGAGCGTCGTACTCCAACACCGGCAGCAACGTCAGCCTGGCCGCGCCTGGCGGCGACCGCAGCGCCGGCATCGTGTCGACGCTGAACGCCGGCAGCGGCGCGCCGGGGGCCGACAGCTACGCAGCCTACATGGGCACCTCGATGGCCGCGCCGGTGGTCAGCGGCGTGGCGGCGCTGATGCTCGCGGCCAACCCCAAGCTCACGCCGGACCAGGTGGCCAGCCTGCTGAAGAGCAGTGCCAGGGCCTTCCCGGCAGCGTGCGCGTCCTGCGGCAGCGGTATCGTCGATGCGGCGGCCGCCGTCGCCGCGGCGAGGGCGGCAGGCCTGCCGGCGCCCTCGCCGGCTCCGGCTCCTGCACCCGCACCCGCACCCGCACCCGCACCCGCACCCGCACCCGCACCCGCACCCGCACCCGCACCCGCACCCGCACCGGCGCCCGCACCCGGCGCCGTCGCCGAGCGCGAGCCGAACAACACCCTGGCCACGGCGCAACTTC
>JBEIHU010000054.1:0-20121 GCA_040381175.1 Burkholderiaceae bacterium
ACCAGGCCGCCAGGCGCTCCAGCAGCGGCTTGCCGGCCCCGGCCTCGCCGCCATGCCCGTCCAGGCTGATCGGCGCGCCGCCGGCGCGGTAGCTGTCGGCAAACATCGCCAGCACCTTGCCGCGCACCACGCCGCGCAGCGGCAGGTGCGCCATCAAGCCGTAGGTGGCGGCGCGGCCCTTGCCGGCCAGGCTCGGGTCGGCCTCGACGGCCGCCACCGCCTCGCGCAGGTCGCGCAGGTAGTCGTCGACCACCGGCAGGTGCTGTGCAGTGATCATCGCGTGCAGGCCGTCGGGAAACTGCAGCCGGTTGACCAGCCAGCCACGGGCATCCATCTGGTCGCCGACGGCGAAGATGTTCACCCGCGGCGAGGCCGAGCCGTAGGCCAGCAGCGGGCCGTGCGGCCGGCCCAGCACCTGCAGCCCCGGAATCGCCTCGATGCCGGCGCGCATGCGCTCGAAGGCCAGCTGCGTGCGCGCGGCCAGGTCGCGGTAGCCGTCGACGCCGAAGTGCTGCAGCGCCGCCCAGGCCGCGGCATAAGCCCCGCCCGGCCGGGTGCCCAGCAAGGCGGGCGAGGCAAACACGCCGCCGGGCCAGTCGGTGCTGACGAACATCTGGTGCTTCAGCAGCCCCAGGTTGCGGTAGGTGATGGTCGATGCGCCCTTGGCGGCAAAGCCGTACTTGTGCAGGTCGGCCGAGATCGAGGTCACGCCCGGCACGCGGTAGTCCCAGAGAGGCAGCACCACGCCGTTCATCGCCATGAAGGGCAGGATGAAGCCGCCGACGCAGGCATCGACATGCAGCGGCACGCCATGCTTGCCCGCGATCGCGCCCATCGCCTCGATCGGGTCGATGCCGCCGTGCGGGTACTCGGGCGCCGAGCCCAGCACCATCACCGTGTTGCGGTTGATCATCGGTTCGAGCTTCGACACGTCGGCATGCAGGTGCTCATCAAGCGGCAGCAGCCGCAGCTTGACGCCGAAGTACTCGCTGGCCTTGAACCAGGCGACATGCGCGGTGGCCGGCACGATCATCTCCGGCTTGCGCACACCGCGCGTGGCACGCGCCAGGTCGCGGTAGGTCTTCACGGCCAGCAGACAGCTTTCGGTGCCGCCGGAGGTGAGCACGCCGCAGGTCTCGGGCCCGCCGTGGTGCAGCCTGGCGGCGGCTTCGATAACCTCGCTCTCGAAGCGTTTCAGGCTCTTGAACGCGCTGGGGTTGAGGCCGTTGGCCGACGAATAGGCCTCGTAGGCCTGATTCAGGAAGTCGGCATGCGCCTGGTCGAGGTAGTAGACCAGGCTCCACAGCTTCGCGTCCTGGTACTGCGGGTCGTCGCGGCCGTACTCGCGCAGATGCTGCAGCACGTCGGCGGCCGCGCGGCCATGGTCGGGCAGGGCTGAACTCATGGTGTCTGTGGACGGACGCGCCCAGGCTAGCAGAAAGCCCCGGTGCGCCGGGCCTGCCGCGGCAATGGTCCAATGGCGCCATGCAAAGCCGCGCCTGGATGGTCACCGAACTGAGCCCCGACCTGTCGGGCCTGCAACTGCTCGCGCGCGCGCTGCCGCCACCCGCGAGAGGCGAGCTGCGCGTGCGCGTGCGCGCCGCCGCGCTGAACTTCCCGGACCTGCTGATGACACAGGGCAAGTACCAGCACAAGCCGCCGCTGCCCTTCGTGGCCGGCATGGAATGCGCCGGCGAGGTCGAAGCCGTCGGCGCGGACGTGCCAGGCTTCGCCGTCGGTGACCGGGTCTGCTATGGCGGCCACGGCGGGGCCTTTGCGCAGGCCTTGCTGGCGCCGGCCCACATGCTGCGGCCCTTGCCCGCAAACATGGATTTCGCGCAAGGCGCCGCCTTCGGCGTGACCGCTCTGACCGCCTGGGTCGCTCTGGTGCGCCGCGCCGCGCTGCAGCCGGGCGAGACCTTGCTGGTGCACGGCGCCAGCGGCGGCACTGGCCTGGCCGCGGTGCAGTTGGGCCGGTTCCTCGGCGCCACCGTCATCGCCACTGGCGGCTCGGCCACCAAGCTCGAGGCGGCGCGCGAAGCCGGGGCCCATCACCTGCTGGTGGTCGACGACGGGGCCCGCGGCCTGGCCGCCGCAGTCAAGGACTTGACCGGCGGTGCCGGCGCCGACGTGGTCTTCGACCCGGTGGGCGGCGACCTGTTCGACGCCTCGGTGCATTGCACCGCATGGGGCGGCCGCCTGCTGGTGGTGGGTTTCGCCAGCGGGCGCATCGCCACCGTGCCGAGCAACCTGCCGTTGATCAAGGGCTTTGCGGTGATCGGCGTTCGCGCCGGCGAGTACGGCCGCCGCGACCCGCAGGGCGGCGAGCAGAACCGCCGCGCCATCGAAGCCCTGGCCGCGCAAGGCGTGTTCAAGCCGACGATCGGCGCACGCTTCGCATTCGCCCAGGCCAGGGAGGCCTACCTCGCACTGGCCGGACGCGGGGTGGCCGGCAAGATCGTGCTGGAGATGTAGCGCCCAGCCGCAGGCGCCGGCGCTCAGAAGTAGGTGACCAGCGCGTCGACGACGTCGTAGCGATCGTCGACCAGCGCCATCCAGCGCCACTTGTCGAAGGTGGTGCAAGGGTGCGAGATGCCCAGGCCCACCAGGTCGCCGACCTGCGGCGCGGGCGCGGCCTCGGCGGCAAAGCGCAGGTAGGCATGCTGGTCGTTCATCGCGCTGACCTTCCACGCCGCCGGGGCCGCCACCGGCGTCGACTGACCACGCCCGCACCACCATGCCGGGATGGGCATCTCGATGTCGTAGGAGCAATCGCGCTTGCCGGCCGTCAGCAGCGCCAAGCCGGGCTCCGGGCAGGACTGAACCCTGGCCCAGACCTCGAGCGCGGCGCTCAGGCCGTGTCCGCAAGCCAGGCGCTTGTCCATCACCGCCATGTAGCGCCTGTAGCTGCCATGGTCATGCGTGGCATAGCAGCCCGAGCGCAGCACGCCGCGCACCGGCAATGACAGCTCGGCCCGCAACAGCGGCGCGACCAGGTCGAAAATCGACGAGCCGCCGGCGCTGAGCAGCACCTCCTCGGATTCGAACAGCCGCTCCCGGTCGCACTGCCTGGCGACGGCCTGCACGCGCTGCAGCAGGCCCTGCACCAGCTCGCGGTCTTCGTCGCTCTGGCCGCGGGCCCACAGACCTTCGTAGCATTCGATGCCGGCCAGCGCGACCGCCGGGCTGCTGCGCAGGCGCCGCGCCAGGGCGAGCGCCTGCTCGTGACTGCGCACGCCCGTGCGGCCGCCTTCGAGGCCGAGTTCCAGCAACACCTCGAAGGCGGACGGCGGCGCCGGTTGCGCCCGGTGCCAGGCCTCGATCAGCTCGAGCTGGTCCAGCGAGTCGACCAGGAACCACAGCCGCGCACCGGCGAAGTCTCGCCGCAGCGCATCGAGCGCCGCCAGGTCGGTCTCGGCCAGCACCTGGTTGGCGATCAGGCAGCGCCGCGCGCCGGCCACAAGGCCCACGCGCGCCTGCACCACGTTGGCGAAGGTGATGCCCCAGGCGCCCGCCTCCAGCTGCGCGGCGAAGATCTGCGGCGACATCGGCGTCTTGCCGTGCGGCGCCAGGTCCACGCCGTGCTCGCGCGCGAACTGCTGCATCCAGCGCAGGTTGCCGGCCAGCGCGTCGCGCCGCACCACGGCCAGCGGCAGCGGCAGGTCGCCGCGCA
This sequence comes from Burkholderiaceae bacterium, assembly GCA_040381175.1. Taxonomy (GTDB): domain Bacteria; phylum Pseudomonadota; class Gammaproteobacteria; order Burkholderiales; family Burkholderiaceae_C; genus Rubrivivax. The sequence goes on from JBEIHU010000054.1 coordinate 3,674, forward strand.
GCAGGTTCCAGCGCTGCGCGGCGATGGCCGAGCGGCGCAGCGGCGCAACGCCGTGAGGAAAGCCCTTGGTACCGGGCCCGCCGATCAGCGGGTCGAGAAAATCGGCCATCGCCATGCCTGCGCGTTGCGCCGGCTCGGGCTCAGCGCCCCAGCAGCGACAGCGAGATCCACGGTTGCCAGACGATCACCGCCAGGCAGAGGAGCATCAGCGCGATGAAGGGCACCGCGGCCACGATCAGCTCGCCGAACTTGCGCTTGTAGACCGACATCGCCACCAGCAGGTTCAGCCCGACGGGCGGCGTGAGGAAGCCGATTTCCAGGTTGACGATCATGATGATGCCGAACATCACCTTGTCGAAGCCGTAGGCCACGGCCAGCGGCGCCAGCAGCGGGCCCAGGATCAGGATGGCCTCGCCGCTGGTCATCAGACAGCCGACGACCAGCAGCAGGATGTTGACGATCAGCATGAAGACCAGCGGGCTTTCGGTCACGCCTTTCATCATCTCGACCATCATGCCGGGCACCTGGTGCTCGGTGAGTACCAGGTTCAGGCTCAGCGCCACCGCCAGCAGCGGGAACAGCGTGCCGCCGAGCTTGGAGGCGTCGAGCACCACGTCGTAGAAGTCCCTGAGCTTGAACTCGCGGTGGATGAAGCTCTCGACAATGAGCGCGTACACCAGCGAGACCGCCGCGGCCTCGATGGCCGAGAAGTAGCCGGTGTAGATGCCGCCGAGCAGGATGACCGGCATCAGCAGCGCCCACACGCCCTCGCGCAGCGCCGTGCCGACACGGGCAATGTCGAAGGCCTTGCGCGGCAGCTTGCGGTTGACCCACATCGAGTACAGCGCAAAGGTCAGCAGCAGCAGCAGCCCCGGGCCGATGCCGGCGATGAACAGCTCGGTGATCGAGGTCTCGGTGACCAGGCCATAAAGGATCAGCGGGATCGACGGCGGAATGATGATGCCCAGCGTGCCGCCGGCCATGACGACGCCGAGCGCGAACTTGTCGCTGTAGCCGCTCTTGAGCATGGCCGGCAGCATGACCGTGCCGATGGCCAGCATGGTGACGATCGACGAACCCGAAATGGCGGCAAAGACGCCGCAGCTGAGCACGCAGGCCACCGCCAGGCCGCCCGGCAGGTGCTCGGTCAGCGACGCAGCGATGTTGATCAACCGCCGCGCCGTGGAGCCCTTGGTCATGACCCCGCCGCAAAGGATGAACATCGGGATCGACAGGATCAGCTCCTTGTCAAGCGAGATCCACATGTCTTCGAGGATGTAGTCGAGCTGCCCCTTGCCCCAGACGATGTGCACCACGGCCGCGGCCGCCAGCAGGATGACCAGCAGCGGCTGGCGCAGCGTCAGCAGCGCCAGCACCATGACCAGCAGAACCAGCGCGCCGGTCATTCCTGGAACTCGGGCGGTACTGGCCGCACCGCGGGCCAGACGGCAAAGATGAAGTAGCGCAGCGCGGCCGAGGCGAAGCCCAGCGGGATGGCGGTCTGGATCGGCCAGGCGGAGACGTTGATCACCGCCGCCAGCACGCCGGACTCCTTGGATGCGACGACGAACTGCACGCCGTACCAGGTGACGCCGAGCAGGAACAGGCCGGTGAAGACATCGGCGATGCGGTCCATGCGGGGCGACCACGACGCCGGCACCCACTTGAAGGCCACGCGCGGCACCAGGTGCACGCCAGTGGCCGTGGCAATGCCGATGCCGGCGAAGGAGCCGATGACCAGCGCGAACACGGCCAGCTTCTGCGAGCCGAAGAGCCCGGTGGCGCCCACCTTGAAGCCCAGCATCGACATCACCGGGCCGTAGAACTCGCGCCCCAGCACGTCGATCATCAGCACCAGCGCGATGAAGCTGAACGCCAGCACGGCGATCCAGCACTCGAGCCTGTGCCACACGGCCAGCAGCACGACAACCGCCCGCGGCGCGCGCGCCGGGCTGGCGGCCCGCGCCGCCACCATCGAGCTCATCGGATCAGCCGGCCGCTACTTCGGGCAGGCCTTCTTGCCCGCGTCCATCAGCGCCAGGACCTTCTCGCCGTCGGGTCCGATGTCCTTGGCGATCGCAGCCCACACCGGCGGCAGGTTCTTGGCCCACTCCGCACGCTGTTCGGGCGTGGCCTCGACCACCATGCCGCCGGCCTGCTTGTGCGCCGCAGTCAGTGCGGTGTCCACGCCGCGGATCTCGGCGCGCAACGTGCTGACCGGCGTCTTGCGCGCCCCGGCATCGAAGGCAGCGCGCACGTCGGGGGGCATCTTCTCGTAGATGCCCTTGTTGATCAGCGTCACGCCGGCCGACTCCCACAGCGGCAGCTTGGTGATCGTCGGCAGCACCTTGTTCAGGCCCGACGGCACGTAGAAGGCGAAGGGCGTGGGATAGGTGTCGATCAGCCCGGTCTGGGACGACGACGTGGCCTCGGCCACGTTGGTGGGGACCGGGTTTGCGCCCATCGCGCGCCAGAACTCGGTGTTCGTCTTGTTGACGACCACGCCGACCTTGATGCCCTTCACGTCGGCCGGCGTGGCATAGGCTTTCTTGCCCGGCAGGTGCACCGAGCCGACCTCGCCCCAGTTGATGAACACCAGGTTCTTCTTGGCCAGGGCCTCGACGGCGTGCTTCTGCACGTGATTGTCGAGCACGCAGTCGCGCTGCGCCTGGCTTTCAAAGAACATCGGCAGATTCACCAGCGAAAGCTCGGGTACCTGCAGCGCCACCGCACCAATGGTGAACGAGCCCATGTCGAGGCGCCCGCGCGAGATCTGCGCGATGGCATCGTTTTCGCTGCCCAGCTGGGAGCCGTAGAACGGCGTGATCTTCACCGCGCCCTTGGTTTCCTCAGCCACCTGGACGGCCGTACGGTCGATCTGCTTGGCCCACGGGGACGTGGGAGGCGCAGAGGATGCGAACTTGAACTCGACGGGCGTGGATTGGGCCTGAGCCACCCCAATGCCGAACGTCATCGCCAGGGCGGCCATCTTGATCGGATGCTTCGTCATGCAATGTCTCCTCATTGTGGTGTTGGACAGTGTTTCAGATGAGCACCTGCGTTCAATTGGGGAAAGGCCGAGGTCGGCGTCAACGGAACGAGGCGTTGATCTTTGCCAGCGCAACAGCACCCGGGCACAGCGCGCGCTCGTCGAGCTTGTTCAGCGGCGTCGCGCACGTGTTCAGCGCGGCGTGCAGGTCGCTGGCCTGCGGGTCCACGTAGAGCAGACCGGTGACCACCTCGCCGCGGGCCTGCAGCGCATGCACATGGTTCATTGCGCTGAGCCGGTCGGTCGGGTCGTGATCGGCATGGAGCTTGCGCAAGCGCATGATGCTGCCGTCGTGCTGTGGCAGCGCAATCACTTCACCCGGCGCGGGCTCTGCCTTGATCTCCTGGGCCAGGTCGATGAAGTCGATGCGGCTGACGGCGTCGTTGTGCTCGCGCACGTAGTCGTAGCTGCGCGTGCTGCCTTCGTGGTTGTTGAAGGCCACGCAGGGGCTGATGACGTCGATGAAGGCGGCGCCGCCATGGCGGATGGCGCCTTCGATCAGCGGCACCAGCTGCGCCTTGTCGCCGGAGAAGCCGCGCGCCACGTAGGTGGCGCCGAGTTGCAGCGCCATGGCGATCAGGTCGACCGGCGAATCGGGGTTGACGACACCCTTCTTCGACTTCGAGCCGCGGTCGGCAGTGGCGGAGAACTGGCCCTTGGTCAGGCCGTAGACACCGTTGTTCTCGACGATGTAGACCATGCGCACGCCGCGCCGCATCGCATGGGCGAACTGACCCAGGCCGATGGAGGCGGAGTCGCCGTCGCCTGACACGCCCAGGTACAGCAGTTCGCGGTTGGCCAGGTTGGCGCCGGTCAGCACGCTCGGCATGCGGCCGTGCACGGTGTTGAAGCCATGGCTGGCGCCGAGGAAGTAGTCGGGGGTCTTGCTGCTGCAGCCGATACCCGACAGCTTGGCCACACGGTGCGGCTCGATGTCGAGCTCCCAGCAGGCCTGGATGATGGCCGCGCTGATGCTGTCGTGGCCGCAGCCTGCGCAAAGCGTGCTGATCTTGCCTTCGTAGTCGCGCCGCGTGTAGCCGACCTTGTTGGTGGCCAGCGTGGGGTGGTGGATCCGCGGTTTGGCGATGTAGGTCATGTGCTTCTTGCCTTGCGGTGGAGTTCGGCAGCCCGCGCTTCCATGTGGCGCGTGATGGCCTGGGTGATGAAGCGCGCGGTGATCGGAGTGCCATCGTAGTGCAGCACGGCGAACAGCTGCGACGGTGCGACTGCCAGCTCGTTGATCAGCAGGCTGCGCATCTGCGCGTCGCGATTTTGCTCGACGACGAAGACCTCGTCGTGCGCCTCGATGAACTCCAGCACGCTGGCCGGGAACGGGAAGGCGCGCAAGCGCAGCGCGTCGAGGTGGATCTCGGCCGCGGCCAGGCTGTGCAGCGCCTCGTCCATCGCCGGGCTGGTGCTGCCGAAATAGATGACGCCGTAGCGCGTCTTCTTGTCGGCCGCGCGCGGCACCGGCTGCGGCACCAGCGTGGCCGCGGTGCGGAACTTGGCGTTCAGCCGCTGCACATTGCGCAGGTAGTCGGGCCCGGTCTCGGAATAGCGCGCGTACTCGTCGCGCGTGGTGCCGCGGGTGAAGTAGCTGCCCTTGCTCGGGTGCGTGCCGGGCAGCGTGCGCCAGGCAATGCCGTCGCCGTCGACGTCCGTGTAGCGGCCGAAGTCGCGGCCGGCCTCCAGCATCTCGGCGGTCATGATCGTGCCGCGGTCGAAGCATCGCGCGTCATCCCACGCGAAGGGCTCGCACAGGCGCTGGTTCATGCCGATGTCCAGGTCGGTCATCACGAACACCGGCGTCTGCAGCCGGTCGGCCAGGTCCAGCGCGGCAGCCGAGTGCTCGAAGCATTCGTGCGGGTCCTGCGGGAACAGCAGCACGTGCTTGGTGTCGCCGTGCGAGGCGTAGGCGCAGCTGATGATGTCGGCCTGCTGGGTGCGCGTGGGCATGCCGGTGGATGGCCCGCCGCGCTGCACGTTGATGATGGTCACCGGGATCTCGGCAAAGTAGGCCAGGCCGATGAACTCGGTCATCAGGCTGACACCGGGGCCCGAGGTGGCGGTGAAGGCGCGCGCGCCGTTCCAGCCCGCGCCAGTGACCATGCCGATCGAGGCGATCTCGTCCTCCGCCTGCACGATGGCATAGCGGTGCTCGCCGGTGGCCGGGTCGACGCGCAGCTTGGCGCAGTACTTCTGGAAGGCCTCGGCCACCGACGACGACGGCGTGATCGGGTACCAGGCGCACACGCTCGCGCCGCCGTAGACGCAGCCCAGCGCTGCGGCGGTGTTGCCGTCGACGAGGATGCGCTCGCCGACGCAGTCGCGCTTGTCGACGCGCAGGCCCACCGTCTCGTGCCGCAGGTGCTCGGCGGCGAAGTCGCGCCCCAGGTGCAGCGCGCGCACGTTCGAGGCCAGCAGCCGCTCCTTGCCGCGGAACTGCTCGCCGAACAGCGCCTCGATCACGCCCATCTCGATGCCCAGCAGTTGCGCCAGCGCGCCGACGTAGAGGATGTTCTTGAACAGCTGGCGCTGCCGAGGGTCGTCGTAGGTGGCGTTGCAGATTTCGGTGATCGGCATGCCCAGCGCGACCACGTCGTCGCGGAAGGCGCTGGGCGGCAGCGGCCGGGTCGAGTCATAGAACAGGTAGCCGCCGCTCTCGACCTCGCGCACGTCTTGCGCCCAGGTCTGCGGATTCATCGCCACCATCATGTCGATGCCGCCGCGCCGGCCCAGCCAGCCGGCTTCGCTGATGCGTGCCTCATACCAGGTCGGCAGGCCCTGGATGTTGCTAGGGAAGATGTTGCGAGGGCTGACCGGCACGCCCATGCGGATCACGGCCTTGGCGAACAGCTCGTTGGCCGAGGCCGAACCCGAACCGTTGACGTTGGCGAATTTGACGACGAAGTCGTTGACGGCCTGGATGCGTCTCATGCCGTGATCTCCGCGGCCGGGGTCCCGGGGGCGGCGGCAGGCCGGCCCGAGCCGGCATGCGCCATCTGGATCAGGAACTTCTGCATGTCCCAGGCGCCTGTCGGACAGCGCTCTGCGCACAGGCCGCAGTGCAGGCAGACGTCCTCGTCCTTGACCATCACCCGGCCGGTCTTCAGCGTGCCGCTGACGTACAGCGCCTGCGCCAGGTTGGTCGACGGCGCCTTCAGTCGGGTGCGCAGCTCGGCCTCGTCGCCGTTGTCGGTGAAGGTGATGCAGTCGGTCGGGCAGATGTCGACGCAGGCGTCGCATTCGATGCACAGCTTCTGCGTGAAGCTGGTCTGCACGTCGCAGTTGAGGCAGCGCTGGGTTTCCTTGAAGGCCGTGGCCGCATCGAAACCCAGCTCCACCTCGACCCGGATGCTGGCCAGCGCCGCCTCGGCCTTGGCCCAGGGCACCTTGAAGCGAGCATCGTCCGATACCGCGTTGTCGTAGCTCCACTCGTGGATGCCCATCTTCTGCGACACCAGCTGGGTCATCGGCGGCGGCCGGCGCGACACGTCCTCGCCGCGCAGGAGCAGGTCGATCGACACCGCCGCCTCGTGGCCCTGCGCCACCGCGGTGATGATGTTCTTGGGGCCGAAGGCGGCGTCGCCGCCGAAGAAGACCTGCGGCAGCGTGGACTGGTGGGTCACGGCATTCAACCTGGGCAGGCCCCAGTCGTCGAACTCGATGCCGGCGTCGCGCTCTATCCAGGGGAAGGCGTTCTCCTGTCCCACCGCGATCAGCACCTCGTCGCAAGCGAAGAACACCTCCGGCTGGCCGGTGGGCTTGAGCGTGCGCCGGCCCTTGGCGTCGTATACCGGCTCGACCACCTCGAAGCGCATTCCGACCAGCCTGCCGGCCTCCACCACGAAGGCCTTCGGCACATGGCAGTTGATGATCGGGATGCCTTCGTGCATGGCATCTTCCTTCTCCCAGGGCGAAGCCTTCATCTCCTCGAAGCCGCTGCGCACGATGACCTTGACATCGCTGGAGCCCAGGCGGCGCGCCGAGCGGCAGCAGTCCATCGCGGTGTTGCCACCGCCGAGCACGATGACACGCGGCCTCACGCTCCTGACGTGGCCGAAGGACACCGAGGCCAGCCAATCGATGCCGATGTGGATGCCGTCGGCGGCCTCGCTGCGGCCGGGGATGTCGAGGTCGCGGCCCCGCGGCGCGCCGCAGCCGACGAAGACCGCGTCGTAGTCCTCGGCCAGCAAGGCCTTCAGCGAGTCGATGCGCCGGCTGCCGACGAAGTCCACGTGCGGCATGTCGGTGATGTAGCCGGTCTCTTCGTCGATCACGCTCTCGGGCAGGCGAAAGCGCGGGATCTGCGACCACATGAAGCCGCCGGCCTTGGCCTCGGCGTCGAACACCGTGACGTGGTAGCCCAGCGGCGCCAGGTCGCGCGCCACCGTCAGCGAGGCCGGGCCGGCGCCAACGCAGGCCACGCGCTTGCCGTTGCGCGGCGCGGCCTGCGGCAGCCGCGAGCGGATGTCTTCCTTGTGGTCGGCGGCCACGCGCTTGAGCCGGCAGATGGCCACCGGCTCGGGCTTGGCCAGGTTCTCTTCTTCAACCCTGCCGCGCCTGCAGGCCGGCTCGCAGGGCCGGTCACAGGTGCGCCCGAGGATGCCCGGAAAGACGTTCGACACCCAGTTGACCATGTAGGCATCGCCATAGCGGCCCTGCGCGATCAGGCGGATGTATTCCGGCACGGGGGTGTGGGCCGGGCAGGCCCATTGACAGTCCACCACCTTGTGGAAATAGGTGGGGTCCTTGATATCGGTGGGCTGCAAGACAGTGTCTCCTGGGCGACATCCGGCCTGGAGAGCAGGCTCGTCGGTGCGCCCTTCTTGATGCAGTCATTATCTAAGCATGTCGGCAGTGCCTTGTGAATCGGCGTCCGCCCCGAACTGCGTGCGATGTTGGCACTGTCCGGCCTTCACGCCGCGGCCACGCGCAGCAGCTTGACGAAACCGGCCGCCTTGCGGCCCTTGCGCGCGCGTTTGCCCTGGTGTTCGGCCAGGCCTGTCGCCCGCAACAGTTCCTCCTTCGGCTTGGCGCCGCGCCCCTGGCCGATCAGCTTGAGCGCATCGCCGAAACTCGCCACCGACAGCAGCGGGTCCTTGGCATCCACGTCCATCAGCGTCAGGCCGCGGCCGCCGTTGGGCTGGTGCTTCAGTTCGTCGAGCGGGAAGACCAGCAGCCGCGCGCCCAGGCTCAGGCAGGCGACCCGGCCGTGGCCGGCGGCCAGCGCCACCGGCGGCAGCACCTGCTGCGCATCGTCCACGCTCAGGAAGCTCTTGCCGCCGCGGTTGCGCGCCACCATGTCGGCCACGCTGGCCAGCAGGCCGTAGCCGCCGGTATTGGCCAGCAGCAGCATCGTCTGCGGCGCCCCGGCGAAGTAGTGCGCCGGCTGCGTGCCGGCTTCCAGGTCGATCAGCGAGGTGATTGGCAGGCCGTCGCCGCGGCCGCCCGGCATTGCGGACACGGCCACGCTGTACACCCGGGCGCTGCCGCCGGCGGCACAGCCGAACACCAGCAGCGGGTCGACGCTGCGGCAGGCGAAGGTTCCATACAGCGCATCGCCGGCCTTGAAGGCCAGCGTTGCCGGATCGATCTCGTGGCCCTTGAGCGCGCGCACCCAGCCCTTCAGGCTGACCACCACCGTCACCGGTTCGTCGACCACCTTGATCTCGGCCACCGCGCGCCGTTCCTCCTGCACCAGCGTGCGCCGCTCGTCGCCATGGGTCTTGGCGTCGGCCTCGATCTCCTTGATCAAGGTGCGCTTGAGCGCCGCCGCGCTGCCCAGGATTTCCTCCAGCTTGCCCTGGTCCTCGCGCAGGCCCTTCAGCTCCTGCTCGATGCGGATCGACTCGAGCCGCGCCAGCTGGCGCAGCCGGATCTCGAGGATGTCCTCGGCCTGCCGGTCGCTGAGCTTGAAGCGCTCGATCAGCGCCGGCTTCGGCTCATCGGCGCTGCGGATGATGCGGATCACCTCGTCGATGTTCAGCAGCACGATGCGCCGGCCTTCGAGCACATGGATGCGCTCGAGCACGCGCGCCAGCCGGTGCTGGGTGCGCCGCTGCACCGTGGCCTGGCGGAAGTCGATCCACTCGGCCAGCATCTGGCGCAGGCTCTTCTGCGCCGGCCGGCCGTCGCGGCCGACCATCGTCAGGTTGACCGGAACGCTGCTTTCCAGGCTGGTGTGGGCCAGTAGCGCGGTGATCAGCTCGCCCTGCTCCACCGTGCGGCTGCGCGGCTCGAACACCATGCGAACGGGCGCGTCCTTGTTGGATTCGTCGCGCACCGCATCCAGCACCGCCAGCACCGCCGCCTTCAGCTGCAACTGCTCCTGCGAAAGCGCCTTCTTGCCGGCCTTGACCTTGGGGTTGGTGAGCTCTTCGATCTCCTCCAGCACCTTCTGCGTGCTGGTGCCCGGCGGCAGCTCGGTCACCACCAGCTGCCACTGGCCGCGCGCCAGGTCCTCGATCTTCCAGCGCGCCCGCAGCTTCAGCGACCCGCGGCCGCTGCGGTAGGCTTCGCGAATGTCGGCCCGGCTCGAGATGATCTGCGCGCCGCCCGGGAAGTCCGGCGCCGGCAGCAACTCGAGCAGCTCGTCGTCGGCCAGCCGCTCGTTGCGGACCAGGGCAACGGCCGCGGCCGCCACCTCGCGCAGGTTGTGGCTCGGGATCTCGGTGGCCAGGCCGACGGCAATGCCGCTGGCGCCATTGAGCAGCACGAAGGGCAGGCGCGCCGGCAGCAGCGAGGGTTCCTGCGTCGAACCGTCGTAGTTGGGCACGAAGTCCACGGTGCCTTCGTCGATCTCGTCCAGCAGCAGGCGCGCGATCGGCGCCAGGCGGGCCTCGGTGTAGCGCATCGCCGCCGCGCCGTCGCCGTCGCGGCTGCCGAAGTTGCCCTGGCCATCGATCAGCGGGTAGCGCTGCGAGAAGCCCTGGGCCATGCGCACCAGCGCGTCGTAGGCCGCCTGGTCGCCGTGCGGGTGGAAGCGGCCGAGCACGTCGCCGACGACGCGCGCGCTCTTCACCGGCTTGGGCGCGGCGCCTGCGCCGAAGCCCAGGCCCATGCGCTGCATCGAATAGAGGATGCGGCGCTGCACCGGCTTGCAGCCGTCGCACACTTCGGGCAGCGCGCGGCCCTTGACCACGCTCAGGGCATATTCGAGGTAGGCGCGTTCGGCGTAACGGGCCAGCGGCAGGGCGTCGTCGGGATCGGCGGCGGGCGGGTCGAAGAGGTCGGGTTCGCGGGTCATCGGGTCGGATCAGGGCACGCAGGCCGGGCGTGGCGCGCCTCAGCGGGGGAACATCTCGCGCAGCTTCAGCTTCCAGAACTTGCCGGTGGAGGTGCGCGGAATCGCATCGACGAGCTCGTAGCGCTCGGGCAGCTGCCATTTGGCGAAGCCGTGCGCGGCCAGGTGCGCAGCCAGGTCGGCCTCGTCCAGCGCCTGGCCGGGCTTCAGCGCCACGCAGGCCAGCGGCCGCTCGCTCCACTTCGGGTCGGGGATGGCGATCACCGCCGCCTCGGCGATGGCCGGGTGCGCCATCAGCGCGTTCTCCAGGTCCACCGACGAGATCCACTCGCCGCCTGACTTGATCAGGTCCTTGGTGCGGTCGGTGATGCGCAGGCAGGCCAGTTCGTCCATCGTCGCCACGTCGCCGGTGCGCAGCCAGCCGTCGGCGCTGAACTTCTCGGGGCTGACCGGCACCTGGTGGTAGCTGCCGGTGATGAACGGGCCGCGCACCTGCACCTCGCCGGGGGTGCTGGCGTCGCGCGGCACCTCGCGGCCCTCGTCGTCGCAAAGCCGGACGTCGACCAGCGGCACCGGCGTGCCGGCCATCGCAGCGCGGCGGAAGGCCTCGTCCTCGCCGGCGTCGCGCAGCTCGGCCCGCGGGTAGGACACGGTGGCCAGCGGCGAGGTCTCGGTCATGCCCCAGCCCTGCCCCAGCGTGACGCCGTGGCGGGCGAAGGCGCGGATCAGCGCTTCGGGCACCGCCGAGCCGCCGACCAGCGAGCGCATGCCGGCAGGCATCTTCCAGCGGCCGGGCTGGGTGCTCTGCGCGGCCTCGAAAGCCTGGATCAGGCTCAGCCAGATGGTCGGCACGCCCAGGCTCAGCGTAGGCGGCTCGATCTGCATCAGGTCGAGCAGGTCGTCGGCATGCAGGTGCGGGCCGGGGAAGACGATCTTCGCGCCCATCATCACCGCGCCGTAGGGCATGCCCCAGCAGTTGGCATGGAACATCGGTGTCACCGGAAGCAGCACGTCGATGCCCTTCAGGTCCCAGACATCGCCCAGGCAGCCCACCAGTGTGTGCAGCACGGTGGAGCGGTGCGAATAGACCACGCCCTTGGGCCGGCCGGTCGTGCCGGAGGTGTAGCACATCGAGGTCGGGTCGCGCTCGTCGTGCGGCGCGTACTGGAAGGCGTCCGGGTCGGCGCCGGCCAGCAGCGCCTCGTAGTCGATGAAATTGGACCCCCAAGACGCCTGTGGCGTCGCCCCCCCAAGCGGGAGCGTCGGGCTTGGGGCGGCCCGGCGCCCGACCTCCTCAGGCACCGGCGCACCGGAGAACGGGAACACTATCACCTTCTCGAAGGCATGCAGGTGCGCGAACTGCCGGTACAGCGGCAGCAGGATGTCGTCGACGATCAGGAAGCGGTCTTTCGCGTCGGCCGCGATCCAGCCGATCTCGTCCGGCGCCAGCCGCAGGTTCAGCGTGTGCATCACGCCGCCGGCCGCCGGGATGCCGAAATAGGCCTCCAGGTGGGCGTGGTGGTTCCAGCACAGCGTGGCCACGCGCTCCCCCTTGCGCAGCCCCAACCGCTGCAGCGCCGAACCCAGCGCGCGCGTGCGGCGGTGGTACTGGCCGTAGCTGTGGCGCACCAGCGACTTGTCCGGCAGGCGCGAGACGATCTGGTTGCCGGCGAAGATGCGTCCCGCGCGCTCCAGCAGGTGGTTCAGCGACAGCGGCAGGTCCATCATCGTCGCGATCATCGGGTGTCTCCATCGGGTGGATGAGCCGCGCGTTCCTGGCTTTCGGTCACCGAGCCTTCCTGGTCGAGCGCAACCCGGGCCTGGTACTCGCGATCGAGCATGCTCATAACCACCAGCGAGTCGTAGCCGTCGGCGCCGTCGATCGACACGCGCACGCTTTCGCGCAGCCGCCCTTCCTCGACGAAGCCCTCGCTGGCGTACAGCGCCAGCGCGCGGGTGTTGAGCTGCTTCACGTCGAGCCAGAAGCGGTGCGCGCGCAGATCGCGGAAGGCCATTTGCTTGAGCAGCCGGACGCAGGCGCGGCCCAGCCCCTGCCCCTTGGTCTGCAGGACCAGACGCTTCAGTTCCACGCTGCGCTGCGGATTGCGGCAGCCCTGCAGGATGACGAAGCCGATCGGGGCATAGTCCGCGCCGCCCTCCGCGATGAAGTGGCGGAAGTCCGGGAACCGCACCGCACCCTCGTGCTGCGTGCGCTCCCAGGGGGTGATGAAGGGCAGGTTGTGGCTGTCGCGCTCGACCGAGATCACGAAATCCAGGTCGGACAGCATGGTCGGGCGAAGGCGCAGGCGGGGGGTCATGGTGCAGGCAAGCCGGGGGTTGGGGCCGCAGACTGGGCGCCACTGTATCGGAAGCCTCGCATGGCCCCAAAATTGCATGCGCCACGACCATATGGCGGTACGAGCAGGGCACACCGGCGTCTAGGGTTTGGGGGGATGGCTTCTTGGTCGGGCATCGGATTTACTCTGGCGCTTTCCGGACAAGGGCCTTGCCGGGCCGCGTCAACGATCAATCGCAAGGAGCATTTCAATGAACGAGCAGCAACTCAGGGACCTGATCGAAGAGGTCAAGTCGGGCAAGCTGCCGCGCCGCGGCTTCATTCAGCAGATGGTCGGCCTGGGCCTGACGGCGCCGATGGCCTCGATGATGCTGATGCATGCCGGCGTCGCCCAGGCGCAGGCGGCCATGCCGGCCTACAAGCCCACCAAGCGCGGCGGCGGCGGCACGCTGAAGCTGCTGTGGTGGCAGGGCCCGGTGCACCTGAACCCGCACTGGGCCACCGGCACCAAGGAGCAAGAGGGCTCGCGCCTGTTCTACGAACCGCTGGCCGCCTGGGATGCCGAGGGCAACCTGGTGCCGGTGCTGGCCTCGGCGATCCCCACCCGGGACAACGGCGGCCTGTCGGCCGATGGCACCACCGTCACCTGGAAGCTCAAGACGGGCGTCACCTGGCACGATGGCAAACCCTTCACCGCCGACGACGTGGTCTTCAACTGGGAGTTCATCAAGGACCCGGCCACCGCCTCGTCACTGGTGTCGATCTACCGCGACATCAAGGTCGACAAGGTCGACGCGTCGACCGTGCGCGTCACGTACCCGAAGCCCACGCCGTTCTGGGCCGAGGCCTTCGTCGGCACCTCCGGCATGATCATCCCGAAGCACTTGTTCGCGGCTTTCATTGGCGCCAAGTCGCGCGAGGCGCCGCAGAACCTGGCGCCGGTCGGCACCGGCCCCTACAAGATCGTCGACTTCAAGCCGGGCGACATGGTCCGCGGCGAGGCTTATGCCGGCTACCACCAGCCGAACCGCCCCTACTTCGACGCCTTGGAGATGAAGGGCGGCGGCGACGCCATCTCCGCGGCGCGTGCCGTGCTGCAGACCGGCGAGTACGACTACGCCTGGAACCTGCAGGTCGAAGACGAGATCCTCAAGCGTCTCGAGGCGGGCGGCAGGGGCAAGGTCTCGATCGTCGCCGGCGGCAACATCGAGTTCATCCAGCTCAACCCCACCGACCCGTGGAACGAGGTCGAGGGCGAGCGCGCCAGCGTCAAGAGCAAGCACCCGGCGTTCCAGGACAAGGCCGTGCGCGATGCGATGGGCCTGCTGGTCGACCGCAAGAGCGTGCAGGACTTCATCTACGGCCGCACTGGCGTGGCCACCGCCAACTTCCTCAACAACCCGGCGCGCTTTCGCAGCGGAAGCACCAAGTTCGAGTTCAACGTCGACAAGGCGAACCAGATCCTCGAGACGGCGGGCTGGAGGAAAGGTGCCGACGGCATCCGTGCCAAGGGCAACGTCAAGCTCAAGTTCGTCTACCAGACCTCGGTCAACCAGCCGCGCCAGAAGACCCAGGCCATCGTGAAGGACGCCTGCGCCAAGGCCGGCATCGAACTCGAGCTGAAGAGCGTGACCGCGGCCGTGTTCTTCGGCGGCGACTTCGCCAACCCCGACACCTACCAGAAGTTCTGGTGCGACATGCAGATGTACACCACGACGATGACCCAGCCCGACCCACAGACCTTCATGGAGCAGTACACCTCGTGGGAGCTGGCCCAGAAGGACAACAAGTGGGCCAAGCGCAACATCGCGCGCTGGCGCAGCGATGAATACGACAAGACCCACCAGGCGGCGCAGTCCGAGCTGGACCCGGTCAAGCGGGCGGCGATGTTCATCAAGATGAATGACCTGGTGATCAACGACGGCTACATCATTCCGGTGGTGTTCCGCCCGCGCGCGTCGGCGGCCGGCACCAAGCTGGTGGCCCCGCTGTCGGGCTGGGACAACGACCTGTGGGCCCTGCCGCACTGGTTCAAGGAAACCTGAAGCCCAATCCCCTTCGCTACAGCCGCCTGCCGCGCGGCGTCCGGCTGCAGCGCCACGACGACCGCTCACCTGCACCGTCCATACCTTGGGCAACTACCTGCTGCGCCGGCTGCTGATCGCGGTGCCGAGTCTGATCGGCATCAGCGTCATCCTTTTCACGGTGCTGGCGCTGGCCCCGGGCGACCCCTTCGAGGAGCTCGCCACCAACCCCAACGTACCGCCGGAAGTGCGCCTGGCGCTGCGCGCCTCGCTCGGCCTGGACGACCCGGTCTGGCAGCGCTACTTCCACTGGATGAGCAACATGCTCCAGGGCGACTGGGGCTTCTCCTTCGTCAGCCGCATCGACGTCGACACCCTCATCTGGCAGCGTCTGCCGGTGACCATCGCCATCATCGGCGCGTCTCAGGTGCTGGCGCTGCTGGTGGCCCTGCCGGTCGGCGTGCTGGCCGCCGTCAGGCCCTACTCCTGGTTCGACCGCATCGCCAGCACGGTGTCCTTCATCGGCTTTTCGCTGCCGACCTTCTTCACCGGCGTGCTGTTCATCCTGATCTTCTCGATCGAGCTCGGCTGGCTGCCTTTCGTGTTCCGCGCCGACATCCCCGAGACCGGCTGGGCCTGGTGGTGGGAGCACATCAAGCAGAGCATCATGCCGGTGGCCGTGCTGGGGCTGTTCCAGGCGGCCAGCTGGATGCGCTATGTGCGCTCGTCGGTGCTCGACGTGATCCGCCTCGACTACGTCACCACCGCGCGCAGCAAGGGGCTGGCCGAACGCGTGGTGATCAACAAGCACGTGGTGCGCAACGCGATGATCCCGGTGGTGACGCTGATCGCGCTGCAGCTGCCGCAGCTGTTCGGCGGCGCCATCGTCACCGAGCAGATCTTCCGCATCCCCGGCATCGGCTCGCTGCTGATCGACGCGATCCTGCGCAACGACACGCCGGTGATCATGGCAGTGACCTTCGTGCTCAGCGCCCTGGTCATCCTCTTCAACCTGCTTGCCGACATCGTCTATGGCTGGCTCGACCCGCGCATCAGCTACCGATAGCGGCGCCTCCGAGGCGCCTCACGCATGGGCCCCGGGGGGGGGGGGGGGGGGGGCCCCGGGCCAGCCCGCCGCCGAGCCCGAACTCAGCAAGCCGATCGCCAGCGTCTCGCCCTGGACCGAGGCCTGGCGGCGCTTCAAGCGCCATCGGCTGGCCTACTGGAGCCTGTGGATTCTGGGCGCATTGGTGCTGGCGGTGCTGCTCGGCCCGCTGGTCTACAAGGTTGGCATCAACGACATCGACTTCCAGGCGCGGCTGGCCGGCCCTTCGCTCAAGCACCCGCTGGGCACCGACGACCTGGGGCGCGACCTGCTGTCGCGCATGCTCTACGGCGGGCGCATCTCGCTGGCCGTCGGCCTGGCCGCGATGCTGATGGCCATCACCGTGGGCGTGCTGATCGGCGCCATCGCCGGCATCTCGCGCGGCTGGGTCGACGCCGCGCTGATGTGGGTCACCGACCTGTTCCTCAGCCTGCCGCAGCTGCCGCTGCTGCTGTTGCTGATCTTCCTGTTCCGCGAGCCGCTGAAGGCCGCCTTCGGCCTGGAAGTCGGCATCTTCCTGCTGATCGTGCTGGTGATCGGCGGCTTTCGCTGGATGCCGGTGGCGCGGCTGGTGCGCGCGCAGTTCTTCAGCCTGCGAGAGAAGGAATTCGTCGAGGCTGCGCGCGCGCTGGGCGCCACCGTGCCGCGCCAGGTGTCGCGTCATATGATTCTATCCTCAAAAGAGCCGCCTTTTGTTCAAACAAACAGATCACAGCAAATGTATTCCA
>JBEIHU010000055.1:0-19939 GCA_040381175.1 Burkholderiaceae bacterium
CCAGCGCGTCGCGCAGGTCGGTGAAGTAGTGGCTGAACTGGCGGAAACCCAGCGTGACGTAGAGCACCGCCACGTCGAAGATCAGTGCCAGGAACAGGCTGTAGTGGCTGATGCCCAGGTAGGCCAGCGTGACCAGCAGCGTCGGTGCCAGCACCGACACGCACCACACCACCCAGACATGAGACGGCTTGCCGGCGTCAAAATTGCGCGCCACCCAGCCGACCCAGGCCACCAGCCGGTGGTGCACCCAGTTTTCGCGCGGCAAGGGTTTCAGCTGTTCGAGCAGCAGCGCGATCAGGACGGCGAAAAAGCTCATCGGCGAAGATCATACCGAGCGCGCCCCGCCGCCCAGCCTGACGCTCAACCGCGAAGGAAGCCGTACAGGTTGCGCAGCATCGCCGCGGTAGCGCCCCAGATGAAGTAGCTGCGCGGCACACCCCGCGCGTCAAGATCCTGCCACGGCATCGACAGGAACTGCCGGCGCTGCCCCTGCATTTCGAACTCATGGCGGCGGTGGTGCGCAGGGGTCATCAGGAAGCTCAGCGGCACCTCGAAAGCCTCGGCCACCTCGAAGGCATCCAGCCGCAGGGCGAAGGGCGGAGTCACCAGCGCCACCACCGGGGTCACCACGTAGCGGGTCACCGTGGTGTAGTGCGGCAGCTGGCCGAGCACATCGACCGTGTCGCGCGGCAGGCCGACTTCTTCCTCCGCCTCGCGCAGCGCCGTGGCCACGGCATCGGCGTCGTGCGGCTCGACGCGCCCGCCAGGAAAGCTGATCTGCCCGGCATGGTCGCGCAGGTGCTCGGTGCGCCGCGTCAACAGCACGCGCAGGCCGTCGGGCCGCTTCACCAGCGGCACCAGCACCGACGCGGCGGACAGGCCCTGCGGATCAAGGCCGGTGTCGCCTCGGATGTCCGGCTGCCAGCCCTGCGCCGCCGCGAAGCGACTGCGCAGCGCCTGCGGCGTGAGCCGGTCAGGATCCACCGTAGGCAGATGGGCATCCGTGCCGACCACCGGCACGGCGTGCGGATCGAGGATGCGGGGGCGGGTCACGAGAGCAGGCGCGCCAGCTGTTTGGGGCGGGCGACTTCGACGCGTCGCCCCGGAAGCTCGCTTCGCGCTACGCGCGGCTTGCGGCTTGCGGCTTGCACCACAAGCTGGCCTTTGATCAGGCGAGCTTCTCCTTGATGCGCGCCGACTTGCCGCTGCGCTCGCGCAGGAAGTACAGCTTGGCACGGCGCACAGCGCCGCGACGCTTGACTTCGATGCCGGCGATGATCGGGCTGTAGAGCTGGAAGGTGCGCTCCACGCCTTCGCCATTGGAAACCTTGCGCACGATGAAGCTGCTGTTCAGGCTGCGGTTGCGCTTGGCGATGACCACGCCTTCAAACGCCTGGACCCGCTTGCGCGTTCCTTCGACCACGTTGACGCTGACGATCACGGTGTCGCCCGGGGCGAACGCGGGAATCTTGCGGTTCAGGCGGGCGATTTCCTCTTGCTCGAGGGTGCTGATCAAATCCATCGGGTTCTCCAGGCGATCGTGCCGGCGTGCTGTTGGGGGTTCGGCACCCGCCGGCAAGGGTGCCTTCGGGATTGCAGGCCGCGTGTTTGCGCGTCGTGGCTCGGCAGAAGGTCGAAAAGCCTTTGATTATAGCCCGAGAAGCTTCAGGCGCTTCTCGTCGGCGCTGTCCAGCCGGCCTGCCGCCCGCGCCGCGGCGATCAGGTCGGGGCGGCGGCGGGCGGTGAGTTCGAGCGCACGCTCGCGCCGCCACCGCGCCACCTGAAGATGGTGTCCGGACAGAAGAACCGGCGGCACCGGCATCGGCCCGCCCGGGCCCATCCACGATTCCGGCCGGCTGTACTGGGGCCCTTCCAGCAGCCCTTCTGAGAAACTGTCCTGCTGGTGCGACGGCTCGCTCAGCACGCCCGGCACCAGCCGGGCGACGGCGTCGAGCAGCACGAGCGCAGGCAGCTCACCGCCGGAAACCACGTAGTCGCCCAGGCTGATCTCGTGCGTGACGTGGGCGTCGATGAAACGTTGGTCGACGCCTTCGTAACGGCCGCACAGCAGCACCGCGCCGGGTCCGGCTGCGAACTCGCGCACCAGCGCCTGGTCGAGCCGGCGGCCGGCAGGGCTGAAGTGCACCACCGGCGCTGCCGACCGGTCGACCCGCTGCGCCCGCACCGCCGACAGCGCGCGCTGCAGCGGTTCGGCCAGCATCACCATGCCCGGCCCGCCCCCATAGGGCCGGTCATCGACCCGCCGGTAGGCATCTTCGGCAAAGTCGCGCAGCGGCCACAGTTGTACCTGCACCGCGCCGCCGTCGAAGGCACGACGGGTGACGCCATGCTTCAGGTGCGCATCGAACAGCTCGGGAAACAGCGTGACGATGTCGAAGCGCATGGCCGGCCTCAGTAGTCCAGGCCCCAGTCAACGTCGATGCGCCGCGCTTGCACGTCGACCCTGTCCACATAGGCTGCGACAAAAGGGATCAGGCGTTCCGGCGCCGATGGCCCGCAGCGCAGCTGCAGCACGCTGTGCGCGCCGTTGTCGATCAGGCCGCTGACCTCGCCGAGCAACACGCCAGCGCGGTTGAAGACCTGCGCGCCGATCAGGTCGACCCAGTAGAACTCGTCGCTGCCGGCAGTGGGGAAGCTGCTGCGCGGCACGAAGATGCGCGCCCCGCGCAGCACTTCGGCCGCGCCGCGATCGCCGATGTCGCGCGCCGATGCGATGACCTCGTCGCCGTGCTCTCGGACATCGGCGATGAGCAGCAGCGAGGGCAGCGGCGCGCTGCCCTCGCGCGGCGGCCGTCCGGCTGGGGTCTCGGCAGGGCGCAGGAACCAGCGCCTGGAGGAGAACAGCGCCTGCGGATCCTTGGAGTAGGGCTGCACGCGGATCCAGCCTTTGATGCCCCAGGCGTCGGTCACGCGGGCGACTTCAATGGCATCGGCGGGGAACTCGGCGTCCGGCGCCGAAGGGTCCGACGCTGCAACCACCCGGCGCGCTTCAGGCGGCCGTCTTGGCCTGGTCGACCAGCCGGGTCACCGTCGGTGAAAGCTTCGCACCGACGCTGGCCCAGTAGCTGACGCGGTCGATGGCCACGCGCAACGGTTGCTCGCCGCCGGAGGCTATCGGGTTGTAGAAACCGATGCGCTCGATGAAGCGGCCATCGCGGCGCTCGCGCGCGTCGGCGACCACGATGTTGTAGAACGGGCGCTTCTTGGCGCCACCGCGAGCCAGTCGAATGACGACCATGATGGAGAGTCCTTGAGTGATTGTGCAAGCCGCGCCGGGCAAATCCACCGGCCCTCGACCGGACCCGCCTGCCGCACGGGTCGAAGCGCCAAGGGTGGCGTGGCCGGGATCGAAAACCTAAGATTATAAACTCGAGCTTTGATGGCCTGTTTCCTCGCATGCAAACCGCTACCCTCCTCGTGCATCCGAGCACGCCGGCCGGCCTGGAGGCCCTGCGCGACACCTGCGCGGTGGCCGTCACCCGCGGCACCGGCACCGGCTTCTTCGAGCTGCACGCGCCTGACC
This sequence comes from Burkholderiaceae bacterium, assembly GCA_040381175.1. Classification (GTDB taxonomy): domain Bacteria; phylum Pseudomonadota; class Gammaproteobacteria; order Burkholderiales; family Burkholderiaceae_C; genus Rubrivivax. The sequence continues at coordinate 3,545 of JBEIHU010000055.1, forward strand.
GGGCGGAGATGGCTCGGCGGCGAGACGATGTCGTGGCCAAGGGCCTGCCCTGGCTGGTGGCCGAGCGGCGCGGCCGGGGGCTGGGCTTCGCCTACGCCAGCCTCTTGCGCCCACGGCCGGCCTACCGCTTCAGCGCCGAGGATTCGGTCTATCTGCACCCCGATGCGCAAGGCCGCGGCGTCGGCCGTGCGTTGCTCGCCGGGCTGCTGGCGCGCTGCCAGGCGGGCGGCGCGTGGCAGATGCTGGCGGTGATTGGCGACAGCGCCAACCATGGCTCGATCGTCCTGCGCCGCTCGCCAGGTTTCGAGCGCTGCGGACTGCTGCAGGCGGTGGGCTGGAAGTTCGGCCGCTGGCTGGACGGGGTGCCGATGCAGCGCGCCCTGGGCGCCGGCGCGCAAGGCGCGGCGCCGGACGGCGCCGCATGAGGCCGCCGCGCTCGAAATCGCTGGCCACCTGGCTGGCCGTGATCGCCGGCACCCTGGGTTGGCATCGCCTCTACCTGTACGGCTGGCGAGACCTGCCCGGTTGGCTGCATGGCCTGCCGACACTTCTCGGCCTGGCCGGCGTGCAGCGCATGCGCGCCTTCGGCCAGGACGACCGCGTGGCCTGGGTGCTGATTCCGCTGCTCGGGATGATGATCTCCATCGCCATGCTGACAGCCATCGTCTACGGCCTGACACCGGACGACAAGTGGGCTGCGCGCCACAACCCGGGCCAGCCGCCGCAGCCCACCGGCTGGATACCGGTGCTGGGGGTGATCGTGGCATTGCTGCTTGGCGCAAGCGTGCTGATGGGCACGGTGGCCTTCAGCATCCAGCACTTCTTCGAGTGGCAGTTGCAAGGCGCGGTGGTTCAGCACGGCGCTCAGCCTGCATAGGCCGAGCGCGGCAGGCACGCCCCGCAGGCCTGCCACCGGCGGACCGGGCTCAGTCCTGAGCGGCCGGCGGGCGCTCGCCAAGGACGGCATCGCCACCCGCCGCAGCGGCGGGCTTGCGGCGGCGCCGGCGGCGCTTGCGCTGCGCCGGCTCGGCGGACAGCTCGGGGGCTTCCTCAACGGCGTCGGCCGCAGCCGCTGCGGGGCGCGCCGCGGCCACCCGCCGGGGCGGCTGCTGCTCGCGCACGGCCCTGAGCAACGCCACGCGTTCGTCCTCGTCACCCAACGCGAAGTCTTCCCACCACTCGGCCAGTTCGGCGCTGACTTCGTCGGCATCGGCTCGCAGCCGCAGGAAGTCGTAGCCAGCACGAAAGCGCGGCTGCTCGACCAGCGAGCGCGGCGCGTTACCGCTGCGCCGCTCGAAGCGCGGCTGCATCAGCCAGATCTCGCGCATGTCCGCGGCCAGCTTGCCGCGGCCCGAGATGTCGCCAATGCGCGCATCGAAAACCGCGTCCACTGCCTGCTGCAGCGCCGGGAAAGGCGCTTCGCCAGCGGCCTGCAGCGCATTCCAGCGCTCGACCACCTCGTGCCACAGCAGGCAGGCCAGCATGAAGCTTGGCGCGACCGCCAGGCCCTCGGCCACGCGCCTGTCGGTGTCGGCCAGCGCCAGGCTGACGAAGCGCTCGCGCGCCGCGTGGCGTTGCGTCGGATTCAGCAGCGCATCCAGGATCGGGAACACGCCGCGGTGCAGCCCCTGCCTGCGCAGCTCGTCCAGGCTCCTGAGCGCATGGCCGGTCTGCAGCAGCTTGATCATCTCGTCGAACAGCCGCGAGGCCGGCACATTGGCCAGGAGCGCGGCCATCTCCTTGATCGGCGCCTGGGTCTTCGGGTCGACGGCAAAGCCCAGCTTGGCAGCGAAGCGCACCACGCGGATGATGCGCACCGGATCCTCGCGGTAGCGGGTGGGCGGGTCGCCGATCATGCGCAGTACGCGCTTCCTGGCGTCCAGGAAGCCGTGGTGGTAGTCGACGACGATCTGCTCGGTCGGGTCGTAATACAGCGCGTTGACGGTGAAGTCGCGCCGCGCAGCGTCCTCGATCTGCGGACCCCAGACGTTGTCGCGCAGCACCCGGCCGCTGGCGTCGACCGCGTGCGACTTGCCGCTGAGCTCCTGCTTCGAGGTCTTCTCGTTGCCGCTGACCTGGTCGGCCGCGGCCGCGTCGAGCAGCGCGCGGAAAGTCGAGACCTCGATCACCTCGTGGTCGCGGCCGCGGCCGAAGATGACATGCACGATGCGAAAGCGCCGGCCGATGATGAACGCGCGGCGGAACAGCGCCTTGACCTGCTCGGGCGTGGCGTCGGTGGCGACATCGAAGTCCTTGGGCCTCAGGCCGACCAGCAGGTCGCGCACCGCGCCGCCAACGATGTAGGCCTCGTGTCCCGCCTCCTTCAGCGTGCGCACTACGCGCACAGCATGCTCGTCGAGCAGGCTCTGGTCGATGCCGTGCTCGGCGGCGCCGACCTCGACGCGCTTGCCCAGCGGCACCGCGGGCACGGGCTCAGCAGCGCTCTTGCCGAGAAGGCGGTCGATGAATTTCTTGATCATGCAAAGAGCCTGAGGATGGGCCAGCCGCGCTCGGCGGCAATGCGTTCCAGCGCTGGCGCGGGGTTGGTCGCCACCGGGTGGCTGACGCGCTCGAGCAAAGGCAGGTCATTGGTGGAATCGCTGTAGAAGGTGATGCGCTCGAAGTCTTCGCAGGCCAGGCCCTGGGCCGCCAGCCACTGCTGTACCCGCGCGACCTTGCCCGCGCGGTAGGCCGGCACGCCTTTCACCGCGCCGGTGACTCGGCCTGCGGCGTCGCGCTGCAGTTCGGTGGCGATCAGTTGGTCCACGCCGAAGAGCGCGGCAATCGGCCGGGTGACGAATTCGTTGGTGGCGGTGACGATGGCCATCCGGTCGCCGGCCTCGACATGGCGGCGCAGCAGCGCGCGCGCCGATTCGTGGACGGCCGGACGGATCATCTCGTCGATGAAACGCCGGCTGGCCGCGGCCTGCTCCTGCGCCGAACGCTCGCGCCAGGCCGAGGTGGCGAAGCGGATGTAGGCATCGACATCCAGCGTCTCGGCCTGGTATTGGGCATAGAAGCGATCGTTGGCACGGCGGAACTCCTCGCTGTCGGCCCAACCCAGCCGCACCATGAATTCGCCGAAGGCATGATCGGAGTCGATCTCCAGCAGCGTGCCGTCCAGGTCGAACAGCGCCAGGTTCATGGGTAAACGCCGGCTTCGGCCGCGTCTTCCTGCAGCATCTGGCGAAGCAGCGGCACGGTCAGCGGCCGCTGTCGGGCCAACGCGAAGTGGTCCATGCGATCGAGCAACTGCATCAGCGTACCCAGGTCGCGTGCCGAGCGATTGAGCAGATAGTTCATCACCTCTTCGGGCAGGAAGATGCCTCGCCGGTCGGCCTCGCGGCGCAACGCGGCGCGGGTCTCGTTTTCGCTGCCGGGCAGCAGCGCAAACACATGGCCCCAGGCCAGGCGGGTGCGCAGGTCGTCGCGCAGCGGCAGGTCCACAGGCGGCACGCGTCCGGCAGCGGCCCATTGCACGCCGGCTTCGCCGGCCTGCACGAACAGCGCGAAGGCGGCCTGCTGCCGCTCGGCATCGAGCAGCTCGCAGCGGTCCACCACCACCAGCGTCCAGCCAGGCTGCAGCGGCCAGGGTGCCGGGTCGGCAGCATCGAAGCTGCCGGCGCGCTCGCCGGCTGCCTGGCGCTGGTGGACCAGGGCACGCAGCAGGTGGCTCTTGCCGCAGCCGCTGGGGCCCCACAGGTACACCGGTGCCGCCGGGTCGACCAGCGTGCGCAGATGCGCCACGGCCGCGGCGTTGGCGCTGGTGAGGTAGGAGTCGAAGGTGGGCAGCGGGTCCGGGCCGATCGCCAGCGGGATCTGCTTCATCGACGTGAGGTGTCAGACATGCCCCCGCATTTTAGGGGCCGGGCCGCGGGTGGCTGGCGGCCGCGTCAATGCAGCGGGCCGCGGCGGCCGCCTGTCAGGCGGCCCAGGTGCTGCCGCAAGGCCGCGGCGTCGCCGGCCTGAGGCAGGTGCTCGAGGTAGGCCGCCAGGTCCTCGGCGGCGGCCTCTGCATGCCCGAGCTCGGCCCGCGCCAGGCCGCGATCGCGGCGCTCCTCCCAGGCCTGCGGCAGCAGCACCACCAGCCGCTCACACACCGCCAAGAGCCGCGGCCAGTCGCGCGCACTGCGGTGGATTTCCTTCAGGTTGCGCAGCAGCCGGGCGATGATGTCGCGTGGCGTGGCCGCCTGCAGATAAAGACCCAGCGGCACCTCGAAATCGCCCGTCAATCCGTGGCTGCGCCGGTAAGGCAGCAGGCGCTCCTCCAGTTCGGCGCGCGACAGCGATTGACCGCTGATCGGGTCGATGACCACCTCGCCCTTGCCCGCGCGCAGCTTGACCAGGAAGTGCCCGGGAAAGGACACGCCGCGCGCGCTGATGCCGATCTGGGTGGCCAGTTCTGTGTAGATCAGCGCCAGCGTGATCGGGATGCCGCGGCGCAGGGCCAGCACCTCGTTGAGATAGCTGTTGCGCGGGTCGTAGTAATTGTTGATGTTGCCGGCGAAACCCAGGTCCTGAAAGAAGTAGCGGTTCAGGAAGCGCAGCTTCTGCAGTACCACCGCATCGGCCGGGACGCGGCGCTTCAGGCGCTCGGCCAGCGCGTCCACCTGGGACAGCACCGCCTGCGCGTCGAGCTGCGGATACTCGTCCTGGGCCACCGAGACCGCGGCCTCGAGCAGGGCGAAGCTCTCGTCCTCGGCGACCAGCGAGGCGAAATACTCGAGTGCGGTGGGAACCTCGAAGCGCAGGCCGTCGCTCATGTACCGAGTGTATCGGTCAGGCGCGGCGACGGAAATGTGCCGGCCGCATGCCGCTGATCAGCAGCATGCCGAAGTAGAGCGCTGCCGCACCGAAAAGCACGACCGCCATCCAGCCGGCGCGCTGGCCCCACTGGGCTTGCAGGCCGATCCAGTCGATCGCTTGGCCGGCCCAGGCCAGCAACGCACCCAGCGCAGCGCAGGCCAGCAGCACGCGCAGCAGGAAAAGGCCCCAACCCGGCAATGGCTGGTAGGCCTTGCTACGGCGCAGGCCGATCAGCAGCCAGAGCGCATTGACCAGCGCACCCAGGCCGATCGACAGCGCTAGGCCGGCGTGGCCGAACTGGGGCACCAGCACCAGGTTCATGGCCTGGGTCGCGACGAGCACCACGATGGCAATGCGCACTGGCGTGCGGATGTCGTGGCGTGCGTAGAAGCCCGGCGCCAGCACCTTGATGCCCACCAGCCCCATCAGACCGACGCCGTAGCCCATCAAGGCGCGGGTGGTCTGGATCACGTCCTGCGGCTGGAACTGCCCGTAGTGGAACAGCACCGCCACCAGCGCCTTGGGGAAGACGATCAACGCCACCGCGCAGGGCAGCGCCAGCAGCACCAGCATCCGCAGGCCCCAGTCGAGCATGTCCGAATAGGCCTGGGTGTCGTCCCGGGCCTGCGCCGCCGACAACTGCGGCAGCAGCACCACGCCCAGCGCCACGCCCAGCAGCGCGGTCGGAAACTCCATCAGCCGGTCGGCGTAGGTCAGCCAGGACACCGCGCCCACGCCCACGTGCGAGGCGATCTGGGTATTGATGAGCAGCGAGATCTGGGCCACCGACACACCCAGCAGGGCCGGCGCCATGCGGCGCAGCAAGCGGTACACGCCAGGGTGCCGCCAGGCTGCCCGGATCGACGCCCAGCCCATGGCAAAGCGCGGCATGCAGCCGATCGCGCGCAGCGCCGGAATCTGGATCGCCGCCTGCAGCGCGCCGCCCAACATCACCCCGGCAGCCAGCGCCAGCACCGGGTTCAGTCCCCAACGCTCGAACTGCGGCGCACCCCACCACGCGGCGGCGATCACCGCCAGGTTGAGCAGCACTGGCGTGGCCGCCGGCACGGCAAAGCGCTTCCAGGTGTTGAGGATGCCGGCTGACAGCGCCACCATCGACATGAAGGCGATGTAGGGGAACATCCAGCGCGTCATCGTTGCCGCCAGGTCGAACTCGGCCAGGCCCGAGCCGATCAGCCACACCAGCACCGGCGCACCGACCATGCCGATCACGCAGGTCAGCAGCAGCGCCCAGGCCAGCACGCTGGCCACCGCATCGATCAGCCGGCGGGTGGCCTCGTCGCCCTGGCGCTCGCGGCTGTCGGCCAGGATCGGCACGAAGGCCTGGGAAAAGGCGCCTTCGGCAAACAGCCGGCGCAGCAGATTGGGGATGCGGAAGGCGACGTTGAAGGCATCGGTGGCGGCGCTGGCGCCAAAGGCGGCGGCGATCAGCTGCTCGCGCACCAAGCCGGTGACTCGCGAGGCCAGTGTGAGCAGCGAGACGGTGGAGGCGGCCTTGAGCAGGTTCATCGCTGGCGGGCGGCAAGACGCGATGGTCCTGGGGCAGCGGGCGGATTATAGGCAGGCGCGCCCGCCCGCCGGGGCCGGCGAAGGCCTGTCATGCTATACTTTTCGGCTTTGCATCTTACGTTTCGAGCTGAAGCATGGCCACATCGTCCAAAGCCAAGAAGAAGACCGTCCGTCTCGCCTCGGGCCGCAAGCGCGCACGCCAGGACGTAAAGCTGAACGCTCACAACACCTCGCTGCGATCGAAGTTCCGCACCGCCATCAAGAACGTGCAGAAGGCAGTGCTCAGCGGCGACAAATCCAAGGCGACCGAACTTTACAAGTCGGCGCAGAGCGTCATCGACTCTATCGCCGACAAGGGCCTGTTCCACAAGAACAAGGCCGCCCGACACAAGAGCCGACTCTCGGCCAAGCTGAAGGCGTTGTCGGCCTGAGACGGCGAACCCTCCGGTTTACCTGCATCGAGAGCCTGCATCGCAGGCTCTTTTTCATTGTGCCGGGCCCTTCTCCCTAGAATCCCCCACCCGCAGCCAGAGGAATTCCGATGAACGCTCCGGACAAAGCCCTCGCCTCGCCGATGCCCCATGTGATGAACACCTACGGGCGGCTGCCCATCGCGCTGAGCCACGGCCGAGGCTGCTGGGTCTGGGACACCGAAGGCCGCAAGTACCTGGACGGGCTGGGCGGCATCGCCGTCAATACGCTGGGCCACGCGCATCCCAAGCTGGTGCCGGCATTGCAGGAGCAGATCGGCAAGCTGATCCACAGTTCCAACTACTACGAGGTGCCGCTGCAGGAGGCGCTGGCCGCCAGGCTGTGCGAGTTGTCGGGCCTGGACGCGGTATTCTTCTGCAGCACCGGCCTGGAAGCCAACGAAGCCGCGTTGAAGATCGCCCGCAAGTTCGGCCATGACCGCGGCATAGAACGCCCCGAGATCGTCGTCTACGAAGGCGCCTTCCACGGCCGCTCGATCGCCACGCTCTCGGCCACTGCCAACCCCAAGGTGCAGGCAGGCTTCGGCCCGCTGGTCGAAGGCTTCGTGCGCGTGCCGCTGAACGACCTTGCCGCGGTGGAGCGCGTGGCCCGCGAGAACCCGAATGTGGTGGCCGTGTTCCTGGAGACCATCCAGGGCGAAGGCGGCATCAATCCGGCACGCTGGGAGTACCTGCAAGGCCTGCGCCGCCTGTGCGACCAGAAGAACTGGCTGCTGATGCTCGACGAGGTGCAGTGCGGCATCGGCCGCACCGGCAAGTGGTTTGCGCACCAGTGGGCCGGCATCCAGCCCGACGTGATGCCGCTGGCCAAGGGCCTGGGCTCGGGAGTGCCCATTGGTGCCGTCGTCGCAGGCCCGAAGGCGAAGAACGTGCTCGGCCCGGGCAACCACGGCACCACCTTCGGCGGCAACCCGCTGGCCATGCGCGCCGGCGTCGAGACGCTGCGCATCATGACCGAGGACGGCGTGATGGACAACGCCGCCCGGGTCGGTGCGGCGCTGAAGGCCGGCCTGGAGCGCGAATTGAAGGGCTTGGCCGGCGTGGTCGAGGTGCGCGGCCAGGGCCTGATGCTCGGCATCGAGCTCGACCGGCCCTGCGGCGTGCTGCTGCAGCGCGCCGCCGAGGCCGGGCTGATGCTCAGCGTCACCGCCGACCGCGTCATCCGGCTGGTGCCGCCGCTGATCCTGTCGGCCGACGAGGCGGCGCAGATCGTCGCCATCCTGTGCCCGCTGGTCCATGCCTTCATGGCGGAAAGCGCATGAAGCCAGGGCAATCGCTGATGAAGCACTACCTGCAGTTCAAGGACCTGCGCGCCGAGGAGTACGCCTACCTGTTCGAGCGCACCCGGATCATCAAGACGCGTTTCAAAAACTACGAGCGCTACCAGCCTTTGGCCGACCGCACGCTGGCCATGATCTTCGAGAAGGCCAGCACGCGCACGCGCGTCAGCTTCGAGGCCGGCATGTACCAGATGGGCGGCTCGGTGGTGCACCTGACCACCGGCGACAGCCAGCTCGGCCGCAGCGAGCCGGTGGAGGACACCGCCCGCGTCATCAGCCGCATGTGCGACCTGGTGATGATCCGCACCTACGCGCAGACCAAGATCGCCACCTTCGCCGCGCATTCGCGCGTGCCGGTCATCAACGGGCTGACCAACGAATACCACCCGTGCCAAATCCTGGCCGACATCTACACCTACATCGAGCACCGCGGCTCCATCCAGGGCAAGGTGGTGGCCTGGGTGGGTGACGGCAACAACATGGCCAACACCTGGCTGCAGGCGGCCGAGATCCTGGGCTTCACGGTGCACGTCAGCACGCCCGGCGGCTACGAGGTCGACCCGAGCGTGGCCGGCATCTCGCGCAGCGACTGCTACAAGGTCTTCGCCGATCCGCTGGAAGCCTGCCGCAGCGCCGACCTGGTGACCACCGACGTCTGGACCAGCATGGGCTACGAGGCTGAGAACGAGCAGCGCCGCGAGGCCTTCGCCAAGTGGTGCGTCGACGGCGCGATGATGGCCGCGGCCAAGCCCGACGCCCTGTTCATGCACTGCCTGCCTGCGCACCGCGGCGAGGAAGTCACCGCCGACGTCATCGACGGCCCGCAGTCCGTCGTCTGGGACGAGGCGGAGAACCGCCTGCACGTGCAAAAGGGGCTGATGGAATATCTCTTGCTCGGCCGCATCGGCTGAATCGCCCGACGGCGCCCGATTGGGCCGATTGACCGGGCGCCGCATCGCCGATAAACTTTAGTTCTAAAGTATTGTGCGCGTGTGGCCACGCGTCCTTCGTGCGATGCCACGTCTTTGGGATCTTTCTCCTGCGGTGCAGGCCGGCTCACCGGTCTTTCCCGGCGATGCGGCCTATGCGCAGGCCTGGAACGCGCGCATCGGCCCGGGCTGCCCGGTCAACGTCGCGACATTGACGCTGTCGCCGCACACCGGCGCGCATGCCGACGCGCCGCTTCACTACGACGACCAGGGTGCGGCCATCGGCACAGTCGAGCTGGCGCCGTACCTCGGGCGCTGCAGGGTCATCCATGCCATCGGCCGCGGCCCGCTGGTCGAATGGCAGCATCTCGAACACGCGCTGGCCGGCCTGCCGCCGCGCGTGCTGGTGCGCACCTACGCTCGCCAGCCCGAAGCCTGGGATCCGCAGCTGCCGGCCTTCGCGCCGAAGACGGTGGAGCGCTTGGCCGACCTGGGCGTGCTGCTGATCGGCATCGACAGTGCCAGCATCGACCCGGCCCAGAGCAAGGCGCTGCCCAGCCACCAGGTGATCCGCCGCCGCAACCTGCGTGTGCTCGAGAATCTGCGGCTCGACGACGTGGCCGAGGGCGACTACGAACTCATCGCCCTGCCGCTGAAGCTGACCAGCGCCGACGCGAGCCCGGTGCGCGCCGTGCTGCGCGAACTGACGGAGACCCGATGAACACCCGTGACGAAGCCCTCGCGCTGGACGCTGCCGACCCGCTGGCGCCGCTGCGCGATCAGTTCTCGATCCCCGAGGGCCTGATTTACCTGGACGGCAACTCGCTGGGCGTGATGCCCAAGGCCACCGCCGCGCGCGTGCAGCAGGTGGTCACGCAGGAATGGGGCATCGGCCTGATCGGCAGCTGGAACAGCGCCGGCTGGATGGAGCTGGCGCCGCGCATCGGCGACAAGATCGCGCGGCTGGTCGGCGCCAGCGCTGGCGAATGCGTGGCCGCCGATTCCACCTCGGTGAACCTGTTCAAGGTGCTGGCCGCCACGCTGGCCATCGCGCGCGCCGATGCGCCGCAACGCACGCGCATCGTCTCCGAGCGCAGCAACTTCCCGACCGACCTGTACATCGCCGAGGCCCTGGCCGCCGAGCGCGGTTTCGAACTGGTGCTGGCCGACAGCCCCGAGGAACTGCCGTCGCTGCTCGACGCCCGGTGCGCGGTGCTGATGCTCACGCATGTCAACTACCGCACCGGACGCATGCACGACATGGCGGCGCTGTCGCGCACAGCGCACCAGGCCGGCGCGCTCGCGCTGTGGGACCTGGCGCACTCCGCCGGCGCGGTGCCGGTGGACCTGCGCGGCAGCGGCGCCGACTTCGCCATCGGCTGCGGCTACAAGTACCTCAACGGCGGCCCCGGCGCACCGGCGTTCGTCTGGGTGGCGCCGCGCCATGCCGAGCGCTTCTGGCAGCCGCTGGCCGGCTGGATGGGGCATGCGGCGCCCTTCGAGTTCACGCCCGGCTACCGGCCGGCGCCGGGCATACGCCGCTACCTGTGCGGCACGCCGGCGGTGCTGTCGCTGGCGGCGCTGGAATGCGGCGTGGACACGGTGCTCGCTTCCGAACCCCTCGGCGGGCTGGGGGCATTGCGCCGCAAGTCGCTGGCGCTGAGCCGCGCCTTTACCGCGCTGGTGGAGCAGCGCTGCGTCGGCTTCGGCCTGAGCCTGGTGTCGCCTCGCGAAGATGCGTTGCGCGGCAGCCAGGTCTGCTTTGCGCACGCGACGCATGGCTACGGGATGGTGCAGGCGCTGATTGCACGCGGGGTGGTCGGCGACTTTCGAGCGCCAGACATCCTGCGCTTCGGCTTCACGCCGCTGTACACCCGCTTCGTCGACATATGGGATGCCGCGCTGCACCTGCAGCAGGTGCTGGAAAGCGGCGAATGGCGCGAGACGCGCTTCAACCAGCGGGCGGCAGTGACATGAACCTACCCAACCCCCCTCAGGACGATGCCCGCGGCGGCTGCCCGATGCACGCAACGGCCGGCCCCGAAGGCATCGTGCACGACGAAGGCGCCAAGCTCGACTTCGCCCGCGACATGAGCTATGGCGACTACCTGCGCCTGGACGCGGTGCTGAACGCGCAGCACCCGCTGTCGCCCGACCACAACGAGATGCTGTTCATCGTGCAGCACCAGACCAGCGAGCTGTGGATGAAGCTGATGCTGCACGAGCTGCGTGCCGCCATCGGCTGCATCGCGCGCGACGAGATGGCGCCGGCCTTCAAGATGCTGGCGCGCGTCAGCAAGATCATGGAGCAGCTTGTGCATGCCTGGGACGTGCTGGCGACGATGACGCCGCCGGAGTACAGCGCGATCCGCCCCTACCTGGCCAACAGCAGCGGCTTCCAGAGCTGGCAGTACCGCTGCATCGAGTTCAGCATGGGCAACAAGAACGCCGCGATGCTCAAGCCGCATGCCCACCGCGACGACCTGCTCGCGCATGTGCGTGCCGCCCATGCGGCGCCATCGCTCTACGACGAGGCGCTGCGCCTGCTGGCGCGGCGCGGCCTGGCGGTGCCGGCCAGCCACGTCGAACGCGACTGGACCCAGCCCTACAGCGCCAGCGACGAGGTCGAGGCCGCCTGGCTGCAGGTCTACCGCGCGCCCGACAGGCACTGGGAGCTGTACCAGCTGGGCGAGGAACTCACCGACCTGGAGGACGCGTTCCGCCTCTGGCGCTTCCGTCACGTGACGACGGTCGAGCGCGTGATCGGCTTCAAGCGCGGCACTGGCGGCACCAGCGGCGTGGGCTACCTGCGCAAGATGCTCGACGTGGTGCTGTTCCCGGAGGTCTGGCGGCTGCGCACCGACCTGTAGCGGCTCAGCCCTTCAGCGCCGCGTCGAGCGCGCGCTCGAAGGTGTCCACCGTGCGGTCGGGGTTCTTCAGCTTGTCGAGCCCGAACAGGCCGAGGCGGAAGGTCTTGAAGTCCGGCCCCTCGTCGCAGGCCAGCGGCACGCCGGCGGCCACCTGCAGGCCCTGCCTGGCAAAGGCCTGGGTGTTCTGGAAGTCACTGCGCTCGGTATAGCTGACCACCACGCAAGGCGCCTGGAAGCCTGCCGCCGCCACGCTGCGGATGCCGCGCGCCTCCAGCAGCGCGCGCACCCGCAGGCCAATGGCCTGCTGCGCAGACCGCGCTGCATCGAAGCCGAAGGCCGCCGTGTCCCGCATCGCATCGCGCAACTGCGTCAGACCGTCGGTGGGCAGGGTCGCGTGGTCGGCGATCTGGCCCTTCTCGTGCATCTCCATGATCGACAGCCACTTCTTCAGGTCCAGCGAGAAACAGCTGCTGGTGGTGCCGTCGATGCGCTCGCGCGCGGTCGCGCCGAGCATCACCAGGCCGGCGCAGGGCGTGCTGCTCCAGCCCTTCTGCGGCGCACTGACCAGGATGTCGACACCGGTGGCCGCCATGTCGACCCACATCGCGCCGGAGGCCACGCAGTCCAGCACGAACAGACCGCCGTGCGCGTGCACCGCGTCGGCCACCGCGCGCAGGTAGTCGTCGCTGAGCATCATTCCGGCCGAGGTTTCCACGTGCGGGGCGAACACCAGCTCGGGCTGGTCACTGCGGATCGTCGCCACCACCTCGTCGATCGGGGCCGGCGCGAACGGCGCCTGCGGGCCGCTGCCATCGGCGCGGGCCTTCAGCACCAGCGTCCCGGCGGTGATGCCGCCCATCTCGAAGATCTGGCTCCAGCGGTAGCTGAACCAGCCGTTGCGGATGACCAGCACCTTCTTGCCGACGGCGAACTGCCGCGCCACAGCCTCCATGCCGAAGCTGCCGCTGCCCGGCACGACGATGGCCGAGCGCGCGCCGTACACCTGCTTCAAAGTCGCAGACACGTCCTGCATCACGCGCTGGAAGCGCTGCGACATGTGGTTCAGCGCACGATCGGTATAGACCACCGAGTATTCGAGCAACCCCTCCGGGTCGACATGGGGGAGCAGGCCGGGCATGACGCCTCCGCGAAAGTCCTGTTGAGATGAGCAGGTTACCAGCCGGGTGCCCGCGAAGCGGCTGCAGCAGCGGCGGAATCGCATGCGCACACCTAGAATCCTGTTGATCCCCGCGCTTGCAGGAGCTTCGATGGACACCCGCACCTCCCCGATCCGCATGCGCCTGGCGCAGCTGCGTGAAGAGCTGGCCCTGCGCGGCATCGACGCGTTGCTGGTGCCGAGCAGCGACCCGCACCTGTCCGAATACCTGCCCGCGCGTTGGCAGGGGCGGGTCTGGCTGTCGGGCTTCACTGGTTCGATGGCCACGCTGGTGGTGGGCCGCCAGTGCGCCGCCCTGTTCGCCGACAGCCGCTACTGGGTGCAGGCCGCGGCCGAGCTGCAGGGCACCGGCATCGAATTGGTGCGCATTCATTCGGCAGCCTCGCCCGCACACCTGGACTGGCTGGTCGAGCAGGTGCCGCGCGGCGGCTGCGTCGCCGTCGACGGCCAGGTGCTGGGCCTGGCCTCGGCCCAGGCGCTGAAGGCACGGCTCGATGGCGCCGGCATCACGCTGCGCACCGCGCCCGACGTGCTCGACGCGATCTGGCCCGACCGGCCCGTGCTGCCCACGCAGCCGGTCTATGCGCACCGCCCGCCGCATGCACCGCGGCCGCGCGCAGCCAAGCTGGCGCTGCTGCGCGAGGCGATGGTTCGGCACGGCGCCTCGCATCACTTCATCTCGACGGTCGACGACATCGCCTGGCTCAGCAACCTGCGCGGCAGCGACGTCGAATACAACCCGGTCTTCCTGGCGCATCTGCTGCTCGATGCCGGCGGCGGGCGGTTGTTCGTCGGCGACGCCAAGATCGGCGATGCACTGCGTGCCGAGCTTGCAGCCGACGGCATCGAACTCGCGTCCTATGCCGAGGCAGCAGCCGCGTTGGCCGCGCTGGGCGAAGGCGACGCGCTGCTGCTCGACCCGAAGCGCGTGACACTGGGCTTTCGCGAGCAGGTGGGCAGCGGCTGCCGCGTGATCGAGGCCATCAATCCGAGCACGCTGCTGAAGAGCCGCAAGACCGATGACGAGGCCGGCCACATCCGCGAGGCCATGGCCGAGGACGGCGCGGCGATGTGCGAGTTCTATGCGGGGTTCGAAGCCGCGCTGGCGCGCGGCGAACGCCTGACCGAGCTGACGGTCGACGAGCGGCTGACGGCCGCGCGCCAGCGCCGCCCGGGCTTCGTCGGCCTGAGCTTTTCCACCATCGCCGGCTTCAATGCCAACGGCGCGATGCCGCACTACCGGGCCACGCCCGCGTCCTTTGCCGCGATCGACGGCGACGGCCTGCTGCTGATCGACTCGGGTGCGCAATACCTGGGCGGCACCACCGACATCACCCGCGTCTGGCCGATCGGCCAGACCAGCGCGGCGATGAAGCGCGACTACACGCTGGTGCTCAAGGGCACGATGGCCCTGAGCCGCACGCGCTTCCCGCGCGGCACGCTGTCGCCGATGCTCGACGCCATCGCCCGTGCGCCGCTGTGGGCCGAGGGCCTGGACTTCGGCCACGGCACCGGCCACGGCGTGGGCTATTTCCTCAACGTGCACGAGGGGCCGCAGAGCATCAGCCGCACGCTGCCCGATGCCCACATGGCGATGGAGCCGGGCATGGTCACCTCGATCGAGCCCGGCGTGTACCGCCCGGGCCAGTGGGGCGTGCGCATCGAGAACCTGGTGCTGAACGTGCCGGCCGCCACACCCGAGGGCAGCACCTTCGCCGAGATGCTGGAGTTCGAGACGCTGACGCTGTGCCCGATCGACACCACCTGCATCGAGCGCTCGCTGCTGCGCGCCGACGAGGTGGAGTGGCTCAATGCCTACCACGCCACGGTGCTGCAGCGGCTGGCGCCGCGCGTCGACGGCGATGCGCTGGCCTGGCTTCAGCGGCGCTGTCGGCCGATCTGATGCCAGACGCCTGCGCCCTGGGCATCGACCTCGGGGGCACCAAGATCGAGGCCCTGCTGCTGTCGGCGCAGGGACAGGAGCTCTGGCGCAGGCGCATCGACACCCCGGCCGGCGACTATGGCGGCACGCTGCGGGCCATCGGCGCGCTGGTGCAGCAGGCGCGCCTGGCCGGCGGCGGGCCCTGCAGCGTCGGCCTGGGCACGCCTGGCAGCCTGACGCCCGCGGGACTGATGAAGAACGCCAACTCGCAGTGCCTGAACGGCAGGCCGCTGCAGCGCGACCTGGAGCAGTTGCTCGGCCAACCGGTGCGCGTGGCCAACGATGCCAATTGCCTGGCGCTGTCGGAGGCCACCGACGGCGCCGGCGCCGGCGCCGAGGTGGTGTTCGCGGTGATCCTGGGCACCGGCACGGGCGCGGGCATCGCGGTGCGCGGCCACGTGCTGCACGGGCCCAACGGCCTGGCCGGCGAATGGGGCCACAACCCGCTGCCCTGGGCCGTGCCTGGCGCCGATCCGCTGTTCGACTGCTACTGCGGCCGGCGCGGCTGCAACGAAACGCTGCTCAGCGGTCCCGGGCTGGCGCGCGAACACCGCCACTGCGGCGGCGCCGACTTGACAGCGGCCCGGATCGCCGCGGCGGCCGTGCGCGGCGACGCCGCCTGCCAGGCCACGCTGCAGCGCCACGCCTCGCGCCTGGCGCGCGCGCTGGCGGCGGTGATCAACCTGCTGGACCCGGACGTGATCGTGCTGGCCGGCGGCGTCTCGCGCATCGCCATGCTCTACCAGCAGGTGCCGGCGCTGTGGGGCCAGTGGGTGTTCTCTGGTGGACACCGCGACGCGGTGCGCACCCGGCTCGTGCCCAGCCTGCATGGCGATGCCTCGGGCGTTCGCGGCGCGGCCTGGTTGTGGCGCGAACCCGGCTGAGGCCACCGCGGCCATTGCCTGCAGCTGCCAGCCGGCACGGGTTGAAGCCTCCGTGGCACCGATGCCAAGGCACGCGGCGGCGGCATCTGGCACGGCGCGGTGGCGTTGTTCGGCGGAACCCGGGGCCGCCGTTGCGGCAAGCTGCAAACATGCGCCGCACCATCCTGCTGCAACCCGAGGCTGCGCCCAAGCCCGCCGCCGGCCAGCCCTGCAATGGCTGCGGCGTGTGCTGCACGCTGGCGCCCTGCCCCGTGGGCATGCTCTACAGCGGCCGCCGCCAGGGCCGCTGCCACGCGCTGCGCTGGCAGGCCGAGGCCGCGATGTACCGCTGCGGGCTGCTGGCCGAACCGGCCGCACTGCTGCCCGCCGCCGCGCGCCCGCTGGCGCCAGTCCTGTCACGCCTGGCGCGCCGCTGGATCGCCGCCGGTTCCGGCTGCGATTGCCACTGGGAGCCCGCCGCGCCGCCTTCCGCCCGCGACGCGTGAG
>JBEIHU010000056.1:0-19723 GCA_040381175.1 Burkholderiaceae bacterium
GATCCACCCCTACCCGCGCCACCGCACTGCGTGTAATCTCCGTCATGACTTCCCCTTTCCGATCAGATTGAACTTCCGCAAGTCAATCTTGGTACCTCGATACCGTCACAGGACTGGGGAAGTCCCTTCGTATTCGCTCAAGCTGACCCGCTACGGCAGGCGTCGTAAGCCCGGTCCGCACCAGCTTTACTATTGTCGCGAACCGGGCTTACAACACCTGCCTCCGCGGGCAGCTTAGCTCGAACGTTGGCCGCACGATCCCACAGTCACTACCTTCGTCTCATGCCACTGGCGTTCATTCCGCTTTCTGCACTGCTTGCCTTGTCCATCTACTTGGCAGGAAAGCCGGGACGAAAACCCATCTCCGCAGCCCTCTTGGCGCTCGCCGTCATCGCCTTTCTGATCAACGAGGATGCCTTGCGTCGCCTGCATCCTGAGTACAACATCCGCATTGACCTGGGTGTTCTGATCCCTCTAGCACTTGTATCTGCATCCAGGCTGGCGTTTCCACGTATTGAAGACCAAGCACAGACTCCAGCCAGCCGTTTCGCGTCCTCTTGCCTTACCTTGAGCCTAGTTAGCGTCGTCTTTTGGATGCTTCCTGCCCTGGCCGCATTTGCTGTCTTCAAGGGTCACAAGGCACTGTCAGCTGGCGCGACTGGAGCGGGTCGCCCAGCACCTGCAGCCCGGCAAGATCTTGCAACTGGTATTGGAAGATGCCCACGTAGCCGTGCTGCAGCACGGCGGCCACGGTCAGCCCGCCAAAGGCCAGCAGCACCACGCCCGGAAGCGCCTTGTTCATCGGGTTCTCTCCTGCGTTGTCGATGGGCGCCAGTCTGTGGGCCGGCCGCGGCCGCGGCAATGACGTGGCGCGTCATGGCCGGGCGGGCGGGCCCGCGGCTTGCCGCCTGCGCCGCGCTGGCGGCACACTGGGCGCATGAACACCTCATCCGCCTGCACCGTCCGCCCCATCCAGCGGGCTGACCTGGCCCAGTGGCGCCCGCTCTGGGACGGCTACAACGCCTTCTACGGCCGCCAGGGCGACACGGCGCTGCCCGAGCCCATCACCGCCGCCACCTGGGAACGCTTCTTCAACCCGGCCGAGCCGGTGCACGCGCTGGTGGCGGTGCAGGGCGGCAACGTGGTGGCGCTGGTGCACTACCTCTTCCACCGCAGCACCACGCGGCTGCACGACGTGTGCTACCTGCAAGACCTGTTCACCGCGCCCAGCCACCGCGGCCGCGGCATCGGCCGCCAGCTGATCGAGGCGGTGTACGACGCGGCACGCGCCGCCGGCAGCAGCCGGGTGTACTGGCAGACGCACCACACCAACACCGCCGGCCGCGCGCTGTACGACCAGGTGGCCGCGCACGCCGGCTTCATCGTCTACGCCAAGGATCTGTAGCGCGCGGCGCCTGCTGCTCGGCCGCGCTGCCGGGCAATCCAGTCGCTGCCGTGCAGGCTGGCCAGCTCGCGCCGCGCTGGACCTGGACTTTGCGGACATCCGCGCCTGAGGCGGCCTGGGGGCGGTCAGCGCGGCGCCGGAAGCATGCGCCGCAGCGCCTCGAAGTACAGGTCCGACTGCTCGCGCTCGCCCTGGATCTGGCGGGCCACGTGGGCCGACAGTTTTTCGTCCACGCGCGCCAGCGGCCGGCCGGTGCTCATGGCCAGCACCTGGTGCATGCACACCCGCTCCAGGTAGTACAGGTCATCGTAGGCATGCGCCACCGTGGCGCCGCAGACGATGACGCCGTGGTTGCCCAGGAA
The DNA here is from genome assembly GCA_040381175.1 of Burkholderiaceae bacterium. GTDB lineage: Bacteria > Pseudomonadota > Gammaproteobacteria > Burkholderiales > Burkholderiaceae_C > Rubrivivax. The sequence goes on from JBEIHU010000056.1 coordinate 1,768, forward strand.
GCCCACGTCCTTGCCCTGCATGGCGTGCGCGATGCGCTCACCTTCGGCCCAGTCCAGCGCCAGGCCGTTGTAGCCGGCGTCGATGCCGATGCGGCCGTGGAAGCGCATCGCGCCCTGGCTGGCACAGGTGTCCAGCGCGCGGTCCACCGTCATCGTCAGCGCGGTGGCGAAGGGCATGTGGGTGTGCAGCACCACCGCATGGCCGGTGATGCGGTGCGCGGCGGCATGGATGAACATGGCCGTGGGCTCCACGCGGTGCCGGCCCAGCAGCACCTTGCCGTCTTCGTCGACCAGCACGATGTCCTGGGGACCGATCTCGCTCCAGTGCAGGCCGCGCGGGTTGATCAGGAAGCGGCGGCTGCCGTCGGGCAGCGCCACGCTGAAGTGGTTGCACACGCCTTCGCTCAGGCCGTGGTGCGCGGCGGCGCGCAGCGCCAGCGCCAGGTCTTCGCACAGCGGGCCCAGCATGCGGGCATCGGCTTTCTTCGGCATCGGGGGTCTCCTGTCTGGTGGTGTCGGGTGGCCGCAAGCATGGCACAGCTGTGCGGGGGCGGCTGCCTACAATCCGCGCGATGAGCGATGCACCCCTGCCCGACACCTGCGACGTGCTGGTCGTCGGCGCCGGCCCCGCCGGCAGCGCCTGTGCGCAGATGTTGGCGCGCGGCGGGCTGCGCACCGTGCTGGTGGACCAGCACGACTTCCCGCGCGACAAGACCTGCGGCGACGGCCTGATCCCCGACGCGCATGCCGCGCTGCGCCGCCTGGGCGTGTACGACGAGGTGATGGCCGCGGCCCAGCCGGCGCAGCACGTGGCCTGCATCGGCCCGCGCGGCGGCCGGGTCGACGTGCCCGGGTCGGTGGCAGTGCTGCCGCGCAAGGTGCTGGACCACATCCTGGTGCGTGCCGCGCAGCGCGCCGGCGCCGCACTGCACACGCCGTGGCGTTTCGACGCGCCGCTGCTGGAAGGCGATCGGGTGGTCGGCGCAAGGCTCAAGTCGGCGGGCCAGGTGCAGGAGGTGCGCGCGCCCTGGGTGGTGCTGGCCACCGGGGCGCCGCCGCAGGCCATGATCGCCAGCGAGCTGTGCCAGCGCCGCACGCCCACCGGCATCGCGCTGCGCGGCTACGTGCAAAACCCGGCGATGGTGGGCCGCATCCGCGCGCTGGAGATCGTCTGGCACAAGCGGCTGAAGCACGGCTACGGCTGGATCTTCCCGTGCCCGGGCGATATGTTCAACATCGGCGTGGGACTGGCGGATTGCTTCAGCCTGGCCGGCGCGCAGCGGCTGCGCATGCAGGACGTGAACCTGCGTGAAGTGTTCGACGCCTTCTGCGAGATCTACGCCCCGGCGCGCGAACTGATGCGCAGCGGCACGCTGCAGGGCGACCTGAAGGGCGCGCCGCTGCGTTGCTCGCTCGACGGCGCGCTGTACAGCCGCGCCGGCATGCTGGCCACCGGCGAGGCCATCGGCAGCACCTACGATTTTTCGGGCGAAGGCATCGGCAAGGCCATGCAGACCGGCATGCTGGCGGCCGCGGCCCTGGTCAAGGGCCACGAGCAGAAGCTCGGCGATGGTGCGGTGCGCGAGACCTACGAGGCCGCCATCCGCGAGCTGCAGCCGCGCTTCGAGCTGTACCGAAAGGCCAGCCGCGTCAATGCCCACCCCTGGCTGGCCGACCTGGTGATCTGGCGCGCGCGCAAGAGCGCGCGCATCCTGCGCCGCATGAGCGGCGTGCTGGAAGAGACCGCCAACCCCGGCAACCTGGTCAGCGCCAAGGGCATCGCCAAACTGTTCCTGCCGATCCGTTAGCCGCCGCGTCAGTAGGCGGTCCAGCCGCCGTCGGTGGCGTAGAAGGCGCCGGTCAGGTTGGACGCCTCGGCCGACAGCAGGAACAGCATTACCGCCACCTGCTCCCACACGGTGGCCGGCCGGTGCTTCGGGTCGGCATAGGCCAGGATCGACTGCGTCTTGATGCGGCCCATGTTGTCGCCTGTGCTTTCGCGGTTGATGGCGGCCAACAGCTGGCCGGCGCGCGCCACCATCGGCGTGTCGGTGGCCGCCATGTTGACCGAGTTGACGCGGATGCCGTGCGGCGCGTAGTCGATCGCGGCATTGGCCGTCAGGCCGTTGACCGCATGCTTGCTGGCCACGTAGGCGGGGTTGCCGGCCAGGCCGGTGAGGCCGGCGATCGACGATACGTTGACGATGGCGCCGCCGCGGCGCTGCGCCACCATCTGCCGCAGCTCGGAGCGCATCGACTTGAACACGCCGGCCGTGTTGGTGGCGAACACGTTGTCCCAGTACTCGTCGGTGGCCCGGTCGATCGGCGCGAAGACCAGCGCCTTCTGCCTGGCGTAGTCGACCGGTTCGCCCGAGTACACGCCGTCCATCACGCCGGCGTTGTTGATGGCCAGGTCCACGCCGCCGAAGCGCTCCACGGCCAGCGCGACCAGGCGGTCGCAGTCGGCTGTCTTGCCGACGTTGCCCACCAGGTGCGCGATACGGCCACCTTCGCCGCGGATGGTCTCGGCGGTCTTCGCGGCCTCGTCCGGCAGCCAGTCCATGCCGACGACGTTGGCGCCTTCGCGCGCCGCGCGGATCGCCGCCGCCTGGCCCATGCCGCGCGCGAAGCCGGTGATGACCAGGGTCTTGCCCTGGAAGCGGCCCGGCACGAAGTACGCCGGGTCCACCGCCGGGACCGGCACCGAGCCCGACATGGGCGCGGCGCCGCCCGGCGCGGGCGCGACCGCCGCCGCATCGGCCTGGGCCACTACCACGGGCGCGCTCAGCGCCATGCCCTTCAACATCGAACGTCGGTCCATGCGCGGTGCTCCTTTGATCGGTTGAGCGCGACGGCCTTGCGTGTCAGCCGCCGCCCATGCGCAGCGTGCCGCCGGTCTGGCGCGGCTTGCATTCCTTGAAGGTGGCCATGTGCGCCTCCACCGCGTCCTGGATCTGCCCGCCCAGCGCCACCCCCATCTTCATGGCCAGGTCGTTGCTCTTCTGCCCGCCGTGGCGCTCGTACGGGTCCATGCGCAGGTTGAAGACCAGCGAGCTGGGCTTGAGGTGGTCAAAGAAGCCCTCGCGCGTCATCGTGTGGTTCTTCCACGGGCCGATGCGCAGCGCGGTGAGCTGGTCGCTCTCGTAGTAGTAGACCACCTTGCGCGCCGACGGCGCGTTGCCGGTCCAGTGCGCCAGGTTGTCGATGCCGTCGATGCAGACCTTGGCGCGCGCCTTCAGCCGGGCCGCCACATCGTTGTGGCCCGCTGCAGCGGCCAGCGTGGTGAACAGGTCCTCGTGCGTCTGGATGCCGTTGGACACCTTGCCCGCGGGGATCTTCGCCGGCCAGCGCACCAGCAACGGCACGCGCACGCCGCCTTCCCAGGTGGTGGCCTTCTCGCCGCGAAAGGGCGTGGCGCCGCCGTCGGGCCACCACGACACCATCGCGCCGTTGTCGGTGGTGTAGATGACGATGGTGTTGTCGGCGATCTTCAGCTCGTCCAGCAGCTTCAACAGCTCGCCCACATGTCCGTCGTGCTCCATCAGGCCGCTGCCGTAGATGTCGAACTCGCTGGAGATTTCGCTGGCCAAGTGGCGCGACGCCGGCTTCAGGTGCGTGTAGATGTGCATGCGCGACGGCGCAAACCAGGCGAAGAAGGGCTGCTTCGCCTGCGTGGACTGCCGGATGAAGCGCTGGGTGCGTTCCAGGAACTCCTCGTCCACCGTCTCCATGCGCTGTGTCGTCAGCGGGCCGGTGTCGCGGATGCGCTGCTTGCCCACCCTGCCGAAGCGTGCGTCCACCGTCGGGTCGTCGACGTCGGTGGCCACCGTGTCCAGCACGCCGCGCGGGCGGTAGCGCGCATCGAAGCCGGCATCGCGCGGCCACATGCGCAGCTGCGGTTCCTCTTCGGTGTTCAGGTGGTAAAGGTTGCCGTAGAACTCGTCGAAGCCGTTGACGGTGGGCAGGTGCTCGTTGCGGTCGCCCAGGTGGTTCTTGCCGAACTGGCCAGTGCGGTAGCCCAGCTCCTTGAGCAGCTTGGCCAGCGTCGGCTCACGCTGGTCCAGGCCCACCGGCGAGCCCGGCAGCCCCACCGTGTGCAGCCCGGTGCGGATCGGCAGCTGCCCGGTGATGAAGGCCGCCCGGCCCGGGGTGCAGCTGGGGTGCGCGTAGTGGTCGGTGAACAGCAGGCCTTCGCGGCCGATGCGGTCGATGTGCGGCGTGGGCACCATCATGCCGTGGCTGTAGAGGCCCACGTTGGAGTAGCCCACGTCGTCGGGCATGATCACCAGGATGTTCGGGCGCTGCGCGGTCTGGGCCAGCGCCGGTGCGACGCACAGGCCGGCCAGCGTGGCCGCCAGCGCCATGCAGCGCCCAAGGGTTCGGAGCAGGGACATGTCGGGCTCTCTGTGAGTGGGCGGCGGCGACGCCGTTCAGCCGGGGCCGCCCGGTGCCGGGCCGGACGGTGCGGCGAGACTGTACGATGCGGCCGCCCGCGACCCGCGCGTCGCCGCAGAAGGCCCCTCGCCGCCCAGCCGCCCCTGCCATGTGCCAGTTGCTCGGCATGAACGCCAACACGCCAACGGACGTGATGTTCTCGTTCACCGGCCTGGCCACGCGTGCCGATGAACACAAGGACGGCTTCGGCATCGCCTTCTTCGAGGACAAGGGCCTGCGCCTGTTCATCGACCCGCAGAGCGCGCTGAATTCGCCGGTGGCCGACATGGTGCGCCGCTACCCCATCAAGAGCGGCAACGTCATCGCCCACATCCGCAAGGCCACGCAGGGCCACGTGGCGCTGGAGAACTGCCACCCCTTCGTGCGCGAGCTGTGGGGCCGTTACTGGGTGTTTGCGCACAACGGCGACCTGAAGGAGTTCCACCCCCGGCTGCACGGCGCCTTCCGCCCGGTGGGCTCGACCGACAGCGAGCGCGCCTTCTGCTGGCTGATGCAGGAGCTGGCCAAGGCCCACGCCAGCGTGCCCACCGTGGCCGAGCTGAGCCACACGCTGCGCGAGCTGCTGACGGTGCTGCGCGCGCACGGCAGCTTCAACATGCTGCTGAGCAATGGCCAGGCGCTGTGGGCGCACGGCGCCACGCAGCTGCACTGGCTGCAGCGCCAGCACCCGTTCCGGCCGGCCACGCTGGCCGACGAGGATCTGAGCGTGGATTTCGCCGCGCTGACCTCGCCGAGCGACCGCGTGGCCGTGGTTGCCACCCAGCCGCTGACTACCGGCGAGGCCTGGCAGGCCATCGCACCGGATGAGCTGAAGGTGTTCGTCGACGGCACGGCGGTCTAGGGCCTGTTCACACTACGCATCCCGCCTGCGCAGTGTGAACAGGCCCCAGGCTGCGTGCCTTATCGACACCTGGTCGTCGACGTGAGGGCGGTGCTGATTGCCATCAGTACATCATGATGCGATGATGGCGGCATGCGCACGACCATCGACCTGCCCACCGATCTGCACCAGGCCGTCACCTCGATCGCGGCGCACTCGCGCAAGAGCATGAACCAGACGGTGGCAGAGCTGATCCGCCGCGGCCTGGCGCAGGAGTCTGCCGCCGGCGGCAAGGCCGCCAATGCCGGGCTGCGCATCGACCCGGGCACGGGCCTGCCGCTGATCCGCTCGCCGCGGCCGGTCACTGCCGAAGACGTGCGTGCGCTGGAAGACGACTGATGCCCGCCCGCCCCGCGGTCCGCCGCAAGACAGCCGCTGCTGAGCAGTCCGCGCCGGTGCGCCTGTTGGACGGCAATCTGCTCTACGCGCTGATCGACCAGGCGCACGTGCATCACGCGCCGGCCCGCCGCTGGTTTGCTGCCGCGTCCTTCGGCTTCGCCACCTGCCCCATCACCCAAGGCACGTTGCTGCGTCTGGCGATGCGCCTGGGCGGGCATGACATCGTGCAGGCCCTGGCCTTGCTGCAGGCGGTCACCGGCCACGCCCGGCACCACTTCTGGCCCGATGCCATGGCCTATGCGCAGGTGCAGTGGCAAGGCGTCATGGGCCACCGGCAGGTGACCGATGCCTACCTGGCCAGCCTGGCCCGGCACCATCGCGGCAAGCTGGCCAGCTTCGACAGGGGCTTGGTCGCGTTGCATGCCGACGTGGCAGTCGCCGTGGACTGAGTTTGCCCAGCGGCCCTGCACAATCGATCCACGCTCGCGCCCGCTCCCCATCCACCATGACCGACTTCCCCGTCCCCCGCTTCGACCAGTTCTACCGCCACCCCGAACTGACGCGCCTGCTGGCCGACTGTGCGGCGGCGCGGCCCGACCTGCTGAGCGTGCGTTCCATCGGCAAAAGCCACGAGGGCCGCGACATCTGGCTGGCCACGCTGACCAACGCGAACACCGGCGCCGACACCGACAAGCCGGCCTTCTGGGTCGACGGCAACATCCACGCGGCCGAGCTGACCGCCAGCACCGCCTGCCTGTACTGGCTGCATTGGCTGGTCAGCCACTATGGCGGCAGCGATGACGTCGGCCGCCAGGTGACGCAACTGCTGGACACGCGCGCCGTCTACATCGTCCCGCGACTCAACCCCGACGGCGCCGAGCTGGCGCTGGCCGATCGGCCGCGGCACATCCGCAGCAGCACCCGGCCCTATCCCTTCGACGAGCCGCATGTCGACGGCCTGACGGTGGAAGACGTGGACGGCGACGGCCGCATGCTGCAGATGCGCGTGCGCGACCCGCACGGCGGCTGGAAGAAGCACCCGCAGGAGCCGCGGCTGCTGGTGCCGCGCGAGCCCGGCGATTTCGGCGGCGAGTACTTCCGCGTCATGCCCGAAGGCCTGCTGAAGAACTACGACGGGCTGCAGGTGAAGGTGAACCCCAACCGCGAGGGCCTGGACCTGAACCGCAACTTCCCGGCCTACTGGCGGCAGGAGTTCGAGCAGACCGGCGCCGGCCCGTACCCCACCAGCGAGCCCGAGGTGCGGGCGATGGTGGACTTCATCGCCAAGCACCCCAACATCGGCGCGGCGGTCAGCTTCCACACGCACAGCGGCGTGATCCTGCGGCCGATGGGCACGCAGAGCGACGACGACATGACGCCCGAGGACCTGTGGGTCTACAAGCGGCTCAGCGACCTGGGCGCCAAGCTCACGGGCTACCCGGCCATCAGCATCTGGCACGACTTCAAGTACCACCCGAAGGAGATCATCACCGGCACGCAGGACTGGGTCTACGAGCACCTGGGCGCGCTGTTCTGGACGGTGGAGCTGTGGGCGCCCAACCGCGAGGCCGGCATCACCGACTACGACTGGATCCATTGGTACCGCGAGCACCCGCCCGAAGACGACCTGAAGCTGCTGAAGTGGAGCGACGAGCAGTGCGGCGGCCTGGCGCACGTGGACTGGTACGCCTTCCAGCACCCGCAGCTGGGCGCGGTGGAGCTGGGCGGCTGGGACAAGATGAACTACTGGCGCAACCCGCCGCCCAGCTTGCGCGAGCGCGAGGCCGCGCGCTTCCCGGGCTGGATGGCGCAGGTGGCGCTGTCGCTGCCCAAGCTGGAGCTGCTGCGCACCGAGGTGCGTGCGCTCGGCGAGGACACCTGGCGCGTGCGCTTCGCGGTGGCCAATTCTGGCTACCTGCCGGCCTACATCAGCAAGCGCGCACTGGAGCGCAAGGTCACGCGCGGCGTGGTCTTCCAGATCCACCTGCCGGAAGGCCTGAGCCTGGTCAGCGGCGTGGAGCGTATCGTCGGCCCGCAGCTCGAAGGCCATGCACCCAAGACCTCGATGCAGGCCTTCCTGCCCAGCCCTGCGGTCACTGGCGACCGCGCGGTGGCCGAATGGGTGGTGCGCGGCCCGCGCGGCGCGCGCTTCGGCCTGAGCGCGGTGGCCGACCGCGCCGGCGCGGTGCGCACCGAGGCCGAGCTGGACTGAGGCCCTAACGCGCGCCGGCGGCTGCCAGCAGTGGCGCCAGCGCATTCGCCCGTGCCGGCTGCAGCGCCAGCGCCGGCGGCACCCCGGCCTGGCCCTCGGCCGGCCGCACGTCGGCAAAGCCGCCCACCGCCAGCAGCCCGAAGCCCGGCACCTGCCGGGCCTGCACGGCGGTCTGCAGGTCGCGCGCCGCCTCGAAGGGCTCTTCGTCGCCCAGCTGGAAGGTGCCCCAGTGCACGCCGAAGGACTGCGTGGTGCCCAGGTCGATATGGGCCTGCAGCGCCTCGGCCGGGTCCATGTGCTCGAAGCGCATCAGCGGCCGCGGCTGGTAGGCGCCGATCGGCAGCGCCGCCAGGTCGATGGGGCCGATGCGCTCGCGGATGTCGCGGAACAGCTCGGCCACGTAGGCGGTGTCGCCCGAGAAGTAGAAGCGCGGGCCGGCATGCTCCAGCACCCAGCCGCCCCACAGCCGGCGGTTGCGGTCGGCCAGCGTGCGGCCGCTGTTGTGCTGCGCCGGCACGAAGCGCACGCGCAGCGCGCCCAGTTCGCGCGCCTGCCACCAGTCGAATTCCTCGGCCTGCAGCCCGGTGTTGTCGGCGAACCAGCCCGCCGATGCCCGGCCGGCCATCACCCGCGGCGGCCCGCCCGGCTGCTGCGCAAGGCGGCGCATCGTGTCCAGGTCCAGGTGGTCATAGTGATCGTGCGAGACCAGCACCAGGTCGATGTGCGGCAACTGTTCCCAGGCGATCGGCAGCGGTGTCAGCCGGGCCGGCCCCAGGCCTTGCACCGGCCCGGCGGTGCCCGACAGGGCCGGGTCCAGCAGGACCCACTGCGAGCCGGCGCGCACCAGCATCGCCGCATGGCCCAGCCAGGCCACGGCGAAGGACCGCTGCGCCATCGCCGCGATGTCCAGCGGCACGGTGGGCGGCACCTCGGTGGCGGCCAGGTCGCGGGTGATCTGCACCCAGGCGCGGCGGAAGAAGTAGGTGGGCGACGGGCGCTGGCCGGTGTCCTCGGCCAGCACGTAGGGGTTGTTGAAGGCGGATGCCCGGGCCGGCGGGTCCTTGCCGAGCGCGGAATGGGCGGCCAGCGCCGCCGACAGCGCCAGCAAGAGCGGCAAGATGGCGCGGCGCATGGCCTCAGGTCCGGGCGGCAGAGGCCGGGGCATGGAGAGGATGCTGCATGACAGGAGCTTGAAGTTGACAGCGTCAACAAATCTACTCGTCATTGTTTACGATGTCAACATAGGACCTCGGAGGATGGCGGGCTTGGTCCTCATCTGCCTGAGCGGACCCGCCGCCGGGAGGTCCCCGAACGAACCCTGGAGCAAAGCGATGCAAGCAAGACGAACGCTGGCGAGCCGCGGCAGCGAGCGCGGCGTCGATTCCCACCCGCTGCTCACTGGCCGCCGCATCGATCTGGCGGCCGACCTGCTGCGCCTGGGCGTGTGCCGGGCCCGCGCCGCGCTGCGGGCCCGCCGAGCCGAGCACTGCGCGGACGGCCAAGGCTGAACCTGCAGCTGCGCCGCAGGCCGGGCATCGCGAAACCGGCACGCTGGGTTTGACCGCGAAGCCCCATCAAACGGTGGGCGCAGCGTGCACGGATCGGTTCGGGTCAGGCGCGCACGCCCAGCTTGAAGGCGATCATCGCCCGCAGCTTGTTTGGCAGCACCGGCTTGATCAGCAGGTGGAAATCGTGTTCGGCGGCCTCGCTCTCGTGGCCGCCGATGGTGCTGCCGGTGATGACAATGGCCGGCAGCTTGAGACCCGGCCAGTGGGCGCGCGCGGCGGCCAGAGCGTCCAGACCGGTCCGGCCTTGCGGCAACCGGTAGTCCACCAGCAGCAGGTCGGGCGCCTCGGCGGGGCCGCCCGCCAGCCAGGCCTGCAGCGAAGCCGCCGAATCGAAGTCCAGCACGCTGGCGCCCCAGGCCTTGAGCAGCACCACCAGGCCTTCGCGCACCGCCGGCTCGTCTTCCACCAGCAGCATCAGGCGGCCCTGCAGCGTGAGCCCCAGCGGCGCGCGCGGCGCCGGCGCGGATGGCCCCAGCGCGCGAACCACCTTGCCTGGAGGCACCTCGAACGAGAACACGCTGCCGTGGCCGACGCGCGAGCGCACGCTGATCGGCGCCTCCAGCAGCCCGGACAGGCGCGCCACGATGGCCAGCCCCAGGCCGAGGCCCTTGCGCTGGTGCGCCTGCAGCGGCCGCTGGCTCTGCACCTGGTAGAACTCGTCGAAGATGCGCGGCAGGCTGGCCTCGCTGATGCCGATGCCGCTGTCCCACACCTGCATCAGCAGCTTGCCGCCGCGGGGCCGGCAGCTGACCAGCACCCCGCCGTCGTCGGTGTAGCGGATGGCGTTGCTGGTCAGGTTGCGCAGGATGCGCTCCAGCAGCACCGGGTCGGCAAAGGCCACGTGGCGCTCGCCGCGGAAGCTTAGGGCCAGGCCCTTCTCGAAGGCCGTAGGCTCGAAGTGCAGCCTCAGGCGGGCGAACAGCTCGCGCATGCTCACCGGCGCCGGGTTCACGTCGACGCCGCCGGTGTCGATGCGCGTGATGTCCAGCAGTTCGCCGAACAGGCCTTCCAGCGCATCCACCGATTCGTTGATGCTGTTCACCAGCGAGGCCACCTCGGGGTCGTGCGTGCGCTGGCGCAGCGCGTCGGCGAACAGGCCCATCGCATGCAGCGGCTGGCGCAGGTCGTGGCTGGCGGCGGCGAAGAACTGCGTCTTGGCGCGGCTGGCCGCCTCGGCCGCGCGGCGCGCCTGCTCGGACACGCCCATCTCGGTGCGCAGTTGCGCGGCCAGCTTCTCGCTGTGCGCCTTCAGGCGGATCACCTGGTCGAGCGCGCTGCGCTGGACCCGGCCCATGACCAGCAGCGCGATGAACTGCAGGCCCAGGATGCCGGCCAGCTGCCAGTGCCAGGGCTGGGTGGTGTCGGTGGCGATGCGTACGATGGCCGGCACCATCAGCAGGCAGACGAAGGCGATGTACAGCCGCTGCTGCGTGGCCAGCAGCTGCACCGACGCCAGGCCGAGGCTGAAGATCACCAGCATCAGCGCGGTGCGGTGGTAGGGCGTGCCCAGGTCCCAGAACAGCCACACCGCCACCGCCCATGTGGAGGCCTGGGCCAGCACCAGTACCTTCCAGCTGCGCCGCCATTCGTGCAGCGTGGCGTCGTCGGCGTCGGGGTTGCGGCGAAAGCGCAGGTAGTGCGCCAGGCGCACCAGCAGCAGCGCCGCCAGCGCCCCGCTCCAGGCGAGCATCGGGCCGCGCGGCGCCAGCGGCCAGTACATCGCGATCATCAGGCTCCAGCCGATCAGGTAGCCGATCAGCGAGGCCGGCGTCTGCACGAACAGCGCGCGCACATGGTCGAAACGCCTGGCGCCAGCCGGCCCGGCCGCTGCCTGCGCCGGCAACGGCTGCGCCGCGGCGGGCGACACGCTCATTGCGTGTCGGTGTTCGGCGGCTGGCGTGAGGTCTGCGCCGCCTGCTGCTGCATCTGGCTGACCGCCAGCACCGCCTGCGTGCGCGAGCTGACTCCCAAGGCGCGCAGCACGGCGGCCACATGGTCCTTGACGGTCTCGACCGAGACGTTGAGCTCGCGCGCGATCAGCTTGTTGGGCTTGCCCTGCAGCAGCAGCGCGAGCACGTCGCCCTGGCGCGGCGTGAGGCCCACCGATTCGAGCGACATCGGCGCGCGCTGGTAGTCGGCCTGGCTGCTGGCGCTGCCCACCGGGCGCATCACGTCGGGCACGGTGTCGCCCTCGGCCGGCGATGCTTCCAGGCCGAGCATCATTGGCGGCACGTACAGCCCGCCGGACATGACCATGCGCAGCGCCTCGAACAGCTGGTCGTTGGACGAGCGCTTGGGCACGAAGCCCATCGCGCCCAGGTCGATGGCGCGGATCACGTCGCTGGTGCGGTCGGAGGCCGACACCACCACCACCGGCAGCGACGGATAGGCGGCGCGCAGCTCGGTCAGCACGTCGAAGCCGTCGGCGTCGCCCAGCGACAGGTCGAGCAGCACCAGGTCGAAGGCGGCGTCCTTCTTCAAGGCGGCGCGGGCCTCGGCCGCGCTGGCGGCCCCGAGCACCGACACGTCGTCGCCCAGGCCCTTGATCACCGTTTGCAGCGCCGACAGGATCAAAGGATGGTCATCGACCAGCAGCACCTTCATGTTGCAAGAGCCTTCCCTGGAATACCTTCGATGCCATTCCTCAGATGAAGCGGCGCGACAGCGTTTCGGCCACGCAGGCCGGCTTGGCCGAGCCTTCCAGTTCGACACGCACCTCCACCGCCAGCTGCGCCCCGCCTTCGATGGGTTCGTAGGACTTGAGCACGAAGTGCCCGCGCACCCGGCTACCGCTGGGCACCGGGGCGGTGAAGCGCACCCGGTTGAGCCCATAGTTGACGCCCATGTGCACATCGCCGATTTCGAAGGCGGAGGCAAACATTTCCGGCACCAGGCTCAGCGTCAGGAAGCCGTGCGCGATGGTCTTGCCGAACGGTCCGCTGGCAGCGCGCGCCGGGTCGACGTGGATCCATTGGTGGTCGCCCGTGGCCTCGGCAAACTGGTCGATGCGCTGCTGCTCCACCGAGATCCACTCGCTGATGCCGATTTCCTTGCCGACCAGGGCCTGCAGGTCATGCAGATGCGCGAAATGTCTCATCGTTGAATCCAATCCTTGAGGGGCTGCCATTGTTCGAGGTCGCGCTCGACGCGGCCGGGTGCCACGTCCCACAGCGTCAGGCCGCGCGCGGCCAGCTGCACGTAATTCTGGGTATCGCGCAACCAGGCCACCACCGGCACGTTCAGCGTGTCCAGGTACTGGTGCAGCTGGCCATTGGCGATGGTGTGCTCGCGCACCCGCATGCCGACCAGGCCGATGGCGATCTCGCCGGACCGCGCGTGCTGGCGCAACTGCCCCAGGAAGGAATGCGTGGCCTGGATGTCGAACAGGCTGGGCTGCAGCGGGATCAGCATCTTCTGCGCGATGCGCAGCACCGCGTCGAGCCGCTTGCCGTGCAGACCGGCCGGGGTGTCCAGCACCACATGGCTGGTGCCCTTGGGCGGGCGCACGATGTCGTTGTGGCTGACCTCCCAACCGCGGATCGGCGGCAGCTGCGGCGGGCGCATCGCCAGCCATTGCCGAGAGGATTGCTGCCGGTCGACATCGCCGAGCATCACCGCATGGCCGGAGCGAGCCAGCGCACCCGCCAAGTTGGTGGCCAGCGTGCTCTTGCCGACCCCGCCCTTGGGGTTGGCGACCACGATCACGGGCATGCACGACTCCGAAGAAGAAGACCAGTGATGGTAGCGGCCCGCCCGTGCAGCCTGCACCGGGCAAACCCAAGCGCCGCCTCGCTGGCCGGCCGGCACGCCGGCGAGACGGCGCGAACAGGCCCCAGCACGATCCATGCATGGGACTTGGCCGACGCACCGTCCACGAGCCCCGCACCATGCCCATCGAACCGATCGGCTAAATCCCGATCGGCCACTGCTCAGAGAACGCCCTTCGCGTGATGCGTGTCGCCCGGGGGTTGCGCAGGCGCAGCGTTGCCATCGGCTTGCCGCAGGACCGTCAGGCGCTGGCCGTGCCGCGCCGGCCAGGCTGCCTGGCCGCAGGCGTCGCGCGCTGCCCGGGTTTGGGCCTCGGCGCCTTGGCCGGCCGCGCCGGCTTGGGCAGGATCGACGCTTCCAGTTCGGCCAGCGCCTCGGCGGTGTAGACGGCCAGCTTCTGCAGGCTGGGCACCGAGGTGTGGCAGCCGGTGAAGCCGAAGTCCATCGTGCCGGCATAGCTCTGGCAGGTGATGTTCAGCGCCTGGCCGTGGGTGACGATCGACGCGGGGTAGATCGCCTCCAGCCGCGCGCCGCGAAAGTACAGCGGCTTCTCCGGCCCCGGCACGTTGGAGATGGTGATGTTGAACATCGGCCGCGTGCGCCCGCCAATGCCGCCAAGCAGCGTGGCGATGGTCGGCGCCATCAGCAAGACGGTGTACTGCGTCATCGCCTGGCGCGGCAGGCTCTGCACATGTGCCTTGGCATGGCGCACCGACGCGCGGATGGCGGCCAGCCGCTCGGCCGCATCCTCGATGTCGGTGCCCAGCGTGGAGATGATGAAGCTGATGGCGTTGCCGGTGCCCTGATCGTCCTTGGGCCGAACCGACACCGGGATGCCGGCGGTCAGCGACTTGGCCGGCAGGCTGTCGCGCTCGAGCAGATAGCGGCGCAGCGAGCCGCCGCACAGCGCCAGCACCACGTCGTTGAGGGTGCAGCCGGCGGTATCGGCCAGCGCGCGCAGCCGCGCCATCGGGAACTGCTGCGTCGCGAAGCGCCGCTTTTCGCGCACCCGGCCGTTCAGCACCGACAGCGGCGAATCGAAGGGCACCACCATCCCGTCGCCGCCCTCGCCGACACGGCGGAGCATCTTGCCGAAGGCCGCCAACAGCTGCGGCGCCGACGAGAGCTGGCCGCGCAGCGCCTGCGCGACCGCGGTCATCACGTTGGCCATCGTCGGTGCCGAGGCATTGCGCTGCGCCTGCGCCGCGCGGCTCTCGCCGGAGGACCAAAAGGGCGGCAGCGCCAGGCTTTTCGCCGCGTCGGTGGACATCGCCTGCTGCAGCATGCGCATGCCGCTGATGCCGTCGATCAGCGAGTGGTGCATCTTCACGAACAGCGCGAAGCGGTGGTGCTCCAGCCCTTCGATGATGGTGCACTCCCATGGCGGGCGGCTCAGGTCCATCGGCGTGCTCTGCAGCCGGCCCACCAACTCGCCCAGCTCGCGCTCGCCGCCCGGCCAGGGCAGCCCCGCATGGCGCACGTGGTACTCCAGGTCGACGTCGTCGTCTTCGACCCATTCGGGCAGCGGGTTCAGGTTGAAGGCATGCTTCAGCCGCCGGTTCCACGGTGCGTTGAAGCCGCGGTAGGTGCGGAAGTCATGCATCAGCCGGCGCAGGAAATCGCGCGGCGCGTCCTCGGGCAGCCTGAAGATCAGCAACCCGCCCACGTGGTTGGGCGTGGCCCGCGTTTCGGTCATGATCCATGCGGCGTCCAGGGGGTTCAGGCGGGTGCTGGTCATCGGGGCGGCTCCTTGGCTCGGGTGGCGGTCGCTCAGCCCGCATTCTGTTGCCTGGCCGGGCCCGGGCGGCGCCGCATGGCACTCAGGGTTTGTCGCTAGGCCGGGGGTGTCGTCGCCGACGCTCGCCGCGCGCCTTGGCAGGCGGCCATGCATTCCGCCGTGCCGCAACCTCAAGGGGATCGACCAGCATTCCTACCTGCTGCGGCACGGGAAGCCGGCCGACGCGGCCGAGGTCGGCCGGTCTGGCCGAGCACGGCCTGCCGGCCGGCGGCGAGAAGCTGTGCGAAGACCGCGGCCGCCACCTGCTGCCGCAGGACGGCCGCCCGCTGGCCACCATGCGCCACCCATGATGCCGCCGCCAGCCGGCACAGTCGAGGCCGCCGGCAGCGGCAGCGCGCAGGTGGGCCAGGAGCGGCGCATGCGCCAACTGCAGGACCGCCGCTTCACGGCCAGAGGCTACGATCGTCGCGCCATGCCTTCCGCCGAAGGAGCCTTGATGCCCAGCGACCGCACCCTCGACCTTGCCATCATCGGCGCCGGCATCGCTGGCGTAGTCCATCTGCACTATGCGCGCCAGGCCGGGCTGGATGCGGTGGTACTGGACAGGCGCGAGGGCCTGGGTGGCCTGTGGCGCGCGCTGCCGGCGTGGCAGGACATCCAGCTCAGCCCTGCCGACTGGGCCATCGGCGATCTGCCGCTGGCCGGCCCGCTGGCGCCCCAGATCCTGGCCAACATTCAGGCCTGGGCCGACCGCTTTGGGCTGCACGACGGCATTCGCCTGGGCTGCTCAGTGCAGCGCGCACATCACGACGGCAGCGCCTGGGCGCTGCAGACCACGCATGGCGAGCTGCGCGCGCGCCACCTGGTGGCCGCCAGCGGCGGCCACAACACGCCGCTGATCCCGGCGGTGCAGCGCAGCGACAGCCGGGTGCTGGAGTGGCATGCCAGCGCGCTGCACGAGCCGGCGGCGCTGGCCGGACGCGAGGTGCTGGTGGTGGGCGGCGGTGCGTCGGCCTTCGACCTGATCGACCAGTGCATCGAACACGGCGCGCAGCGCGTCGCCTGGGTGTATCGCGGCACGCGGTGGTTCCTGCCGACAACGCGGCCCAAGGCCATCGCCGGCAGCGTGCGGCCCTTTGCGAAGATGCAGGCGCAGGGCCTGAGTGCGGCCGAGCAGAGCAAGCTGCTCGGTGCCGACATGGCGGCGCGCTATGCCAGGTTCGGCCTGCAGGATATCCAGCCCGAACGGCCGGTGGACGTGCTGCACGATCAGTTGTTCCCGGGCCGGCCGCGCATGATCCAGCACTATGCGCAACTGCAGCGCCACCGCGGCGAGGTGGCGGCCATCGACGGCAGGCGCGTGACGCTGCGCGACGGCACGGCGCTGCAGGCGGATGTCATCCTGTGGGGCACTGGCTATGCCACCGACCTGCGCTATTTCGAAAACCCGAAGCTGTCCGCGATCCGCAGCGTCAACGAGCTGTGCACGCGCTGCGGCTGCATCTTCCGCAGCCTGGACGCGCCGGACCTGTACTTCCCCGGCGTCGGGCTCGACGGCATCGGCTCGGCGCCGTGGGCCTACATGCTGATCGCGCGGTCGATCATGTCGCACATCCGCGGCACGGCGCGGCTGGACCTGGAGCCGGCCGCGCACAAGATCAACCATTTCGAGATCGTGCGCCACCTGGCCGCGCGCGACCCCGGCAGCTACCCGCCGGGGCGCGCCTGGGATTTCTACCGCGCCATCGCGCTGGACACGCCGGACGACCGGCCCTACCCGCTGCTGTGATACCCGCTGCCGTACACGCTGCCGTAACGCCGGCTGGCTACACTCGGCCGATCCATCCTCAACCCCTGCAGCGGACCGATGAACGCCGAAGGCCCCATCGCCCAGGCCGCGGTGGAGTCGCCAGACCCCGGCCGGCGCTTCGTGACGCTGGTCTTCGCCGACCTGTCGCGCTCCACCGAGCTGGCCGCGTTGATGGAAGCCGAGCACTATGCCGCGCTGCTCGGGGGCCTGCGCCGCGCCTACGACGAGATCGTGCCGCGGCACGGCGGCATCGTGGTGCGGGTGCAGGGCGACGGCCTGCTCGCGATGTTCGGCTATCCGCAAAGCCGCGGCGACGACGTGCGCCGTGCGCTGCAGGCCACGCTGGAGCTGCATGCCCACGCGCGCAGCCTGCCCGTGGTGTTGCCGCCGGGCTTCGTGCTGCGCCTGCATTCGGGTGTGCACGGTGGCCTGGTGCTGGTCCGCGCCGGCGACATCGAACGCGGCCGCTTCGAGCTCACCGGCTCGGTGCCGAACATCGCCGCGCGCCTGGCCGAGACCGCCCGCGCCGACGAGGTGGTGGTTAGCGCCGAAACACTCGGCCCGGCGGCGCGGCATTTCCGCGTCGCAGACGAAGAGGCACTCGCGGTGCGCGGCCGCGACGAGCCGATCCGCGTGCTCAGGGTGCAGGGCCAGGCCGCGGGCCCTGCCGAAGGGCGGGGTGCATCGGTCGGCCCGGCCGGGCTGGTCGGCCGCGAGGCCGAGCTGGAGCTGCTCGGCCAGGCGCTGCAGGAGGCGGCGCAGGGCGCACTGCGGGTGGTGGCCATCGCCGGAGCGCCGGGCCTGGGCAAGACCCGGTTGGCCCAGGGCCTGGCCGAGCGTGCCGACGCGCTCGGCTGGCGCGTGCTGCGCACCCATTGCGACGAGTCGCTCGACGCTGAGCCGATGCAGCCTTTCGCGCAGCTGTTGCGCGCGCTGCAGGAGCCGCCGGCGCAGACCCTGGCGCAGGCCGCCGCCGCCACCTGCGCGCTGCTCGCCCGGCTGGCGGCGCAGCAGCCGCTGCTGCTGTTCATCGACGATTGGCACTGGGCCGACGATGCCGCGCAGCAGGTGCTGCTGGCCTTGCGGCGGGGGCCGCCCCCCCCCCGGGGGATCGTGGTGACGCCGCCCCCCCCGCCCCCGCCCCCCGCCCAGCAGCGCAAAGAACCCCAGCCGGCCCAGGCGCCGC
>JBEIHU010000057.1:0-19631 GCA_040381175.1 Burkholderiaceae bacterium
GCCAGGGCTGGGCACGGCCGGCGCCGCCGCGGCTGGAGCTGCAGGCGGGGCGGGCGGCGCAGGGGGCGCAAGCGGCGGTGCCGTGCCGCAGCCTGCGAGGGCCCCTAGAATCGCGGCGGCCACGCTGGCCGTGCCGACGAACGCGCGCCGAGGACCGACGATGCTGTTGCTGCTGCTGGAGGCCTTGCTCGCACTGGGCTTGCTGGTCTTCATGGTCTGGTGGGTGATGTTCTCCGGCCGCCGCAAGGGCGAGCGCCGCGGCGACAACGACGACGCCGGCACGCCGCGCTGAGGCGGCTTCATTCGCGGGCCGCGGGCCACAGGAAGGTGGGCAGCGCATGGCGCAGCCGGCGCCGCAGCGCGGCGGCAATGCGCTGCTGGTCGGCGGTGCGCACCCCGCGCGCCCGCACTGCCAGCTTGAAGGCCAGCCAGAAGCTGACGCCGATGTTGAGCAGCCCGGTCGCCGCGATGCCGGCCACGCACCACCAGAAGGGCGCGGCATGCAGCGCCGCCCAGCCCAGCGCCCCGGCGGCGGCGGCCAGCTGGCCGGTGGACAAGGTGACGTGGCGCACCTCCAGAGGCAGGCCGAGGAAGGACATGACCACCGGCACCACGCCGAGCATCATGCCCAGCGACACGTTGGCGGCCACGCCGCTGATGTTGTAGCGCCACCAGTTCGACCAGCGCAGCGCGCGCGAGGCGCCCAGCCGGGCGACGATGCGCGGGTTCCAGGCGATGGCGCTGTCCAGCCGGTGGAAGACGAACCAGTTTTCCACCCAGCCGGCGATCAGCGAACTGGCGAACAGCAGCACGCCGGTGAAGGCGGCATACAGCGCGGTGGGGCCCAGCAGCGTCAGTGTCTCCAGCACGTGCTCGGCCGAATGGGTGCCCACCAGCGGCGCGCCGGCCAGTGCCCAGGTCAGCCATTGCGCCGCCAGCACCAGCGGCCCGCACAGCGCCAGGTTGCCGAAGATTCCCGCGGCCTGCGAGCGGATCAGGTGCACGACGTCGTCGACGAAGGCCTCCACCGAGGCATCGCTCTTCAGGTCGCCCAGGCGCTGGGCCATCGCCGGCGCCGTCATCGCTGGCTGCTTGGTGGCCACGGTCCAGTGCAGCAGCATGATGACCAGGAAGCTCGCCGCGTAGTTGAAGCCGGCCCAGAAGCCGCTCCAGAAGGCGGTCAGCCCCAGCGCCAGCACGCCGAACTTCAGCAGCGTGGTCAGCGCCAGCACTGCGCCGCCGCCGGCTGCGCGCTCGAGCATGTCACGGTACTCCTCGCGGGTGTGGGCGATGTAGTGTTCGCCGGTCTCGGCGCTGCGCTCGGCTACCTTGCGCGACAGCTGGGCGTAGTGGCGCGACAGCAGCGAGCGCACGCCGCGGCGCTGCTCCAGCGTGTCCACCAGCGACTGCGTCAGCTGCAGCAGCGGCTGCGCCGGCGCCGGCGCCAGGATGCAGTCCAGCAGCAGCTCGATGCGCCGCACGCGCGCGCGCAGTTGGTCGACCTCGTAGACGATGTCCACCGAGATGCCGAATTCCTCGAGGTGCTGGCCGATGCTGTCCACTGCGCCGCAGCAGCGGTCGAGCAACGCGCGCAGGTAACCGGCATGCTGGAGCAGGGCCGTACTCGACAGGTCACCGGCCAGCACCGCCTCGCGCAGCCGTTCGGTGCTGCCAGGCAGCTGGCGGAAGGGCTCGTCGACCAGGGTCTCGTCGCTCATGCGCTTGCGCAGTGGGCCCGCCAGGCCGGCCGCATGGACGGCGCTGACCAGGTAGGTCACGGCGTCCATCATCTCGGCGCGCCACGGGTCCGGCCCAGGGCCCACGCCGCGCCAGGCCGGCGTGCCCAGGCGGCCGAGCGTCGTGGCATCGAGGGCGCCGATCCACTTCGTGTCCTCGGGCCGGAACAGCAGCGCGAACAGTTCGGCCAGCTCGCGCGTGTCGGGCGTGGTCGGCAGCACGCGCTGGCGCAGCCGCTCCCAGACCTCGGCGTACAGCGCGGTGCGCGGCCCGAAGCCGAAATCGGAGAACAGGCCGGCGCTGCGCGTGTCGGACCAGAAGTCGTTGAACAGCCGCTGCAGCCGCGCCTGGTAGTCGGGGTTCTTCTCCAGCACGTTCAGCAGGTGGCGCAGCCGCAGCACTGGCGCCGGGGTGGCGTCGGCGGCCTGGCTCGTGCCGGCGCCGCGCGGCTCATGGCGCAGCCATTCCAGCAACCGCGCCATCCACAGGTTGCGCTGTGCGCGGCCGGTCAGGCCCTCGGCTGCGTTCAGCAGCGCGGTCAGGTCCCAGGGGCTGCTGGCCGCCTTGGACCACCAGCTCAATGCAGCGCGCCGGCCTTGGCCAGCGTGAAGGGCTCGATCGGCACGTCGAAGGCGTACGCATCTTCGGTCATGCAGAAGAAGGTCCCGCGCATCGTGCCGTGCGGCGTGGCCAGGCGCGTCCAGCTGGTGTATTCGAAGGACTCCCCGGGCTTGAGCAGTGGCTGGTGGCCCACCACCGCCAGGCCCCGCACTTCTTCCACATGGCCGGTGGCGTCGGTGATGATCCAGTGCCTCGCCACCAGCTGCGCGGCCACGTTTCCGCTGTTGCGGACGGTGACCGTGTAGGCGAAGGCGAAAGGACCGTCGGGCAGCTGCGACTGCTCCGGCAGGTACTCGGTGGTGACTTGGCAGGTGAGGCCCGGATTTTTCATCAGCCGGGATTGTAGGCAGCCCACCTAGAATCTGCGGGCAACTCGCCGGTTCGCCCATGCCCACCTATCGCATCGCTCCCAGCCTGCTGTCGGCAGACTTCGCGCGCCTTGGCGAGGACATGCGCGCCGTCATCGACGCCGGCGCGGACTGGATCCACTTCGATGTGATGGACAACCACTACGTGCCGAACCTCAGCTTCGGCCCGATGGTGTGCCAGGCGCTGCGCAAGCATGCGCTGCGCGCGGATGGCGCCAGGGTGCCGATCGACGTGCACCTGATGGTGCAGCCGGTGGATGCGCTGGCCCAGGCCTTCGCCGAGGCCGGGGCCGACCTGATCAGCTTCCACCCCGACGCCAGCATCCACGTCGACCGCACGCTGCAGCTGATCCGGGCCGCAGGCTGCCAGGCGGGCGTGGTCTTCAACCCGGCCATGCCGATCGACATCCTGCCCTGGGTCATCGACAAGATCGACCTGGTGCTGCTGATGAGCGTGAACCCCGGTTTCGGCGGCCAGAGCTTCATCGACGGCACGCTGCGCAAGACCGAGATGGTGCGCAAACTGATCGACGCCAGCGGTCGCGACATCCGCCTCGAGGTGGATGGCGGCATCAAGGTCGACAACATCCGCCGAGTGGCCGATGCCGGCGCCGACACCTTCGTCGCCGGCAGCGCCATCTTCGGCCAGAAGGACTACCGCAAGGTCATCGACGCGATGCGCGCCGAGCTGCAGCGGTCATAGGCGCGCCGCGGGCCTGACATGGTCGAATGGCTGCAGGCTGCGTCGGCCTGGATGCAAGGCTGGCTCAACCCGAACGCCGGCCTGGCGGGGGTGTTCGTCTCGGCGCTGCTGTCGGCCACGGTGCTGCCGGGCTCCACCGAAATGGTGCTGACGGCCAAGATCGTGGCCTACCCGGCGCTGACCTGGTACGCATTCAGCGTGGCGCTGCTGGGCGCCGGCATCGGCTGCGCGCTGAACTTCGGCATGGGCCATGCAGTTCGCAACGGCTGGGAGCGATTCAAGCACGTGCAGTTCGACGAGGAGCATTCGCGGATTGCGCGGCTGCGCCGCTTCGGACCGCCTTTCCTGGTGCTGTCGGTGGTGCCGCTCATCGGCGATGCGCTGGTGCTGGCTGCTGGCTGGCTGAAGATGCCCTTCTGGCACAGCCTGTTCTGGATCGTGCTGGGCAAGGGCACCCGCTACGTGCTGCTCATCCTGGGGTTGGAAGGCCTGCACGCCCTGGGCTGAAGCCCGGCTCACGGCCGCGTGCTGCAGCCACGATGGCTGGGCTGGCCGTTCTCCTCGATGAACGCGCCGTCGCCCTTGGTCCAGAAGACGAAGCTCTGGTCGGCGTTGGCATAGCGCGCCCCGGAGCCCGAGCGCCGCTGCGGCAGCGACAGGCTGCGCCCGTCGGACAGCAGCAGCGACACGCTGCCGCGCGGACCGTTGCTGAACACCGCGTCCACCGTCTTGCCACCCGCGCAGCGGAACAGCGCGTGCACCACCTCGCCCGCGGTGTCGCTGGCGCACAGGCCGTTGAAGAAGGCGCCGTCCGAGCAGGCCTTGCCGTTGGCGAAGCTGCAGCGGCCCTGCGCGCCGGGAAGGCTGGCGCCGGACAGCACCTGGTAGCTTGCACCGCGCAGCACGCAGTAGCGCGCGGCCGGCGTCAAATGACTGCCCACGAGGACGCCGCCGGCCGGGCACTCGCCGCGCAGCAGCGCCCATTCCTCGCACTGCCGGCCGTCGTCGAAGCGGCAAACGCCAAACTGGCCGCCGCTGCCGTCGCTTTCGATCAGCAGGCTGCCGCCCTGCGCCAGGCAGTGCTGCGAGGCCGGATTGGCGCGCGCCAGCGGCGCCTCGGCGCGGGCGCCGCCGAGCACCGACATGGTGGTTGCGACGGCCAGCAGGATGTGCAAAGGGTGCAAGTGCATGTCGGGTCTGCAGCGGGTGGCGCTGCTCAGTGCCGCCTCATCTCCAGCCACAGCAGGTACAGCCCGCTGGCCACCACGACGGCCGCGCCGGCCACCACCAGCAGCCCCGGCACCTGGCCGAAGACCAGCCAGCCGAGCAGCGTCATGTAGAGGATCTGCTGGTAGAGGAAGGGCCCGAGCGTCGCCGCCGAGGCATAGCGGTGCGCCTGCGCCACCATGAAGTGGCCGATGCCGCCGCACAGGCCGCACAGCGCCAGCAGCAGCCACTGCCCCGCGCCAGCCGGCCACTGCCAGCCGGCCAGCGCCCAGGGCGCCAGCAGCACGGCCGCGCCGGCGGCCGACATCAGCTGCAGAGACGCCGCCGACTCGGTGGCCACCATGCGCCGCGTGAGCATGTTGAAGGCGGCGTAGAGCAGCGCGTTCAGCACCGACAGCAGGATCGCCGGGTGGAAGGCCTGGCTGCCGGGGCGGATGACCAGCAGCACCCCGGCGAAACCCGCCACGATCGCCAGCCAGCGCCGTGCGTCCAGCCGCTCGCCCAGCCACCAGGCGCTGAACAGCGCGATCAGCAGCGGCACCGAGAACTGGATCGCGCCGGTCTCGGCCAGCTGCAGGTACTGCAGGGCCCAGAAATTCAGCGCCGTCATCGCCGCCATCATCGACGCGCGCAGCGCCTGCAGCTTCCAGCTGCGCACGCGCACCAGCTCCAGCCCGTAGCGCGGCGCCAGCAGCGCCGAGGCAATCAGCACATGGAAGACGAAGCGCAGCCACACCACCTGCAGCACCGGCAGCGTCTGCACCAGCCACTTGGCGCTGGTGTCCAGCACCGCGAAGCACAGCGTCGTCAGCGTGACCAGGCCGATGCCGATGCGGCGGTTTTCGACATTGTCGAGATGGAGCAAGGGCTGGAAACCGGAGGCAGGATGCGGCAGCGCAGCGGATTGTAGGAGGCAGCCCGCGCGGCCGCGGCCCTTGCGGTAACCTTGGCCGGGTCCACCCGCAAGTGCCGTGCGATGGCGGCTCCCGAGGAAGACCCGGTGCCCTACCGACCCACACGCCCACCTGCACCCGTCAGCCTGCGCCGCGCCATCATCGGGTTGTCGCTGTTGTCGGTGCTGTACCTGTCGCTGCTGCTGTGGGCCGATGCGCAGAACCCGAGCTATGCGGGCGTCTCGCGGCTGCTGCCCTGGTTTCCTGCCGCCATGGCGATGGCCTGGGCCAGTTGGGGCCTGCGCTACCTGCGCTGGCGCTGGCTGTTGCACCGCGCGGGCTACCGTGTCGCCTTCGGCCCCGGGTTGTCGGCCTATATCGCGGGATTCGCGTTCACCGCCACGCCCGGCAAGGTCGGGGAGCTGCTGCGCATCCGCTATTTCGCCTGGCACGGCGTGCCTGCGGCGCGCGTGACCTCGGCCTTCGTGTTCGAGCGTGCCATCGATCTGGTCAGCCTGCTGCTGCTGTCCTTGCCGGCAGCCGCCGGCCTGGCCGGCTTCGGCGTCGTCGTCGGCTTCGTGGCGATCGTCATCGGGCTGGTCGGATTGCTGGCCTGGCGCCCGAGGCTTCTGTCGACGGTGGTGTCGGCGCTGCGCCGTCGCGGGCTGCGGCGCAGCGCGCGGGCCGCGCGCGTGTTGCGCGATGGCCTGCACGGCTGCCGCATCTGGCTGCGGCCCACGGAGCTGCTGCTGTCGCTGGCGCTGGGCCTGGCGGCGTGGGTCTTGATCGCGGCCACGCTCGGCGTGCTGATGCGGCCGCTGGAGCTGCAGGTGCCGCTCATGCAGTGGATCGCCATCTATCCCCTGGCGATGCTGGCCGGCGCCGCGTCGATGCTGCCGGCCGGCCTGGGCTCGACCGAGGCCGTCATGGCCGCGATGCTGGCCGGTCTCGGCTTGCCGCTTGCCCAGGCGCTGATGTTGGCGGTGGCCATTCGTCTGTGCACCATGTGGTGGTCGATCTTGTGCGGTTTCGCCTGCGTCATCACGCTGGAGCGACAACGCGCACAACGGATTCGCGGGCAGGCTTCGGAGCGTGGGCGGCAGAAATAGGTACCTGGACACCGGTTTCTGCCGAGCCTGGGCAATGGATCAATTGCAGCAGCGACGGGAACGCGGGTGACGCCAGCACGCTTGCGCAGCCGATTCGGCACGGCAGCCTGCGGGGACCAGAGGAGTCAGCCGCAACGACAGAAATGCGCCGAAACCGCGGATTGCATCTGCGCTTGCAGGCGAATGCGTGTGAGATCAGGCAACAAGCGCGCTGCCGTGGCTCAGCACCACGATGTCGCGCTCCACCACCCGGGTGCGGAAGGCATGGCGCCCGCCGCCCAGTGACCACATCTCCACCCGCAGCGTCTCGCCCGGATAGACCGGTGAGGAGAAGCGGCAGCCGATCTCCTTCAGCCGCGCCGGGTCCCATCCGCACAGCGTCTTCAGCAGCGCATGGCCGCTGACGCCGAAGCTGCACAGCCCGTGCAGGATCGGCCGTTCGAAGCTGGCGGACTTGGCTACCGCCGGGTCGACATGCACCGGGTTGTAGTCGCCCGAAAGCCGATAGATCAGCGCCGCCTCGGGCCGGGTCTGCAGCTCGCACACATGGTCCGGCAGCGTGTCGGGGGTGGCCGCGCGAGGCGGCGGCGCGTCGTCCGAGGTCTGGCCGCTGGCGCTGAAGCCGCCGTCACCGCGCATGAAGGACACGCTGCGCGACACCGCCAGCAGTTGGCCGCTGGCCTGATCGTGAATGTCGCGCTCGCTGTACATCAGCGCGCCCTTGCCCGCGCCCTTGTCGACGAGGGCGGTGACGCGGGTGGTGCCGACCACCGTGCCGGATGCCGGCAGCGGCGCCAGCAGCTCCAGGCTCTGCTCGCCGTGCAGCAGCTTCACCCAGTCGATGCCGGTGGCCGGGTCCTTGGCCCAGAAGCCGGGGGTGCCCAGCACCACAGCCAGCGTCGGCAGCGGCAGCAGGCCGTCTTCGTAGACGAAGCGCAGCTGCGCGCGGTCCATCGGGTCGTGGCCCAGGCCCACGCCCAGCGCGTACAGGATGGTGTCACGCGCGCTGTAGGTGTGGACGATGGGCTGAAAGGGCCAGGTCTTCAGCTTGGCGGCGTCGATGGGCATGGCGTGTCTCCTACAGGCTGATGTCGTCGGGCACCGGCACTTCCATCGCCAGCAGCACCTGGCAGTAGCACTTGGCCAGGTTGTCGGTGCGCAGCGACGCCATGCCGCCGCCGCCCAGCACGTCGTGCAGCAGAAAGTTCATCGAATGGGTGCCCGGCAGGTCGAAGCGCTCGACGCGGCTCGGGTGGTTGTGTTTGAAATGCGCGGCCACGCGCTCGGGCGTCAGCCACTGGTTCAGCAGCGGAAGGTATTCGGGTTTGCGTGCGATGACCCCGATGTTGGCCTTGTCGCCCTTGTCGCCGGAGCGGCCGTGCGCCAGCCGCATCAGCGGCACGGTGCTGAAGCCTTCGATCGCCGGCGTCTCGGCATAGCGCCGTGCCGGGCCCACCGTGGCCGCGTCAAAGCCGCCGTCCACCGGCACCGTCACAGGCGTGGCCTCGGCGCCGTCCTGCAGCGTGATCGGCACCTCACGCTTCGGGATCAGGAAGGAGAACAGCCGGATCACCGGCGTGGGCGTCGGCCGCCCGCCCACCAGCCCGGTGGTGCCCGGCGACATCGAGGTGCCAGCCGCGGCGAACTCGCGCGCGAACAGTTCGGCGCTGGCCTTGGACGTCGTCTTGATCGCCATCTTCAGCACCACCTCACGCGAGGTGGGCCGAGCATGCGCGCCATACATGTCCTCGGCGCCGATGACCTCGATGCGCTTCTCGCTGAATGCGGGTAAGCCTTGTCCAGCCAGCATGCGCTCCATGCGCTTGAACAGCGCCTCGCCGGTGCGCCGCGCCTTCTGCGCCGCCTGCTCGCCGGCAATGGTCAGGAAGGCCATGTTACGGAAGCCGTCCATGAAGGTGCAGCTGACCTTGTAGGTGTCGGTCGGCGGCCGGCCCTTCGCGCCGGTGACGCGCACCCGGTCCTTGCCCACCTGCTCGTAGCGCACGTCGGTGAAGTCGCAGGCCACGTCGGGCACGTGGTAGGCGCGCGGGTCGCCGATCTCGTAGAGCATCTGCTCGGTCACGGTGGCCGGCGTCACCAGCCCGCCGCTGCCGTCGATCTTGGTGATGACGAAGCTGCCGTCGGCTTCGGCCTCGACGATCGGGAAGCCGATGATGTCCCAGTCGGGCACGCTCTCCCAGTCGGTGAACAGCCCCCCGTTGCTCTGCGCGCCGCATTCCACCAGGTGGCCGGCCAGCGTGCCCTGCGCCAGCTTGTCGTGGTCGCCGGGCAACCAGCCGAACTCGTGCACCAGCACGCCCAGCGTCACCGCCGAATCGACGCAGCGGCCGGTGATCACCACCTCGGCGCCGGCATCCAGCGCTCGCGCGATCGGCAGCGCGCCCAGGTAGGCGTTGATGCTGGCCGTGCGTTGCGGAAAGGCGGCCCCGCTGAACATCTCGGCGATGCCACGCTCGCGGAACTCGCCGGCGCGCGCCGACAGGTCGTCGCCGAGCACCACGCCGATCCTCAGCGGCACGCCCAGCTCTTCGGCCACCTTGGCCAGCGCGTCGCGGCAGGCGATCGGATTCACGCCGCCGGCGTTGGCCACCACCTTGATGCCCTTGGCCTTCAACTCGGGCAGCAGCGCCTTCATCGTGATGTGCACGAAGTCGGTGGCGTAGCCGGCTGATGAGTCCTTGGCCTTTTGCGCCGCCAGGATCGACATCGTCACCTCGGCCAGGTAATCGAAGACCAGATAGCCGATGTCGCCGCCCTTGACCAGCGCCGGTGCCGCTGAAGCCGTATCGCCCCAGAACCCCGACGCGCTGCCGATGCGGACTGTCTTGTTGCTCATTTGGATGCCTCCGTTTCACGTGTGCGAGGAGCGGGCTTGAGCCGCCCTTCCAGTTTGGCGATGCGCGCCTCCAGCCCCTGCCACGGTGCAGCGCGCTCGGCTGGCGCCGCCGCCCAGCCGGCCAGCAGCATGCGCACCATCTCGCGCGCTACTGCCGCGGGGTCGTTGCGCCGGCCGCGGCCGACGGTGTTGCGGACCCAGTGCTCCAGCCCGCCGAACAGGAAGTCGCGCGCCATCTGCGGATCGAGCTCGGCGCGCAGTTCACCGCGGGCAATGCCGTCGCTGAGTGTGCGCATCACGAACTGCGCATAGCGCCGGTTCAGTTGGTGCAGCGTGCTGCCGAAGTAGCCTTCCGCACCGCGGGCCTCGCGGTCCAGCACCTTCAGCCACGATGGGTCGTCCACGGTGATCTGCAGGTGCCGCGCCACCAGGAAGCGCAGCCGGTCGGCCGTGCCCTCGATGACCGCGAAACGCGGCTCGATGTCGGCGATCAGCCCGTCGTAAAACCCGGTGACGACCGCGTCGAACAGCTCACGCTTGTTCTCGAAGTAGCCGTAAATGGTGCCGACCACGCAGCCGGCGCGCTCGGCGATCTCGGTGATCGAGGCCTGCTCGTAGGGGCGTTCCAGAAAGACCTCCCGTGCCGCCGCCAGGATCTCGGCGCGGCGCACCGACTTGCGGCGTTTGGGCAGGGCGGTCACGGCTGGATATTGAAGTATGGTTCATTATTGTGCCGGCCTGGAGCACCGTCAATCATGCCCAGATGAGCGTAGGTGTTTACCAGAAGGCGTGGGCCTGGTGATCGGCCTGCGGCTTGACGGACCAGGGGATTGCCGGCAACATTTTGAAGTCGCATTCATTAACTCCGCCGTGCCCGTCCTCGAAACCCGCATCCATCCCGAAGGCGAGGCCTTCCAGGCGCAGCGCCAGGCCATGCTGCAACTGGTCGGCCGCCTGCGCGAGCTCGAGGCGCGCGCCGCAGCCGCCTCGGCCAAGTCCAAGCCGCTGTTCGACAAGCGCGGCCAACTCCTGCCGCGCGAACGCCTGGCCCGCTTGCTCGACCCGGGTTCGCCCTGGCTGGAGTTGTCCTCGCTGGCCGGCTACATGACGGACCACCCCGACCCGGAGCGCAGCGTGCCCGGCGGCGGCATGATCTCCGGCATCGGCACCATCAGCGGTACGCGCTGCGTGATCCTGGTCAACGACGCCGGCATCAACGCCGGCGCCATCCAGCGCCTGGGCGGCGACAAGCTGCTGCGCGGCCAGGCCATCGCAATGGAAAACAAGCTGCCCTACGTGCAGCTGATCGAATCGGCCGGCGCCAACCTGCTGCAGTACAAGGTGGAAGGCTTTGTCAACGGCGGGCGACTGTTCTACAACCTGGCCAGGCTGTCGGCCGCCGGCATTCCCGTCGTGGGGCTGGTGCACGGCTCGTCCACTGCTGGCGGCGCCTACATGCCGGGGCTGTCGGACTACGTGATCATGGTGCGCGGCCGCGCCAAGGCCTTCCTGGCCGGTCCGCCGCTGCTGAAGGCCGCCACCGGCGAGATCGCCAACGACGAGGAACTTGGCGGCGCCGAGATGCACACCAGCGTGTCTGGCCTGGGAGAGTACCTGGCAAAGGACGATGCCGATGCGGTGCGCATCGCGCGCGAGTTGATGCAGCGGCTGCAATGGGGCGCCAACGGCCCGCCGAGCCTGATCGATCCCAACCCTTCCTTGGAGCCGGTGTATCCCTGCGACCAGCTGGCCGGCGTGATGCCGCTGGATTACCGCCAGCCGATCGACATGCGCGAGGTCATCGCACGCATCGTCGACCGTTCGGAATTCACCGAGTTCGGCGCTGACTACGGCTCGGCCACGGTGGTCGGCCATGCCGCGCTGTACGGCCAGCCCATCGGCATCATCACCAATAACGGGCCCATCGATCCGGCCGGCGCCAACAAGGCCACCCACTTCATCCACGGCTGCTGCCAGGCCGGCATCGCGCTGCTGTACCTGCAGAACACCACCGGCTACATCGTCGGCAAGGCCAGCGAGCAGGCCGGCATGATCAAGCACGGCTCGAAGATGATCCAGGCGGTGAGCAACGCCACCGTGCCCAGCATCACGCTGATGTGCGGCGCCAGCTTCGGAGCCGGCAACTACGGCATGTGCGGCCGCGCCTACGGCCCCAGGTTCGTCTTCAGCTGGCCCAACACCCGTACCGCGGTGATGGGCGGCGAGCAGGCCGCGCTGACCATGCGCATCGTGGCCGAGGGCGGTGCCAAGCGCAAGGGCGTGCCGGTGGACGAGGCAGAGCTTCAGGCGCTGGAGAAGAAGATCATCCACAACTTCGACAGCCAGTCCGACGCCTTCTACACCAGCGGCATCCTGCTCGACGACGGCGTCATCGACCCGCGCGACACGCGCCATGTGCTGGGCCTGGCCTTCGACATCTGCCGCCAGGCCGAAGCCCGCCAACTCCGCCCCATGCAATTCGGCGTGGCGCGTCCCTGAACGAGAACCCCCATGCAACACCTGCTCTACACCGAAGACCATATCGCGCTTCAGGACTCGCTGAAGAAGTTCTGCGAGGCCGAGATCAACCCCCACATCGAGGAATGGGAAAGGGCCGAGATCTTCCCGGCCAAGGAGCTGTTCCGCAAGATGGGCAAGCTCGGCTTCCTGGGCGTGCACAAGCCGGTCGAATACGGCGGCCAGGGCCTGGACTACAGCTACGCCGCGGCCTTTGCCGAAGGCCTGTCCGCCATCCAGTGCGGCGGCGTGCCGATGGCCATCGGCGTGCAGACCGACATGGCCACGCCGGCGCTGGCGCGCTTCGGCTCCGACGAGGTGCGCAAGGAGTTCCTCGCGCCGTCGATCAGCGGCGAGTACGTGGCCTGCCTGGGCGTGTCGGAAGTCGGCGCCGGCTCGGACGTGGCCTCGATCAAGACCACCGCGCGCAAGGACGGCGACGACTACATCATCGACGGCGGCAAGATGTGGACCACGAACGGCACCCAGGCCGACTGGTGCTGCGTGCTGGCCAACACCGGCTCCGGCGGATCGGCCCACCGCAACAAGACGCTGATCTGCGTGCCGATGAAGACCAAGGGCGTGTCGGTGGCGCGCAAGCTGAAGAAGGCGGGCATGAACTCGTCGGACACCGCGCAGCTGCACTTCGACGGCGTGCGCGTGCCGCAGCGCTGGCGCATCGGCGAGGAGGGCATGGGCTTCACCTACCAGATGCAGCAGTTCCAGGAAGAGCGGCTGTGGGCGGCGGCCGGCTGGCGCAAGAACCATGAGATCATCCAGGAGACCATCGCCTACCTGCGCGAGCGCAAGGCCTTCGGCAAGCCGCTGCTGGAAAACCAGTACATCTATTTCAAGCTGGCCGAGCTGGCCACCGAGGTGGAGGCGATGGGCGCGCTGTTCCACAAGGCGGTGGCGCTGTACGTGGCCGGCAACGACGTGACGCAGCTGGCCTCGATGTGCAAGCTGAAGTGCGCGCGCCTGGCGCGCGAGGTGTCCGACTGGTGCGTGCAGTTCTGGGGCGGCATGGGCTACATCGAGGAAACCCGCGTGAACCGCGCCTGGCGCGATTCGCGGCTGGGTTCGATCGGCGGCGGTGCCGACGAGGTGATGATGGGCATCATCGCCAAGACCATGGGCATCTTTCCGAGAGCATGACACCCCCCCTACGGCCTTCGGCCACCCCCCCAGGGGGGCGCCGCCAGCGGCCCGGCGAAGCCGGTACCGCGGCGTTCGCTTGACACTCACTGCTGCGATGACCTTCGATACCTTGCTGATAGCCAATCGCGGAGAGATTGCCTGCCGCGTGATCCGCACCGCGCGGGCCATGGGCCTGCGCACAGTGGCGGTGTATTCCGATGCCGACCGCGACGCACGGCATGTGCACCTGGCCGACACGGCGCTGCGCATCGGCGCCGGCCCGGCGCGCGACAGCTACCTGAGCATCGAGCGCATCATCGGCGCCTGCCAGCGCAGCGGCGCCGGTGCGGTGCACCCGGGCTACGGCTTCCTGTCGGAGAACGCCGACTTCGCGCGCGCCTGCCGCGACGCGGGCATCGTCTTCGTCGGCCCCTCGCCGGAGGCGATCGACGCGCTGGGCCACAAGGCCGCGGCCAAGCAGCGCGCGCAGAGCATCGGCGTGCCCTGCTTGCCCGGCTATGCCGGCACGGCGCAGGACAACGACACCTTGATTGGCGAAGCCAAGCGCATCGGCGCGCCGCTGATGATCAAGGCCAGCGCCGGCGGCGGCGGCCGCGGCATGCGCCGCTGCGACGGCGTGGGCGACGTGGCCGCGCTGGAGCAGCTGATCGAATCGGCCCGCGCCGAGGCGGTGGCCTCCTTCGGCAACGGCGACCTGCTGCTGGAGCGCCTGGTGGAGGAGGCGCGCCATGTCGAGGTGCAGGTCTTCGGCGACACGCACGGCGGCGCCGTCCACCTGGGCGAGCGCGACTGCTCCACGCAGCGCCGCAACCAGAAGATCCTTGAGGAAGCGCCGGCCCCCGGCGTCTCCGACGCACTGCGCGCGCGCATGGGCGAGGCGGCGGTCAAGCTGGTGCGCGAAGTGGGCTACGTGGGCGCCGGCACGGTCGAGTTCCTGCTGACGCCGGACCACGAGTTCCACTTCCTGGAGATGAACACGCGGCTGCAGGTGGAGCACCCGGTGACCGAAGCCATCACCGGCCTGGACCTGGTGGAATGGCAGCTGCGCATCGCGCGCGGCGAGCGCATCCCGCTGCAGCAGGCCGACATCCGCTGGTGCGGCCATGCCATCGAGGCGCGGCTGTGCGCCGAAGACGCCTTCAACGGCTTCGCGCCGCAGGCCGGCGCTGTGGCGCACTGGAGCGTGCCCGAGGGCGAGGGCATCCGCATCGACCATGGCATGGTGGCGCAGCCGACCATCCCGCCGTACTACGACTCGATGGTGGCCAAGGTCATTGCCTGCGGCGGCGACCGCGAGCAGGCGCGCGGCCGCTTGCAACGCGCGCTGGCCGGCAGTAGCGTGCTGGGCCTGGTCACCAACCGGGAGTACCTGCTGCAGGCGCTGGCCGCGCCGGCCTTCGCCACGCCGAAGCTGGCCACGCGCTGGCTGGGCGATGCCAGCCCCGCCTGGCAGCCGCGCCGGCCCGATGGGCGCTGGGCGGCGCTGGCTGCCGTGATCCGCCTGCACCGGTTGGCGCAGGGCTTCGGCCCCTTTGCGCTGTGGAGCTCGGCCGGCGTGCGCGACACGCCGCTGCGGCTGGCCGTGGGCGAGACGAACTTCGACCTGCGCCTGGCCTACCGCCGCGGCCAGCCGACTGAAGCGCGTGTCGGCGACGCCGCCCACGCCATCGAGCTGCAACAAGACGATGGCCTGAACGTGGAGCTGATCGTCGACGGCCTGCACCTGCGCGCCCGCTGCTCGATGCAGGGCGAATCCGGCTGGCTGGATGCCGAAGGCTGCTGCGTCGCCTGGCGCGACCTGAGCCAGGCGCCGCCCGAGCGCGAGGACGGCAGCGCCCACGGCCTGATCAGCAGCCGCATGCACGGTGCCCTGGTGAAACTGAACGTCGAGGTCGGCCAGCGCGTGGCCAAGGGCGATTTCGTGCTGGCCATCGAGGCGATGAAGATGGAACACCGCATCGAGGCGCCGATCGCCGGCACCGTGGTCGAGGTGGGCGCCACCGCCGGCACGCAGGTGGCCCCGGGGCGACTGCTGGTGCGCATCGAGGCCGACGCGGCCTGAACACAAGGAGACGAGCATGTCCGAATCTGCCGTGCTGTACGCCGCCGAGGGCGGCGTGGCCACGCTGACGATGAACCGCCCCGAGGTGCTGAATGCGCTGAACAACGACCTGCTGGTCGGTCTGAGCGCCGGCCTGGCGCGGGCCAAGGCCGACGACAGCGTGCGCGCGGTGCTGCTCACCGGCGCTGGCCGCGGCTTCTGCGCCGGCGCCGACCTGGCGGCTGGCGCCAGCGCGCCCGGCCCGCGCGACGTGTCGCAAGCCCTGCGCGAGCGCTACCACCCGATCATCCTGGCGATGCGCCAGTTTCCGAAGCCGATCGTCGGTGCGGTCAACGGCGTGGCGGCCGGTGCCGGCATGAGCATTGCGCTGGCCTGCGACATCGTGCTGGCGGGAGAGTCGGCCTCCTTCCTGCAGGCCTTCACCCGCATCGGCCTGGTGCCCGACTGCGGCAGCACCTGGTTCCTGCCGCGCATGGTGGGCGATGTGCGCGCCCGCGCGCTGGTGATGCTGGCCGACAAGATCAGCGCCGCTGACGCGCTGCAGTACGGCCTGGTGTGGAAGGTCTACGCCGACGACCGGCTGCTGGGCGAGGCGCTGGCCACCGCGCAGAAGATGGCGCAGATGCCCACTCGCGCCTACGACCTGATCAAGCAGGGCCTGGCGGTCAGCTCGGGCAACGGGCTGGGCGACCAGTTGGAGGTGGAAGCGCTGCTGCAGGGCCTGGCGATGGCCACCGAGGACCACAAGGAGGGCGTCACCGCCTTCCTGCAGAAACGACCCGCACAGTTCGAGGGGCGGTAATTGGCCCACCCCCTCCGGTCTTCGGCCGCCCCCTCGAGGGGGCGCCGCTGGCGGCCCGGCGGAGCCGGTTCCGCGGCGGCCGCTCGGTGCGCGATGCCTTGCGAAGGTTGATGTGTCAAGTTGGCTCGGAGGACTGTAGTGAGTGAAGAAATGAAGATCGAAAAGCGCGGCCACGCCTTGTGGCTGACCATCGACCGCCCGGCGCAGCGCAATGCGATGAACGGCGCGGTGCTCGCCGGCATCCGCGCCGGGCTGGAGCAGGCCCATGCCGACGCCGAGGTGCGGGTGGTGGTGCTCACCGGCGCTGGCGACAAGGCCTTCTGCGCGGGTGCCGACCTGGGCAAGGGTTCGGGTTCCTTCGAGTTCGACCCGTCGAAGCCGCATGCCGAGTTCGCCGACCTGCTGCGCTATGCGCAGACCACCACCGTGCCGCTGATCGCCCGCGTCAACGGCCACTGCCTGGCCGGCGGCATGGGCTTCATGGCGATGTGCGACCTGGCGGTGGCGGCCGACCACGCCAGCTTCGGCCTGCCCGAGGTGAAGATCGGCCTGTTCCCGGCGCAGGTGCTGGCGGTGCTGCAGCACCTCTGCGCGCCGCGGCACATCGCCGAGCTGTGCCTGACCGGCGAGCCCATCGATGCCAGGCGCGCCGCCGAGATCGGCCTGGTCAACCACGTGGCGCCGGCGGGAGAGCTGGACGCCAAGACCGACTGGCTGGTGCAGCGAGTGGCGGGCAAGTCGCCGACCGCGCTGCGCCGCGGCAAGGCGATGATGCGCGCCGCCTTCGACATGAGCTTCGAGCAGTCGATCAGCTTCCTGGAAACCCAGATCATGACGCTGGCGCTGACGCAGGACGCCAAGGAGGGCCGCGCGTCCTTCATCGAGAAGCGCGCGCCGAACTGGACTGGGCGCTGAAGGAAGGAAGGTCCGAGGAAGCACGCGCCAACTTCGTCGAGATGCTGCCGGCGGCATGAACCGGGTGCTGGCCGACGATCGGCACCGCATCGGATGCACGCTGCGCTTGCGCCGGGCAGATTTCCTTGCGTCCACCCCTCAGTTGCGGGGGCCTGTTGCGCCGTCTTCCTCTGGAACAATGAGGCGGCGAGAAGACAGCGCCGGGAAGCAGCTTGGACACAATCGAATGCGGCAGCGCCAGCGGCGTGTTGCGGGTGGACGGTCACGGCATCGGCACCGTGGTCTTCAGCGGGCTGATGGTGCCGGCCAACCTGTTGGCACTGGGTGTACTCGCCATGCGTGCCGGCGTCGAGCGCGGTGCGCTGGGCCTGATCTACCGGGTGGACCAGGCTGCGGTTTGCTGCGACCCGGTGTCGATGTCGGCGTCGTACCGCACGATGGCGCCGGCGCTGCGGGCGCTGCCGGTGGCCTACGTCGTCAACGGCGGGCAGGTCGAGTTGCACCAGCAGGTGGTCAAGCGCGCCGCAGACGCGGGCCTGCTGCGCCGTGCCTTCCGCAACGAAGCCGATGCGCGGGCTTGGCTGTTGCGTACGGTGCAGGCGCTCCACGCCAACCAGGCGTGGTGGGGCAAGCGGGGCCGCGTGCTGCCGCCGGCCGCGCCTGGGCCAGCGGCAAGCATGTAGGGTCGTGGCGCGCAGGTGACGCGCGAGCTCGGCGCCTGCGCCCACAATCGGGCGGTCCCAATCAAGGAGTGACCCATGGCCCAGGACCTGCTTGAGAGTTTCCAGGACGGCATCGCCACGCTGACGATGAACCGGCCCGAGGCGCGCAACGCCTTCACCCGCGCGATGATGGACGGCCTGTCCGAGGCGCTGCCCCGGCTGGCGCTGGATCCGGCGGTGCGCCTGGTGGTGATCACCGGCGCCGGCAATGCCTTTTGCGCCGGCGGCGACGTCAAGGGTTTCGCCCGCAACGTCGGCGGCGCGCCGGCGGCGATGTCCTTCGACACCAAGGTCACCGACCTGCGCGCGCGCATGGAAGCGGTGCGCTGGCTGCACGAGATGCCCAAGCCGACGCTGGCGGTGATCCCCGGCCCGGCGGCCGGGGCCGGGCTGTCGGTGGCGCTGGCCTGCGACCTGCGCATCGCCGCCGACGACGCCAAGCTGACCACCGCGTTCTCGAAGATCGGCCTGTCCGGCGATTTCGGCGGCAGCTTCTTCCTGAACCACCTGGTCGGCGCGGCGAAGGCGCGGGAGATGTATTTCACCGGCCAGGTGATCAGCGGTGCCGAGGGCGCGCGCATCGGCCTGGTCAACCGCGCGGTGCCGGCCGGGCAGCTGGCCGATGCGGCGCGCGCCTGGGCTGCCGAGCTGGCGGCGCTGCCCACCGTGGCGGTCGGCTACATGAAGCGCAACCTCAACACAGGGCTGCGCGGCTCGCTGTCCGACGTGCTCGATGCCGAGGCACTGCACATGATCCGCAGCTTCGAGACCGAGGACCACAAGGGCGCGGCGGTGGCTTTCGTCGAGAAGCGGCCGCCCAGCTTCAGCGGGCGCTGAGGGGCTGCTGCGCCGCTTTGGCTTGCGTGCCAATGTCGCGCAAGGTTCATCGGCAGGGGTCGGGCATGGACCCGATCGAATGCGGCAGAGCCGGCGGCGTTCCTCGGGTGGACAACGACGGCACGGGCACTGCTACGTCCCACGGCTTGTCGATGCCGGCCAACTCCGGTGGGTGAAGGCGGCCAACATCGGCGTGCTGCCGGTACCGCTGATGCGCTCTTCGGGCGCCACCAGCTGCAGCGGCCCCGGCTCGTTGCGGATGCGCCCGTCGGTCAGTGCCTCGATCGCGAAAACCACTTCCAGGTCGGCCGGCCTGGCAAACATGTCGTAAAGGCCCGCCGCGAGATAGCGTGAGGCGATCAGCCTGTAGCTGGGCTTGCAGAGGGTGGGGCACAGCGGCACGCGCGATGTCTCGATCACGCCTTGCCGCTGCGCTGGCCCTCGGGCTGCAGCAGTTGTGCGGCGGCTTGGATGCCGAACAGGTCGGACAGCCAATCCAGAACGAGCCGGTCCAGCGGGCCGGCCTTGCCCGCCTTCCACCGGTACAGCGCGCTGCGGCCCACGCCGAGCAAAGCCATTCGATTTCGTACACCTGGCGCCGCTCGACTGCCTGGCTCGCGGCTCATATCCCATTCAGCCCTGGTTCGGCAATGACCGGCGTATCCGGCTATAAATCGGTGGCAGCGCCGCTGCCGTGGCGTCTGATGCGGTGTTCGGGCGCCGCCGTGCAGTCGGCGGCCGCGGACGTGGACAAGCCCATGATTGAGGAGACAGCTGCGCATGACCACGCTCAACGTCAACGGAAAGCCCGTGACCTTCGAGGCCGAGCCTGACACCCCGCTGCTCTGGGTGCTGCGTGAGCAGCTGGGCCTGACCGGCACCAAGTACGGCTGCGGCATCGCGCAGTGCGGCTCGTGCACGGTGCACATCGACGGTGCCGCGGTGCGCTCCTGCGCGCTGCCGCTGGCAGCGCTGAACCCGAACCGGAAGATCGTCACCATCGAAGGACTGTCGGCCGACGGCTCGCACCCGGTGCAGAAGGCCTGGGCGGCGCTGGACGTGCCCCAATGCGGCTTCTGCCAGAGCGGCATGATCATGGCGGC
>JBEIHU010000058.1:0-19540 GCA_040381175.1 Burkholderiaceae bacterium
AAAAAAGCCCCGGCCAAGAAGGCCCCGGCCAAGAAGGCTCCGGCCAAGAAGGCTCCGGCCAAGAAGGCCGCTCCGGCGAAGAAGGCACCCGCCAAGAAGGCGGCGCCGGCGAAGAAGGCCGCGGCCAAGAAGGCGGCGCCGGCGAAGAAGGCTCCGGCGAAGAAGGCCGCGGCCAAGAAGGCGCCTGCGAAGAAGGCCGCTGCCAAGAAGCCTGCGGCCAAGAAGCCGGCAGCAAAGAAGGCGGCAAAGAAAGCGGCCCCCGCTGCCCCCGCTGCCCCTGCTGCCCCTGCGGCGAAGACAGCGTTGAGCCCCGCTGCGGCTTGGCCGTTCCCGACGGGCAACAAGCCCTGATGGCAGACGGCGGCTCGCGCTCAGGCGCGTGCCGCCGCGCTTTCACTGTAAAGCCCGGCGTGTCCGGGCTTTTTTTGTGGGCCAGGCGCAGCGCCCCGGCTTAGGCCTTGCCTTGCCGGGCCACGGCGGCGGCGGCGTCGGCCACCGCCCTGGCATCACCCAGGTAGCTGCTGCGCAGCGGTTTCAACTGCGCGTCCAGTTCGTAGACCAGCGGGATGCCGTTCGGAATGTTCAGGCCGACGATGTCGTCATCGCCCATCTTGTCGAGGTACTTCACCAGCGCGCGCATCGAGTTGCCATGTGCGGCGATGACCGGCCGACGTCCGGAGCGCAAGGCCGGCGCCAGCACTTCGTTCCAGAACGGCATGACGCGCGCCACCGTGTCCTTCAGGCATTCGGTCAGCGGCACCTGGCCGGGCCGCAGCGCGGCATAACGCGGGTCGGCGCGCTCGCAACGTGGATCGTCGGCGTCCAGCGCCGGCGGCGGCGTGTCGTAGCTGCGACGCCACACCAGCACCTGCTCGTCACCGTACTGGCGAGCGGTCTCGGCCTTGTTCAAGCCCTGCAGCGCGCCGTAGTGGCGCTCGTTCAGCCGCCAGTCGTTCACGATCGGCAGCCAGTTGCGGTCCATCTGGTCGAGACAGTGCCAAAGCGTCCAGATCGCACGCTTGAGCACGGAGGTGTAGGCGATGTCGAACTCGTAGCCGCCCTCGCGCAGCAGCCGCCCGGCTTGTCGCGCCTGCTTCACGCCCGTATCGGTCAGGGGCACGTCGGTCCAGCCGGTGAAGCGGTTCTCCTGGTTCCAGGTCGATTCGCCATGGCGAATCAGCACGAGCTTGTACATGGGCAGTGTGTGTCCTGTGCTGAGGTCATTTCGGCGAAGGCGCGATTCTATAATCCGCACTTTTCCACAACGCCTGCTCCGCCCCGTGCAATTCATCGTCGAGAACTGGATATTGATCCTGGTCGCCTTCGTTTCCGGCGCGATGCTGGTCTGGCCGATGGTCGCAAAGGGCGGTAGCGCAAGTTCGGTGTCGACCACCGACGCGGTGCGGCTGATCAACCAGGAGAAGGCGGTGTTGATCGATGTGCGCGAGCCGGCCGAGTTCGCCGCCGGCCATGCCGCGGGCGCGCGCAACGTGCCTCTCAGCGCGCTCGACGGAGGCAAGGGCCTGCCTGCCAACAAGTCGGTTCCCTTGGTCGTGATGTGTGCCACCGGCGCGCGCTCGTCGCGAGCGGCCGCCCAGCTGCGCAAGGCCGGCCACACCAGCGTGCACAACCTGATCGGCGGCAATGCAGCCTGGCGCGAGGCCAGCCTGCCGCTCGAGAAATCGGCTTGAATACCCGTTGACCTGCCCCTTCCGCCTTGCAGGGCCGCAGCGCAGCCTTGCATCCCGGTGGGCTCGGCCTGCACCCAGCAAGGTCTTGGGCGCTGCCACAAAATCCACCTCCCCCCGTTCATCCCTCCGCCCAAGCATGAACCCCGTTCGCATGTACCTGACGCTGAGCTGCCCCTATTGCATTCGCGCCAAGGCATTGCTGCAGCAGCGCGGCGTGAGCCACATCGATGAGATCCGTGTCGACCTCGAACCCGCCCAGCGGGTGCACATGATGAAGCTCACCGGCCGGCGCACGGTGCCGCAGATCTTCATCGGCGACACGCATGTCGGCGGCTGCGATGACCTGGTCGATCTCGATCGGCGCGGCGGCCTGCTGCCTTTGCTGGCTTCGATGCCAAGTCCGGCCGCCTGAGGCTGCGGCATTGCCGGTACGCTGGCGGCGCTGAGGGATAATCCGTGCCTTCCAGCCCGGGCGGCTTGTCGCGCCGCGGGGCCCTGCCTCCCCTGACGGAAGTTTCCCACCATGGCCCAGCAAGACCAGACCCCCGTGTTCCAGATCCAGCGCATGTACCTGAAGGACCTGTCGCTCGAGCAGCCCAATTCACCGCAGATTCTGCTCGAGCAGCAGCAGCCGCAGGTGGAGATCAACCTGGGCATGGGCGCGGAGCCTGTGGCCGAGGGCATCTTCGAGGTGACGGTGACGGCCACGGTGACGACCAAGGTGAAGGACAAGACGCTGTTCCTGGTCGAGGCCAAGCAAGCCGGCATCTTCGAGATCCGCAACGTGCCCGACGAACAGATGCAGGGCATCATCAGCATCGTCTGCCCGCAGATGATCTACCCCTACCTGCGCGCCATCGTCTCCGACGTGTGCACGCGCGCCGGCTTCCCGCCGATCATCCTGACCGAAGTCAACTTCCAGGCGATGTTCGAGGCGCAGCAGGCTCAGGCCGAGGCGCAGAACGGCAACGGGGCATCGCGCATCATCACCGGCGTCAACTGACGCCGCATCCGCGCCGGCTGCAGCGCCGCGTCGCATGAACATCAGCATGCTGGGCGCGGGCGCCTGGGGCACGGCGCTGGCCATGGCGGCGTCGCAGCGCCACGATGTGCTGCTGTGGACGCGCGATGCACGGCAGGCGGCGTTGATGAACGCGCAGCGCTGCAACCAGCGCTACCTTCCCGGACTGGCCTTTCCCAGTGCGCTAAAGGTCTCCGACGACCATGCTGCCGCGGTATACCATGCGTGCGGCGGCCTGCTGGTCATCGCCACGCCGATGGCGGCGCTTCGCGAGCGGCTGGCCGCGCTGCCGCTGCACGTTCCGGTGCTATGGATGTGCAAGGGCCTTGAAGCGGGTACCGGTGCTCTGGGTCACGAAATCGCACGCGAACTGCGGCCGCAGGCCCCGGCCGGAGTGCTGTCGGGTCCGAGTTTCGCACTGGAAGTCGCGCGCGAGCAGCCTACCGCGCTGGTCGCGGCCAGCAGCGATGAGGCGCTTTGCGAGACCGCCGTTCAGGCCTTCCACAGCGACACGCTGCGCATCTACCGGTCCTCCGACCCGGTGGGCCTGGAGATCGGCGGCGCGGTGAAGAACGTGCTCGCCATCGCCACGGGCCTGGTGGACGGCCTGGCTAAGCAAGGCGGCCAGCCTCGCCGCCCCGGATTGAATGCGCGCGCCGCGCTCATCACGCGCGGTCTGGCCGAGATGACGCGGCTGGGCGTGGCGCTGGGAGCGCGCGCTGAGACCTTCATGGGCCTGTCAGGCCTGGGCGACCTCGTGCTTACCGCAACCGGCGACCTGTCGCGCAACCGGCGCGTCGGGTTGCTGCTGGCGCAGGGGCTGGCGTTGCCGCACATCCTGCAACAGCTCGGCCACGTGGCCGAAGGCGTTTACAGCGCGCCGACGCTGCTGGCGCGTGCGCGGGGTCTGGGTGTGCAAATGCCGATCACGCAGGCCGTGGTCGAAGTGCTCGAAGGCCGCGTCGACCCGCTGCGCGCGATGTGGCAGCTGATGTCGCGCGAGGCGACCCGCGAAATCTGAGTCATCCTTGGCTGGCGTAGCCGTTCTGGCGCCAGGCCTCGAACACCGCGACCGCCACGGCGTTGCTGAGGTTCAGGCTGCGCTGGCCGGGCCGCATCGGCAGGCGCACCCGCCGCTGCGGCGCGATGTGCTCTAGCAATTCGGCCGGCAATCCGGCGCTCTCGCTGCCGAACACGAGCCAGTCGCCCTGTTGCCATCGCACCGACGCGAAATCGGTCAGACCGCGTGTGCTGAAGGCAAAGCAGCGCACCGCGTCGGGCCGGCTTGCGTCGAGCCAGGCCTGCCAAGAAGCATGCCGCTGCACCGCGGCGTACTCGTGATAGTCCAGGCCGGCGCGGCGCAGCAGCCGGTCTTCCATGCGAAACCCCAGCGGCTCGATCAGGTGAAGGCTGCAGCCGGTGTTGGCTGCA
The DNA here is from genome assembly GCA_040381175.1 of Burkholderiaceae bacterium. Lineage (GTDB taxonomy): Bacteria > Pseudomonadota > Gammaproteobacteria > Burkholderiales > Burkholderiaceae_C > Rubrivivax. The sequence goes on from JBEIHU010000058.1 coordinate 4,144, forward strand.
AGCCGGATCACATTGCCGGTGTTCGGCGGGATCTCCGGCTGCACGAGCACGATGTTGAACATGCCGGCCGTGCGCTTCAGCCGTCCGGGGCCGGCGTGCGCGCCAGCACCCAGGCGTCGACGCGCGAGGCGCCGGCTCGACGCAGCGCTGCCGCCGCCTCGCCCATGGTGGCGCCACTGGTCATGACGTCGTCGACGATGGCCACATGCTGGCCATGCAGCGACACCCGTCGCGATGCCCTGGGCACGAAGGCGCCGCGCAGGTTCGCCCGGCGCTGCACCAGGCCGAGCTCGGCCTGGTGCGAGCCTGGCAACGGGCGGTCGAGGAGCCGGGCGTGGGCGCGGCAGCCGAGTGCGCGCGCGGCGCGGCGGGCCAGCTCCCAGGCCTGGTTGTAGCCTCGTTCGGCAAGGCGCTGCGGCGCCAGTGGCACCGGCAGCACCCACTGCGGCAGCGCGCCGCCGTCGCGGCGCACCGCCTCGACCAGCCGCCGGGCCAGCGGCGCAGCCAGCTCGACCCGGGCATTGAACTTGAAGTCCGCGATCAGCCGATCCCAGGGAAAGGCATAGTCGCAAGCGACCGTGCAGGCATCGAAAGCCGGCGGGTCGGCCAGGCAGGCGCCACATGCGGAAGTCCAACTGGCTTGGCGCAAGCCGCAGCGCCGGCAGCGCGGCCATGGCGGAGCGAATCGCGACACGCAGCCGGAACACACCGACCGCGCATCCCAACTGCGGCACACCGCGCATTGGCCCATCGGCCTCAGCCGCGGAGCGTTGCTGCCAAGCCGCAGCCATGAAGGGGTATTCATCGGCTCAATATACTGCCCAGTCATGCCCGCTGCCGCGCTGCCTTCAACCTTGCGCCCGGTGCAAGCCGCGGCCCTGAAGCACATCGCACGCCGGCTGGCCGAGGCTCCGGACGCCCCCTGGCTGCATGGAGAGGTGGCGCGCCGCATGGCCGAGCGGCTGAGTCTGATCCGCCTGCAGCCACGCTCGCTGCTGGACTGGGGCAGTTTCAGCGGCGCGAGCCAGGCGCTGCTGCATCGAGCCTATCCTGGGGCACGCGTGCTGCGGGTCGAGGCCGATGCGGCATTGCTCGAACGCAGCCGTTGCGCTGTCGCTGCGCGCTGGTGGTCGCCGCGGCGCTGGTCCGGGCCGCAGCTGGCCTTCGCGCTACCGACGCAGGTGGCGAATGGCAGTGGCGAGCTGCTGTGGTCCAACATGGCGCTGCATCTGGCCGGCGACCCACTGGCGTTGATGCGCGAATGGCAGCGAGCACTGGCCGTAGGTGGCTTCTTGATGTTCTCGACGCTGGGCCCGGGGTCCTTGCAGGGCCTGCGCCAGGTCTATGCCCGCCTGGGCTGGCCAACGCCGCATGCGCCCTTCGTCGACATGCACGACCTTGGCGACATGCTGGTGCAGGCGGGCTTTGCCGACCCGGTGATGGACCAGGAAACGCTCACGCTGACCTGGCCCGATCCCGACGCACTGCTTTGCGAACTGCGGGCGCTGGGGGGCAACGCCGATCCTGGGCGTGTCGCGGGCCTGCGCACGCCGCGTTGGCGCGCCAGACTCTGCAGCGCGCTGCAACAGCTTCAAGGCGCCGACGGCCGCCTGCGGCTGGACTTCGAAGTCGTCTACGGCCACGCCTTCCGTGCCGCGCCGAAGCCGCGCGTCACCACCCAGACGACCGTGGCTTTGGACGAGATGCGGGCGATGGTGCGTTCGACCCGCCATAGCGCCGACCCGGGCAATGGGCTAAGGTAGAATTATGGTGCTGATTGCGAGGCGCCACTGGCTGAGTGCGTGCAGTTGTCTGACTTGTTCGCTTTCTCGCTCGCCCGCGGTCGCGCGTACCCACCTCTTGTTGAATGAGTTCCACTTTTGCCCCCAGTCCCTGGCCCGCACCGGCGATCCCGCCTGGAGCTCCGGTTTGGCGCTTCGCGTCCGAAACGCGACAGCGGAGTAATGGCGTCGAAATGCCGGCGATGCACTGGCGAATGGCCCGCAACAGCTCCTTTGTCCCGGGCTGCATGTTGGGCGTGTTCGTCGCGCTTGCGGTAGTGTCACTGGGCATCGGAGCTGCGTTTTGGTGGCTCGGGGCGCCGGCAGTGCTGCCTTTGGCCGGGCTCGAACTGTTGGTGGTCGGCGCCGCTTTCTGGTTCTGCTCCCGCCATTCTGGCGATGTCGAGACGCTGACGCTGGCCGAGCGCGAGTTGCGTGTCCAACTCCGCTATGGGCGCGGCGTGCATTCGGCTGCCTTCCGCGCCGAGTGGGTGCGCATCGAGCCGGTGCATGGTGAAGGCTCGCTGGTCGAAATCGCCGGCCAGGGCCGCCGCGTGCGAGTCGGCCGCTACCTACGGCCAGAACTGCGCATGGCGCTGGCGCGGGAGCTGCGTCTGGCAGTGCGCATGGAATGTGCTCGCCCGGCATTGCAAGAAACGCAAATGGAACAGCTACGATGACGACGACGAAGTTGAGCAGATGCGGCCGTCGCGCGGCCCAGGGCCTGTGGACGCTGGGTGCGTTGCTCTATGCCCAGACGGCGCTGGCGGTGAACAGCCTGCCTGGCGGTCCAGCGGTCAACCAGATAGACCTGGCTCCGCCGGTGACGCGCATTGCCCAGGACATCCAGTGGCTGCACAACATCATGCTTTGGCTCTGCCTGGCGATTTTTGTCGCCGTGTTCAGCGTGATGTTCTATTCGATCCTGAAGCATCGCAAGTCGCTGGGCCACAAGTCGGCCAACTTCCATGAAAGCGTGGCCGTCGAGATCGCCTGGACGGTGGTGCCGCTTCTGATCGTCATAGGCATGGGCGCGATGGCCACGCGCACCGTCGTGGCGATGAAAGATACGAGCAACGCCGACCTGACGATCAAGGCCACGGGCTACCAGTGGAAGTGGGGCTACGACTACCTGCGCGGCGAGGGCGAGGGCATCGCTTTCCTGTCCACACTCGATCCCGAGCAGCGAGAGCTGTCCAACGCCGGCACGCCCAAGGGGGACGACTACCTGCTGCGCGTCGACAATCCCCTGGTGGTTCCGGTGGACAGGAAGGTGCGCATCATCACGACCGCCAACGACGTGATACACGCGTGGATGGTGCCTGCCTTTGGCGTCAAGCAGGACGCCATCCCGGGTTTCGTGCGTGACACCTGGTTCCGCGCCGACAAGACCGGCGACTTCTACGGTCAGTGCGCTGAGCTCTGTGGCAAGGAGCACGCCTTCATGCCCATCCACGTCAGGGTGCTTAGCCAGGTGGACTACAGCGCCTGGGTGGCTGCCAAACAGAAGGAAATGGCAGCGCTGGCCGATGACCCCAACAAGGTGTGGACTCTGGCCGAACTGGCAGCCCGGGGCGAGAAGGTCTATGCCGCCAATTGCGCCGCCTGCCACCAGGCCAGCGGCAAGGGCGCCGGGTCGATCAAGGCGCTCGACGGCTCGCCGATCGTGCTCGACCCCGACAAGATCAAACAGATCAACGTGCTGCTGCAAGGCGCCGGCAACGGTGCGATGCCGGCCTGGCGGCAGTTGTCCGACACCGAACTGGCGGCCGTGATGACCTTCACCAAGAACAACTGGGGCAACAAGACCGGGCAGGCCATACAGCCTTCCGAAGTCGCCGCCGCCCGCAAGTGAACCCCCGGAAACCGTCCGCCGAGTTGAAAGGTTGACCCCATGAGTGCAGTGCTTCCCCACCACGGCGACCATGCCCACGAAGACCACCATGCCCAGCCGCACGGCTGGAGGCGCTGGCTGTTCGCGACGAACCACAAGGACATCGGCACGATGTACCTGCTGTTCTCGTTCGCGATGTTCATGATCGGCGGCGTGCTCGCGCTGGGCATCCGCTCCGAGTTGTTCCAGCCAGGGCTGCAGTTCGTCAACCCGGAGCTGTTCAACCAGCTCACGACGATGCACGGGCTGATCATGGTGTTCGGCGCGATCATGCCGGCCTTCGTCGGCTTCGCCAACTGGATGATCCCGCTGCAGATCGGCGCGTCGGACATGGCCTTCGCGCGCATGAACAACCTGAGCTTCTGGCTGCTGATCCCAGCCGCGCTGATGCTCGCGGGCTCGTTCTTCATGCCTGGCGGCGCGCCGGCCGCGGGCTGGACGCTCTATGCCCCTCTGACGATGCAGATGGGCCCGTCCATGGACGCCGGCATCTTTGCGCTGCACATCTTGGGCGCGAGCTCGATCATGGGCTCGATCAACATCATCGTCACCATCCTGAACATGCGCGCACCGGGCATGACGCTGATGAAGATGCCGCTGTTCGCCTGGACCTGGCTGATCACGGCCTTCCTGCTCATCGCGGTGATGCCGGTGCTGGCCGGCGCGATCACGATGACGCTGACCGACCGCCACTTCGGCACCAGTTTCTTCAACCCGGCTGGCGGCGGCGACCCGATCATGTACCAGCACATCTTCTGGTTCTTCGGGCACCCCGAGGTGTACATCATGATCCTGCCGGCCTTCGGCATCATCAGCGCCATCGTGCCGGCCTTCGCGCGCAAGAAGCTGTTCGGCTACGCCTCGATGGTCTATGCGACGGCGTCGATCGCGATCCTGTCCTTCATCGTCTGGGCGCACCACATGTACACCACCGGCATGCCGGTGACCGGGCAGCTGTTCTTCATGTATGCGACCATGCTGATCGCGGTGCCCACTGGCGTGAAGATCTTCAACTGGATCGCCACCATGTGGCGGGGCTCGATGACCTTCGAGACGCCGATGCTGTGGTCGGTGGGGTTCATCTTCGTGTTCACGATGGGCGGCTTCACCGGGCTGATCCTGGCGATGGCGCCGATCGACATCCAGTTGCAGGACACGTACTACGTGGTTGCGCACTTCCACTACGTCCTGGTGGCCGGCTCGCTGTACGCGATGTTCGCCGGCGTGTATTACTGGGGCCCGAAGTGGACCGGCGTGATGTACTCCGAGACGCGCGGCAAGATCCACTTCTGGGGCTCGCTGATCTTCTTCAACATCACCTTCTTCCCGATGCACTTCCTCGGCCTGGCCGGCATGCCTCGCCGCTATGCCGACTACCCGATGCAGTTCGCGGATTTCAACATGTGGGCAACGGTCGGCGCCTTCGGCTTTGGCCTGATGCAGGTCTACTTCTTCCTGTTCGTAGTGCTGCCGATGATGCGCGGCCAGGGTGCGCCCGCGCCGCAGAAGCCCTGGGAGGGTGCCGAAGGCCTGGAGTGGGAAGTGCCGTCGCCGGCGCCGTGGCACACCTTCGAGAACCCGCCCAAGCTCGATGCCACCGCGACGCGGGTGGTGGGTTGAGATCGGCCATGATCACCGAAGCCCAGCGCAAGGCCAACCTACGCACCGGCTGGATCGTGGCCGGTCTGGCAGTGGCGTTCGCGCTGGGCTTCGTTGTGCGCATCGTCGTCTACGGCGGTTGAGGCTCGGGCATGGCATCGTTCAACGCCCGTTCACTGCTGCTCGCCGACAACCGGCGCATGCTGGGCAAGCTGCTGGTCGTGACGCTGCTGATGTTCGGCTTTGGCTATGCGCTGGTGCCGATGTACCGGGCCATCTGCGAGGCGTTGGGCATCAATGTCTTGTCGCTGGCCGAACAGCGCCGCGAGGCCGCGACCGGCAGCCGCAGCGCCAACACCCAGGTGGACGTGACGCGCACGGTGACGGTGGAGTTCGATGCCAATGCGCGCGGCCCCTGGGACTTCAAGCCCGCGATGGCGTCTGTGCAGGTGCATCCGGGTGAAATGGCCACCGTGATGTACGAGTTCCGCAACAAGCAGGACCGCACCATGGCCGCACAGGCCATTCCAAGCTATGCGCCCAAGCAGGCGATGGCACACTTCAACAAGCTCGAGTGTTTCTGCTTCAACGAGTACACGCTCAAGCCCGGCGAGTCGAAGCAGTGGCCAGTGGTCTTCGTGATCGACCCGAAACTTCCGAAGGACGTGACCACGATCACGCTGTCCTACACGTTTTTCGAAGTCGGTGGCAAGACTCCGCCGGCACCCAGCGCAGCCCTGGTGCCAGCTGTTGGCGTGACTGGGCTGGAGGCGCGGCTTTGAACCCGCAGCATGGCGGCCTGAAAGAGGCGGTAGCGCGGCCTGCATCACTCTTCCAGACCTTCCGCGCGGTGGCCTGGTCGTTCTTCGGCATCCGCCGTTCTGCCGGTCATGCGCACGACATGCAGACGCTGAATCCGGTGCACGTGATCGTGGCCGGCGTCGTCAGCGCGGCCTTGTTCGTGCTGGCGCTGGTGCTCTTGGTGCGCTGGGTCATCGGCAGCGGCATCGCCAACTGAGCGCTCGCACTCCCTTATCTCGCTCATCCGCAGCAAAGCATCCAGGAGCAACCCAACCATGTCGGCCAGTGCACACCCCGGCTCCGCCCCTTACTACTTCGTCCCGGGTCCGTCACGTTACCCAGTGCTGGTGGCTGCCGGCATGTTCTTCGTGATCCTGGGGGCGGGCCAGTGGATCAACGGGCATGGCTGGGGTGCGTATTCGCTGTTGCTCGGCCTGGTCATCTGGCTGGCGGTCATGTACCAATGGTTCAGCACCGCGATTGCCGAGGACATGAGCGGCCTTTACTCGCAGCGTGTCGACGTTTCGTTCCGCTGGAGCATGAGCTGGTTCATCTTCTCGGAGGTGATGTTCTTCGCCGCCTTCTTCGGGGCGCTGTACTGGGCCCGCTTGCATTCGGTGCCTATGCTCGGCAACCTGGATCACCAGATCCTGTGGCCGGACTTCAAGGCCGCGTGGCCCACCGTGTTGGCGGGATCCACTGCCTCGCCGGCGGGCACGGTGGAGCCCTTTGTCACGATGGGGCCGTGGCCGCTGCCGACGATCAACACCGCGCTGCTGCTGACCTCGGGCGTCACGCTGACCATTGCCCACCACGCACTGATCGCCAACCAGCGCTACAAGTGCATCCTCTGGATGTGGATCACGGTCCTGCTGGGGCTCACCTTCCTCGGCGTTCAGGCCTACGAGTACATTCACGCCTATCGCGACCTGAACCTGAAGCTCAGCTCAGGCGTGTTCGGCTCCACCTTCTTCATGCTCACCGGCTTCCACGGTTTTCACGTGTTCGTCGGCATGCTGATGCTGGTCTTCGTTACGCTGCGGCTGATGAAGGGTCACTTCACGCCCGAAAACCACTTCGGCTTCGAGGGCGCGGCTTGGTACTGGCACTTCGTCGACGTCGTCTGGCTCGGCCTGTACTTCCTGGTCTACTGGCTCTGAGGCTGGCGCGCGCCGCGCGCCTTCACTGTGACAGCGGGATCCCGGTGGGCTTGATCCAGCCCATCCAGTAGCTGAGCAGCACCAGCAGGAAGATCGCGACGGAAAGGCCGACGCGCACCGCCAGGGCGCGCGCCATCATGGCGCCGCGCGGATCGTTATCTCGGCTCTTCCTGAGCATCAACACCCCGGCGCTGGCCAAGGCGGCCACCACTGCCATCAGGAACAACACGATCACGATCTTCATGGATGCGCATTATTTCACCCGTAGCCTGAGGGCGCTTGCGCCCGGCACGGCGCCGAGGACATCCAGCCGATGAGCCTGCGCTCACTGATCTTGTTGCTGGCCGCGTTGGTCAGCGCACTGGCGACGGCGCGGCTGGGCCTGTGGCAGCTCGACCGTGCCGCACAGAAGACAGGGTTGCACGAGTCTCAGATCGCGCGCGGCGCGCTGCCGGCGCTGCAGATGGCGCAGCTGGCGAGTTCCCCCAAGGGGGCGGTCGAGCAGCAGCATCGGCGGGTCGTCCTCGAGGGCCGCTGGCTGGCCACGCACAGCGTCTACCTGGATAACCGCCAGATGAACGGCCGGCCCGGCTTCTTCGTCGTGACGCCGCTGCAGATCGCGCCGGACGACGCCGTGCTGGTGCAGCGGGGCTGGGTGCCGCGCAACGTGCGCGAGCGCGAGCGCCTCGCGCCAGTCGAAACGCCGGCCGGCGTGGTGCGCATCGAAGGCCGCATCGCCCCCGCCCTGGCAAGGCTGTATGAGTTCGACAGCGCCGCCTTGGGCGTGATCCGGCAAAATCTCGACGTGGCGTCCTTCGCCAGCGAGAGCGGGCTCGCCCTTCGGCCCCTGGTGGTCGTGCAGTTGGACGGCGCTGCGGCGCCGGCCGACGGGCTGTTGCGGCAATGGGCGCCCGCCGTCCTCGACGTTTCCAAGCACCATGGCTACGCGGTGCAGTGGTTTGCACTCAGCGCTCTCATCACGGGCCTTTATGTCTGGTTCCAACTCATCCGCCCACGACGCCGCCGCCCGGGCTGAAGGCATCGGGTTGACGGTGCACTCGATGCCGGCGCCCCTGCTGCAGCCCGACGCACGGCGCACGCGCGTCGGGCGCATCAAGATGCTGCTCGTGCTCTTGGTTTGCGCCGCGCCAGTTCTGGCTTCTTACTTCAGCTACTTCGTGCTGCGTCCGCAGGCGCGCACCAACTACGGCGACCTGATCGAGCCGACGCGCAGCCTGCCTTCGCTGCCGTTGCTCACGCTGGAGGGCCAGCCGGTCCAGGCGGCCACGCTGCGCGGACAGTGGCTTCTGCTGGCGCTGGGCCCGGCGGACTGCCGGGCCGACTGCGAGAAGCGCCTGTACCTGCAGCGGCAGCTGCGCGAGATGGTGGGACGCGAGCGAGACCGCATCGACAAGCTCTGGCTCGTCACCGATGGCGCCGAGGTCCCGCCGGCGCTGCGCAGGGCGCTGGAGTCAGACCCGTCGCTGCAGGTCCTGAGAGCACCGCGCGATGCGCTGGCGGCATGGTTGCAGCCCGAGGCCGGCCGCACACTCGAGGACCACCTCTACCTGGTCGACCCGATGGGCGAGTGGATGCTGCGCATGCCGGCCGATACCGACCCTGCGCGTGCCAAGCGCGATCTGGACCGCCTGCTGCGTGCCTCGTCCTCCTGGGACCGGGCGGGCCGCTGAGCCCCTCGATGGACCTTGCGCCCAGCCTTCGACTGCTTCTGCTGGCCAGCGCCATGGCGCTGCTCCCTCTGGGCTGGGTGTGGCTGCGCCAGGCCAGGGCCGATAGCCGAGGCCGCTTGCTCGCGCTTACCGCATTGACGGCCTTCCTGACCTTCGACCTGATCGTCTTCGGCTCATTCACCCGGCTCAGCGATTCCGGCCTGGGTTGCCCCGACTGGCCTGGCTGCTACGGCCATGCCAGCCCCATCGGCGCGGCCGCCGACATCCATGCCGCACAGACGGCGCAGCCTACCGGGCCGGTGACCTTCAGCAAGGCCTGGATAGAAATGATCCACCGCTACTTGGCGATGACCGTCGGCGCGCTGATCGTGGTGATGACGGTGGCCAGCTGGGCCGACCGGCGCAGCCTGCCGCTGTCGCCCTGGTGGGCCACCGGCACGCTGGTATGGGTGCTGATACAGGGCCTGTTCGGCGCGCTCACCGTCACCTGGAAGCTGAAGCCGCTAATCGTGACGCTGCACCTGCTGGGCGGACTGTTCCTGCTGGCGCTGCTGGTGGCCCAGCACGAAGTCCTGCGCGGGCGGATGCTGCGCTGGCCGCGCTGGGCCGGCCGGCTTCTGTTGGCGGCGATGGCGATCCTCGTGCTGCAGATCGCGCTGGGCGGCTGGGTCAGCACCAACTATGCCGTGCTGGCCTGCAGCGGCTTCCCGAAATGCAACGGGTCCTGGTGGCCGGAGATGGACTTCGGCCACGGCTTCACCCTCGGGCGCGAGCTGGGCCGCGCCGGCGACAACGACTTCCTGCCTTTCCAGGCGCTGGTCGCCATCCACATGGTGCATCGGCTGTTCGCCGTGGTCGCCTGCCTGGCCCTGCTGGCGCTGGCCCATGCGCTGTGGCACCACCTCGGCCAGCGGCGCGCTGCCGTTGCCGTATTGCTGCTGACCTTGCTGCAGGTGGCCAGCGGGCTGTCGAACGTGGTGCTGGGCTGGCCGCTGGCCGCTGCGCTGGCCCATTCGGCAGGCGCGGCCGCGCTGGTGGCGGTGCTGAGTGCCTTGCTGGCGCACGCGTTGATGGATCGGCAGCGCTCCTAGAATCGGCGCACCCCATGTCGCAGACCCTCGCCACACGGGCTCCAGGCGCCAACCGCTGGGCCCAGTACTACGCCCTGACCAAGCCGCGCGTGGTGCAACTGATCGTGTTCTGCGCGCTGATCGGCATGCTGCTGGCCGAACCCGGCTGGCCCGATCTGCGCTTGGCCGCACCGGCCACGCTGGGCATATGGCTGGTGGCCAGCGCGGCGGCAGCCTTCAACTGCCTGGTCGAACAGCACATCGATTCGAAGATGGCGCGCACCGCCTGGCGGCCCACCGCCAAGGGTGAGCTCACCACCGCGCAGACGCTGGTTTTCTCGACCGTGCTGTGCGCCATTGGCAGCGCGCTGCTGTACGTGTGGGTCAACCCGCTGACCATGTGGCTGACCTTCGCCACCTTCGTCGGCTATGCGGTGATCTACACGCTGGTGCTCAAGCCGATGACGCCGCAGAACATCGTCATCGGCGGCGCCTCTGGCGCCATGCCGCCGGTGCTGGGCTGGGCGGCGATGCGCAACGAGGTGGGGCCCGAAGCACTGATGCTGTGCCTGATCATTTTCCTGTGGACGCCGCCGCATTTCTGGGCGCTGGCGCTGTACCGTGCCGAGGACTACCGCAAGTCGGGCCTGCCGATGCTGCCCATCACCCACGGCGCCGAATTCACCCGGCTGCATGTGCTGCTTTACACGCTGGTGCTGTTCGCCGCGACGCTGCTGCCATTCACCTACCGCATGAGCGGCTGGCTCTACCTGCTCAGCGCGTTGGTGCTGGGGCTGGTATTCATCGCCTATGCATTCCAGTTGTGGCGGGATTACACCGATGCGCTGGCGCGGCGCACCTTCCGCTACTCGATCCTGTACTTGAGCCTGCTGTTCAGCGCGTTCCTTCTCGACCACTACATCAGCCCATGGATCCAATGAAGCGTACCGCCGTGCTGGCGGCCTTCGCCCTGGGGCTGCTGGCGGGCTGCGACCGTCTGTCCGGCAGGGCGAGCAAGCCATCGTTCAAGGCGGTGGACATCACCGGCGCGCAGTACGCGCGAGAACTGGCGCTGCCCGATGCCGACGGCAAGATGCGCACGCTGGCCGACTTCAAAGGCAAGGTCACGCTGGTCTTCTTCGGCTTCACCCAGTGCCCGGACGTGTGCCCTACCACGCTGGCCGAGCTGGCGGCAGTCAAGCGCCAGCTGGGCAAGGACGGCGATCGCCTGCAAGGCGTTTTCGTCAGCGTCGATCCAGAGCGTGACACGCCGGAAATCCTGAGGGCCTACATGGCCAGCTTCGACCCGGCCTTCATCGCGCTGCGCGGCACGCCCGAGCAGACGCAGGCCGTGGCCAAGAACTTCAAGGTCTTCTATGCCCAGGTGCCAGGCAAGACCGAGGGCAGCTACACGGTCGACCACACGGCGGGCACCTATGTCTTCGATGCGCAGGGCAAGGTGCGGCTGTTCGTGCGCTACGGCAGCGGTGCCGAGGCGCTGGCCCACGACCTCAAGCTGTTGCTTGCCGAGGATCCTGCCTGAAGTCGCCAGGCCATTGCCGGCTGCAAACAGGCCGCATCAGGCGGCCTGTGCTGAACGCAGACACCGTCCGGCGCTTCAGCCGGCCGGCTCCAGCGCCTTGCGCATCTTCTTCAGCGCGGCCACCTCGATCTGGCGGATGCGCTCGGCGCTGACGCCGTACTCGGCGGCCAGGTCGTGCAGCGTCATGCCGCCGCTAGAGTCGTCATTGACCTTGAGCCAGCGTTCCTCGACGATGCGCCGGCTGCGTGCGTCCAGCACCTCCAGCGCCTGATTGATCCCGTCGCCGGCAAGCCAGTCGCGATGGCGTGCCTCGATCGCGCGCGTCGGCTCCTGCGAATCATCGGCCAAGTAGGCAATCGGCGCGAACGCTTCCTCGCCGTCGTCGTTCTGCGCCTCGAGCGCCACGTCGCCGCCTGACAGGCGGGTTTCCATCTCCAGCACTTCTTCGGGCTTGACGTTCAACTCGCGCGCCACGACATGGATTTCGTCCGGCGACAGGGTTGCGCGGTGGGTATCGGAGTCCACCGCACCGTTCTTCAGGCGCTGCTTCATCGAGCGCAGGTTGAAGAAAAGCTTGCGCTGCGACTTGGTGGTCGCCACCTTTACCATGCGCCAGTTGCGCAGGATGTACTCGTGGATCTCGGCCTTGATCCAGTGCAGTGCGTAGCTGACCAAGCGTACGCCTTGGGCCGGGTCGAAGCGGCGCACCGCCTTCATCAGCCCGACGTTGCCTTCCTGGATCAGGTCGCCCTGCGGCAAGCCATAGCCCAGATACTGGCGCGAGACCGATACCACCAGCCGCAGGTGCGAAAGCACCAACCGGCCAGCCGCCTCGACGTCGCCATTCGTCTGCAACCTCTGCGCGCACGACGCCTCTTCCTGCGCAGACAGCAGCGGGATGCGGTTCACGGCCGCGATGTAGGCATCCAGATTGCCGACGGGCGGCACCAGTGACCACGGGTCACGGACGGAGAGTGCGGTGGTGGCGGGACTGTTCATTGGGGGATCTGACATTCCTCGTGAACTTTGGTTCAATTATTTTAGCACTCCTCGACCGAGAGTGCTGATTGAATCGGGCCGGCAATTGAATGGCGTGCAGGCCCTTTCCCTTAAATCCTCAAATAGAGAGCAAACGCTAACTTTTTGGATCGATTGGCATCCAACCAGAGCCGAAGTGGGTGTCGGTGTCATCCAGCAACTCGTCGAGGACCGTCAGAAAGCTGACCAGGTTGACGGGCTTGGTGACGTAGTGCGCGGCACCGGCCGTCAGCGCGGCCTCGATGTGGGCTGTGGTGGCGTCGGCCGAAACCACCACCACCGGGATGCTGCCCAGATCGTCGTCTTCCTTCAGGTGGCGCAGCAGCTCCAGGCCGTCGATGTCGGGCAGGTGCATATCCAGCAGGATCAGGTTGGGCCGGCGCTGGCGCACTGCTGCCAGCCCGTCCAGCCCGTTCATTGACACGCTCAGGCTCACCTGCGGCCGGCGCAAGAGCATGCCGCGCATGACCTCGATGTTGGTCTCGTTGTCCTCGATGTAATGCACCTGCCGCTGAAGGTGGCTGGCCGGCTCGTGCGGCAGCTCGCTATCGGCAACCAGCGTGCCATCGGCCTGGGGCGCCCTTGGCAGCGTCAGGATGAAGTTCGAGCCCTCGCCGGCCACGCTCTGCGCGCGCAGCGAGCCGCCCATCAGTTCGGCCAGCCGGCGGCTGATGACCAGCCCGATGCCGGTGCCTTCCACCGACGTGCGCTCTCGGCCCAGCCGGTTGTAGGGCTGGAAAAGCTCGTCCATCTGGGCGCGGGTCATCCCCATCCCGCTGTCGCTGACCACGATCTCGATCGCCTGGGCTTCGGCGGCACGCGATCGAACCACGACGTGGCCGCCATCGACGTTGTACTTGACCGCGTTGCTCAGCAGGTTGGTCAGGATCTGCTTGATCCGGGTTTCGTCGCCCAGAACGGCGCGCGCGCGCCGGTCGAGTTTCTGTTCGAGGTGCAGGCTGCGCTTTTCGGCCGCGGGCTCGACCATCGCCAGCGCCGCGCTGACCAGCGGCCCCACTTCCAGCGCCACTGGCTCCAGCTTGAGCATGCCGGACTCGATGCGCGACAGGTCCAGTGTGTCGTTGATCATGTGCAGCAAGTGCCAGCCTGCCTGCTGGACCTGCCCGGCCCAGGCGCGCTGGTGTTCGGCCAGCGCCGGTTTGCGGTCCAGACTCAGCAGTTGCGCAAAACCGAGCATCGCGTTCAGTGGCGTGCGCAGTTCGTGGCTCATGCGCGAGACGAACTCGCTCTTGGCGCGGTTCGAGCTTTCCGCACGGTCGCGCGCGCGCTCCGCCTCGGCCAGGCGCAGGTGTTCGCCGATGTCCTCGACCACCCCGACCGTGAATTCCGGCTTGCCTTCGGCATCGCGCAGCAGCGCGAACGTCAGCATCGTGTTCACCACGCTGCCGTCCTTCCCGAGCAAGCGCTTCTCGCAGCGGTAGACATCGCATTCGCCACGTTGCATCGCCGGCAGCATCCGGCTGTCCTCGAGCCGGTCTTCGGAGTGGGTGATTTGGCCGATGTCCAGCTGCATCAACTCTTCATCGCTGTAGCCGAGCAAGCGGCCATAGGCCGGGTTCGCCATCAGGATCCTGCCGTCCAGGTCGGTCTTGACGATGCCCACCCTCGCCGTGTCGAGGATGGCGCGCAGCTGAACCTCGCTGGCCCGCAGAGCCGCCTCGGAGCGCTGGCGTTCGGCCACCTCGTGGCGCAGCTCGAGGGTGCGCTCCTCCACGGCCATCTCGATGCGGCGCGCCCGGCCAGTGACGATCAGCAGCAGTGCACCGAGCAAAGACGCCGCTGCCAGCCCGAGCATCGAGAACAGCCACGCTTTGGCATGCTGCGCTTCAGCCAGCTGCTCGGCCCGGGCGTCGAAACGCAGCTCCCATTCGCGCCCGGCAAAGCTCAGCCGGCGATCGTAGGCAAGTTGCAGCCGGGCAGCGTTGTCGCAGCCCGGCGGGCCGGCCAGCCGGCGTTGCGGGCTGTCGGGATCGCGGTCCACCAGGCACCATCGCAAGCCGCCGCCGTTGTGCTGCAGTTGTGCGCCCAGCGCATCTTCCATGCGCAGTGTCACGAAGACCAAGCCGCGGCCCGGCGCCGACGGTGTCCCCGGCAGTGCCTGGTAGATGACCACGCCGATCTGATCGGCCGACTCCTGTGACAGGCGCAAGCCGGCTGTGGCGCTGGGCATCGCGCTGCGCTGCGCGCGGCGGATGGCCTCGGCGGCTGCGTCGATGGACAGCGCATTGACGCCCAGAGACGCGGCATTGCGCTGCTGCGGCTCGATGTAGCGGACGACGACCAGATCCTCCTCGGCCGCACGGGCTGCCCGCGCCGCTTGGTCGAAGACACGGAAATCAGCCGGACCCTCGGCACGCACCGCAGCCTCGAAACCTGCGATGTGCGCGCGCGGCACGCGTTCGCTGAAGCCGATGGCCTGCAGGTGCAGAGGTTGCTGCAGCCACCCGCTCGTGGCCTTGCGCATCCCCTCGCGAGACAGCTGCGGTTGCGCCTCGAACACGCCATGCATGGCCTGCAACGCCTGCAGCGGGCCGGCCAACCATGCGGCCACCCCGTCGCCCGCCGCGGCGGCATGCCGCTCGAAAGAGCTGCGCAGTCGCTGCGCGTCCCAGCGCGCCACCGCCACGGTGGCAGCCACCAGCAGCGCGGTCGCCAGCAGCAGCGGCACGGCCACGGTGCCGCGCCGCGCAGCCCAGGCGCTGCGCGGCCGGCCGATCAGCGTCAGCACGGCCGGCGCCGCGATCAGCACCCCCAGTGAATCGCCGAGCCACCAGGCCCACCAGGTGAAGGCCAGCGCCG
>JBEIHU010000059.1:0-19476 GCA_040381175.1 Burkholderiaceae bacterium
AGCAGGATGTGCTCGCGCGTCTGCGGCATCGGGCCGTCGGCCGCCGACACCACCAGGATGGCCCCGTCCATCTGCGCCGCACCGGTGATCATGTTCTTGATGTAGTCGGCGTGCCCCGGGCAGTCCACGTGCGCGTAATGCCGGTTGGCCGTCTCGTATTCGACGTGCGCCGTGTTGATGGTGATGCCTCGCGCCTTTTCCTCCGGCGCCGCGTCAATCTGGTCGTAGGCCTTGGCCTCGCCGCCAAACTTGGCCGACAGCACCGTCGTGATCGCCGCCGTCAGCGTCGTCTTGCCATGGTCCACATGCCCGATCGTGCCCACGTTCACGTGCGGCTTCGTGCGTTCGAATTTTCCTTTTGCCATTTCGACTTCTCCTGAATTGAGCCAATATCCAGACAACGCCTGCGGTTGGTGCCCATGGCGCGGATCGAACGCGCGACCTCTCCCTTACCAAGGGAGTGCTCTACCACTGAGCCACATGGGCATCGGCACGGGCCTGGACACCGCAATATCCAGGCCTGTGACGACCAGCTCCGGCTGGAGCGGGAAGCGGGAATCGAACCCGCGTCATTAGCTTGGAAGGCTAAGGTTCTACCATTGAACTACTCCCGCGCGTTCCTTCGCGTCGCCTTGGTGGAGGAGGCTGGATTCGAACCAGCGTAGGCGTAAGCCAACAGATTTACAGTCTGCCCCCTTTAGCCACTCGGGCACCCCTCCGAGGCGAACCTGCAACTGTATCACTGTTCGATGTCGATCCGGCTGTCACCGCAGTGTGAACGCTGGTCATCCAGCCGCCAGTCCGGCACCGGGATGCCGGGTTCCGCTGCCGACAGGAAAGCTTGCGCCCGCCCGAAATGCCCGCAGCCCAGGAACGGCAGCGGTGACCGGGTGGCGGACAGCGGCGACGGGTGGTTGCACTGCAATACCAGGTGACGCGCCCCGATGCCCGCCACCAGTGCGGCCTTCGCCTGCGCATGCGCGCCCCAAAGCATGAACACCTTGGGCCGAGTGTGTTCAGCAATCGCCATGACAATTTTGTCAGTAAGCACTTGCCATCCGAAACTGGCATGGCTTCCTGCACGCGCCTCTTCCACAGTCAGCGAGGTGTTCAAGAGCAGCACCCCCTGACGCGCCCAGGCGAGCAGGCTGCCCGAAGGCTGCATCGTCGGACCCAGGTCGCGCTGCAGTTCCTTGACGATGTTGCGCAGACTGGGCGGCAGGCGCTGGCCCGGCGGCACCGAAAAGGCCAGCCCTTCTGCCTGGCCCGCACCGTGATAGGGGTCCTGACCAAGGATCAGTATCCGCACCTCCGATAGCGGTGTCAGCGCCAACGCGCGGAACACCTGTGCCGGAAAGATCGTGGCGCCTGCAGCGAGGCGCGCGTCCACCCGTTCGATCAGGCTGCGGCCGGCCTGGCTGTCGGCCCAGGCTCGCAACAGCGGCGCCCAGTCGCCGCGGAATGACTCCACCTGGCGGCCGATAGGCTCGACCAACCGGTTCGCAGCCAAGCTCACCGGACTACCCTCCATGCCGCGCACTGCGGAATGAGCGCTTGGGAGCGGCCCGGCGCGCATGCCGCCCGCAAGGCGCTTGCGACGCCATCGGCACGCAGGGGGCGATCCACCCCCGGGCCTCCAGGCGCTGGCTCAGCAAAACAGATCGGCGAGCGCGGCGCCCGGATCGCCGGCCCGCATGAAGGCCTCGCCGACCAGGAAAGCATGCACGCCGGCCGTGCGCATGCGCTGCACGTCGCTGCGGCCGAGGATGCCGCTTTCGGTGACCAGCAGCCGGTCGGCGGGCACGAGTGCCAGCAACCCCAGCGTGGTGTCGAGCGCGACCTCGAAGGTCTTCAGGTTGCGGTTGTTGATGCCCAGCAGCGGCGTCTTCAGCTGCAGCGCCCGCTCGAGTTCGTCGCCGTCGTGCACCTCGACCAGCACCGCCATGCCCAGCTCCAGCGCCTGGGCTTCCAGGTCGGCCATTTGCGCATCGTCCAGGCAGGCGGCGATCAGCAGGATGCAGTCGGCGCCCCAGGCCCGCGCCTCGTCGACCTGGTAGGCATCGACCATGAAGTCCTTGCGCAGCACCGGCAGGCTGCAGGCCGCGCGCGCCTGCTTCAGGTCGCCGGCCTCGCCCTGGAAGAAGGCCCGGTCGGTGAGCACGCTGAGGCAGGCCGCGCCATGGCGCGCGTAAGACGCGGCGATCTGCGCCGGCTCGAAATGCTCTCGGATGATGCCCTTGCTCGGGCTGGCCTTCTTGATCTCTGCGATCACCGCAGCCTGCCCGGCGCCGGTCTTGGCGCGCAATGCGCCGGCAAAATCGCGCGCCGGCGGCCGGGCCAGCGCCTCGCGGCGCATCGATGCCCCATCGCACAGTCGCTTCGCCTCGGCGATCTCCTCGCGCTTGACCGCGACGATGCGCTGCAGGATGTCGCTCATCGACAACCCCTCGGCACGCCGCGCTCTGCATTGCGCCCCCGGCAGACAAGGTGCTCCGTCATGCTGCCGCCAGTTCCTTGCTGCGCGCGATGAACTGGTGCATCTTGGCCAGCGCCCTGCCCGAGGCGATCGCCTCGCGGGCAAGCGCCACGCCCTCGCCCATGGTCCGGCTCACATCGGCCGCATACAGCGCCACGCCCGCATTGAGCAGCACGATGTCGCGCGCCGGGCCGGGCTCGTCGTCGAGCACCGAGCGCAGCAACGCCTTCGAGCCTTCAGCCGAATCGACCCTCAGCGCGCGATTGCTGGCCATGGTCAGGCCGAAGTCCTCGGGGTGGATCTCGTACTCGTGAATGCCGCCGTCCTTGTATTCGCCGACCATCGTGGCAGCGCCGAGCGAAACCTCGTCCATGCCGTCGCGGCCATAGACCACCACTGCATGCTCGGCACCCAGGCGCTGCAGCGCGCGCACCTGGATGCCCACCAGGTCGGGGTGGAACACGCCCATCAGGATGTTCGGCGCATCGGCCGGGTTGGTCAGCGGCCCGAGGATGTTGAAGATGGTGCGCACGCCCAGCTCCTTGCGCACCGGCGCCACGTTCTTCATCGCCGGGTGGTGGTTGGGCGCGAACATGAAGCCAATGCCGGTGTCGGCGATGCAGCGGCTGATGGCCTGGGCGTTGAGCGTCATCGGCACGCCCAGCGACTCCAGCACGTCGGCACTGCCGGACTTGCTGCTCACGCCGCGGTTGCCATGCTTGCTGACGCGCGCGCCGGCAGCCGCGGCGACGAACATGCTGCAGGTGCTGATGTTGAAGCTGTGCGAGCTGTCGCCGCCGGTGCCGACGATGTCCACCAGGTGCATGCGGTCGGCCACCTCCACCTTGGTGGCGAACTCGCGCATCACCTGGGCCGCGGCGGTGATCTCGCCGATCGTCTCTTTCTTGACGCGCAGGCCCATCAGCATGGCGGCCATCATCACCGGCGACATCTCGCCGCTCATGATGCGGCGCACCACCGACAGCATCTCGTCGTGGAAGATCTCGCGGTGGTCGATGCAGCGCGTCAGTGCCTCGGTGTTCGAGATGGGCATGTCAGTGATCCTCGAAGAAGCCGCGCACGGCGGCAATCGCGCGTTCGATGCCGGCGCGGTCGACATCCAGGTGGGTGACGAAGCGCAGGCCGGTCAGCCCGGTCGCGAGCACAGACTGCGAGCGCAGGTGCGCCAGCAGCGCCGGCCCGCGTCCGCCTCGCGCGGAGGCGAAGACGATGTTGGTCTGCGGCGTCAGCACCTCCAGGCCGTCGATGCCGCCGATGCCCTGGGCCAGGCGGGCCGCCAGCGCATGATCCTCGGCAAGGCGATCGATGTGGTGTTGCAGCGCGTACGAAGCCGCCGCGGCCAGCACGCCGGCCTGGCGCAGGCCACCGCCCAGCATTTTGCGCCAGCGGTGCGCGCGCGCTATCAGCTCCTTCGGACCCACCAGCGCCGAGCCCACAGGCGCGCCCAGGCCCTTGCTGAAGCACACCGAGACGCTGTCGAAGTGCCCGGCGATGGTCCGTGCATTCGTCCGCGCATCGCCGCCCATCGCCACCGCCGCATTGAACAGCCGCGCGCCGTCCAGGTGCGTGCCCAGGCCGCGCTGGCGCGCGAGCGCGGTGGCCTCGGCCAGATAGCCGGACGGCAGCACCCTGCCACCGAGGGTGTTCTCCAGCGCCAGCAATCGGCTGCGCGCGAAATGCTCGTCGTCGGGCTTGATCGCGGCTTCGATGTCGGCCAGCGCCAGGCTGCCGTCGGGCTGGTTGGGCAGCGGCTGCGGCTGCACGCTGCCCAGCACCGCCGCGCCGCCGGCCTCGTAGCGATAGCAATGCGCGCCCTGGCCGACGATGTATTCGTCGCCGCGGCCGCAGTGGCTCATGATGCCGGCCAGGTTGCTTTGCGTACCGCTGGGCATGAACAGCGCCGCCTCCTTGCCCAGCATGGCGGCGATCTGCTCCTGCAGCGCGTTGACCGACGGGTCGTCGCCGAAGACGTCGTCGCCGAGCTCGGCGCGGTGCATCGCCTCGCGCATCGCCGGCGTGGGCCGGGTGACGGTGTCGCTGCGCAGGTCGACGATCATCGCGCGGCCTCCAGAAAGTTCTTCAGCAGCGCATGGCCATGCTCGCTGATGATCGACTCCGGGTGGAACTGCACGCCTTCCAGCGGCGTGCGAGTGCCGGCCAGGGCGCGATGGCGCACGCCCATGATCTCGCCGTCGTCGTCGGCGCTGGCGCTGACCTCCAGTTCGGCCGGCAGGCTCGAGCGCTCGATCACCAGCGAGTGGTAGCGGTTGACGGTGAAGCGCTCGGGCAGGCCGGCATAGACGCCGCGCCCGTCGGTGTGAATGACGCTGGTCTTGCCATGCATCTGCACCTTGGCGCGCACGATCCTGCCGCCCAGCGCCGCGCCGATGGACTGGTGCCCCAGGCACACGCCCAGGATCGGCAGCTTGCCCTGGAAGTGGCGGATGGCCTCGATGCAGATGCCGGCCTCGGCCGGTGAACAGGGCCCCGGCGACAGAACCAGCGAACCGGGCTTCAGCGACTCGATGCCTTCGAGCGTGATCTGGTCGTTGCGGAAGACCCGCACCTCCTCGCCCAGCTCGCCGAAGTACTGCACCAGGTTGTAGGTGAAGCTGTCGTAGTTGTCGATCATCAGCAGCATGTCATGCCTCCCGCCGCGCTGCCCCAAGGCAGGCATGCGCCCCCTCGCGGGACAGAGAACGGAGTGACTTCGGGGGCGTCATCAGAACCCCTCCTCGACCAGTTCGGCCGCGCGCATCAGCGCGCGCGCCTTGGCCTCGGTTTCCTTCCACTCCAACTCGGGCACCGAATCGGCCACCACGCCGGCCGCGGCCTGCACGTACAGCGTGCCGTCCTTGACGATGCCGGTGCGGATGGCGATGGCCACGTCCATGTCGCCGGCAAAGCTCAGGTAGCCGACTGCTCCGCCATAGATGCCGCGCTTGACCGGCTCCAGCTCGTCGATGATCTCCATCGCCCGCACCTTGGGCGCGCCAGTCAGCGTGCCGGCCGGGAAGGTGGCCTTGAGCACGTCCAGGCTGCTCATGCCGCCCTGCAACAGCCCCTCGACGTTGCTGACGATGTGCATCACGTGCGAATAGCGCTCGATGGCGAAGGCCTCGGTCACCTTGACGCTGCCGGTCTTCGCGATGCGGCCGATGTCGTTGCGCGCCAGGTCGATCAGCATCACGTGCTCGGCACGCTCCTTCGGGTCGCCGCTGAGTTCTTCTTCCAGCGCCTTGTCCTGCTCGGGCGTGGCGCCGCGCGGCCGCGTGCCGGCCAGCGGGCGGATGGTGATCTTCTCGCCTTCGGGCGTGGTTTCCTGCCGCACCAGGATCTCCGGGCTGGCGCCGACGATCTGGAAGTCGCCCATGTCGTAGAAGTACATGTACGGGCTGGGATTCAGCGAGCGCAGCGCGCGGTACAGGCTCAATGGGCTTTCGGTGTAGCGCTTGCGCAGCCGCTGGCCCACCTGCACCTGCATCATGTCGCCGGCGGCGATGTACTCCTTGGCCTTCAGCACCGCCGCCAGGTAGTCGTCCTTGGCGAACTCGCGCTCGACCGAATGCGAGGGCCCGCGCTTGACCGCCGGTGCGGTCACGCTGTAGTGCAGCTTGTCGCTCAAGGCCGCCAGCCGCCGCTTGGCCTTGGGGAAAGCCTCGGGTTCGGCCGGGTTGGCATAGACGATCAGGTACAGCCGCCCCGACAGGTTGTCGATGACCGCCAGTTCCTCGCACTGCAGCAGCAGGATGTCCGGCGTGTCGATGCCGCCGCTCTTGTGCGTGGCAGCCAGCTTGGGCTCGATGTAGCGCACCGTGTCATAGCCGAAGTAACCGGCCAGCCCGCCGCAAAAGCGCGGCAGCCCGGGACGCAGCGCCACCTTGAAGCGCTTGTGGTACTCGGCGATGAAGTCCAGCGGGTTGCCTTCGTTCACCTCCACCACCTCGCCGTCGGTCACCACCTCGGTGCGAAAGCCCGTGGCGCGCAGCAGCGTGCGCGCGGGCAGGCCGATGAAGGAATAGCGGCCGAAGCGCTCACCGCCAACCACGCTTTCCAGCAAGAAGCTGTGCTTGCCGCCGCCGCTGGCATAGGCCAGCTTCAAATACAGCGACAACGGGGTTTCCAGGTCGGCGAAGGCTTCCGCGATGAGCGGGATGCGGTTGTAGCCCTGGGCGCTCAGGCTCTTGAACTCGAGTTCGGTGATCACGTCGATTCCTCTGCTGCTTAGGACTCCCGTGCCGGCGGGCTCGAGCCGGCTGCGGCACAACGAATCTGCAAGGGTGGGGATGCCGGCCCGATGGCCAGCGGCAAGCTATCCGAGCGGATGCCAGCGACGCCAGGGCCAGGCTCCCCGGTCCGGCGACCTGTGCTTGCGTGACGTGAACATGGCGAGCAGTCTAGCGCACGCGGGGCGGGTTCCCCTTGGCCCATTTCTCCAACGCCGCCAGCGTGTTCTCGACATGCCTGCTCGGATTCACGCTCGGGTAGGTATGGAGGTACAGGCCACCTTGCCGCCCGGCGCCGCCGGCACGCTGAAGCCGGACGCGGTGTCGCCCACGTCCAGCGCCGCCCGCGCGGGCAGGCTCTGGCTGCTCGACAAGATCAGCCACGCGCTGGCGCGTTTCATGCCCGTTGCCTCCCTTGCGATCGCAGGCCTGCCGTCGCGGAATGTTCCGACAGCGGCAGTGTCGGCGCAGGCCAACGGGTTCTTGCGTCGCGGCCGCGGCACGTGCCTGCATGGGGCTACAGGCGCACGAAACTCAGCCCGCGGATGCGGCTGCTGTGCACTTGCAGCGCAACGATGTGCCCCGCAGCGTCGCGCTGCAGCCGCGCCAACTGGGCCACCGGCATGCCGGCGCCCAGGCCGCGCACCTCCACCAGGTCCTCCGTCAGGCCGTGCAGCGTCCAGGTCACGCCGCGGGCAAGCGGGCCGCTCACGCGCACCGCCCAGCCGGCATCGGCAGGCTCGATGAGCCATTCGGCATCCAGGTCCTCACTGCGATAGCGGCCGGCCGGGCCGGGCGGGGGCGGCGCACGCTCAGCCAGCCGGGTGAAGACCGGCTGCAGGCCGGCGCCCAGGTCGACGCTCAGCGTGTCGCCGGCGCCGCGCCGCAGGGTGAATTCATAGGCCGGGCGCAACGGCAGCCAGCTGCCATCGGCCTGCGGCTGCAGGATGAAGGGCACACCCCATTGCGTGGCGCACAGCTCGCCGCCCTGTGGGCCCAAGTCGAAGAACGCTGGCGTCGCGGCGCACAGCCAGCTGTCCACCAGGCCCTTGACATCGGGCGGCGACGCCGAGGCGGCCGACGGCGCCAGCACCGCCTGCACCACCTCGCGTGCCAGGCGGTAAGGGTTGCTGGCGCCGTTGTTGGAGATCACCACCACGCTCAGCTCGCTGTCCGGCAGGTGCAGCAACTCGGTACGAAACCCGGGCCAAAGCCCGCCGTGACCGATGGCGGGCTGGCCCTCGACGATGCTGTGCTCCAGGCCGCAGGCGTAGGGTGAGGCCTGGCCCCCGGCCAGCCGCGTCGGGCTGGCCAACTGTTGCAGCAGCCCCGCCGGCACCCCGCCCGCCGGCGGCCTGGTCAAGGCAAGGGTCCAGGCCAGCAGGTCGTCGACGGACGACACCAGCCCGCCTTCGCCGCCATGCTCGAAGCCGTGCCTCGCCCGGCGCCAGCCGCCCGAGCCGTCGGGCAGATAGGGCGTGGCCAGGCGCGGCAGAGGCATGTCGCCGGCCAGGTCCAGCACGGTGTCGCGCAGCCCCAGCGGGCCGAAGACCTGTTGCTGCAGGAAGCTGCCCAGGCTGCAGCCGGCCGCGCGCTCGACCACCAGGCCGAGCAGCAGGAAGTTGCTGTTGCTGTACAGGAAACGGCTGCCGGGCGCGAAGTTCAGGTGCCGGTTGCGGGCGATGCAGTGCAACATCGTGGCGCGGTCGATGCGCGCCTCCAGACCCACCCCGCCCAGGCGCAGCATCTCCAGGAAGTCCGGCAGCCCGCTGGTGTTGCGCATCAGCTGCTCCAGCGTCACCGGCTGGGGCAGCTGTGCCAGCTCCGGCACATGGCGATGCACCTCGTCTTCGAGCCGCAGCCGGCCTGCGGCGGCCAGCATCAGCACCGCCGTCACGGTGAACTGCTTCGACACCGAGGCAATGCGAAAGCGCGAGCGCGGCGTCAGCGGCACCGCCAGCTCCAGGCTGGCCAGGCCATAGGCGCCGCGGAACAGCGTCTCGCCGCCGCGCTGCACGCCGACCACGCAGCCGGGGCCGCCGCTCGGCGCGGCGGCGTCGAAGATGGAATCGATGCGCTGCTTCAGCGCGCTGGCGTCGGGCTGGTTCAAGGTGAATCCTCCAGTGGCGGGCCGGGGGCCGATGCTACGAGCCTGGGCACAATGCAAGCGGCAGCCGACCCCAAGGACACGATGAACAGCACCGCAGCCGACCCGAGCTTCCGCGCCATTGCCGACCTGGTGCGCGAACATGCCGCCGCACGCCCCAGCCAGCCCGCGCTGGTGCAGGGCGATGAATGCATCGACTATGCGGCGCTCGACGCGCTGATGGACCGTGTGGCCGCGGCGCTGCAGCGCGACGGCCTGCGCCAGGGCGACAGCATCGCCATCTGCGCGCAAAGCTCGCCGCGCTATGCGGCCGTGTTCCTTGGCGCGCTGCGCGCCGGCGTGGCGGTGGCGCCGCTGGCGCCGTCGGTGACGGCCGAGCAGTTCGAATCGATGCTGGCCGATTCTCAGGCCCGGCTGCTGTTTGCCGACGCCGCCGCGCTGCCGCTGCTGCAGGGTGTGCATTTGCCCACCCTCGCGCTGAATGCCACCTTGGGCGGCACGCCGCTGGAAGACTGGCTGGCCTCGCCGGGCACCAAACCGGCGCCGCTGGCGCTGCAGCCCGAATGGCCCTTCAACATCATCTATTCCAGCGGCACCACCGGCACGCCCAAGGGCATCGTGCAATCGCACGGCATGCGCTGGACGCACGTGATGCGCGGCGCCGCCTACGGCTACGGGCCGCATTCGGTGACGCTGCTGTCCACGCCGCTGTACTCAAACACCACGCTGGTGGTGTTCCTGCCGTCGATGGCCTACGGCGGCACGGTGCACCTGATGGCCAGGTTCGACGCCGCCGCTTACCTGGCGCTGGCCGAGAAGCTGCGCGTCACGCACACGATGCTGGTGCCGGTGCAGTACCAGCGCATCATGGCGCTGCCGGACTTCGACCGCCATGACATGGAGTCCTTCCACATGAAGTTCTGCACCAGCGCGCCCTTCAATGCCGCGCTGAAGGCCGATGTGCTCAAGCGCTGGCCTGGCGGGCTGGTGGAGTTCTACGGCATGACCGAAGGCGGCGGCAGCTGCATCCTGAACGCACACGAGTTTCCCGACAAGCTGCACACCGTGGGCCGGCCGGCCGAGGGCCATGACATCCGCCTGATCGACGAGCAGGGCAAGGAAGTGCCTGCAGGCGCGGCCGGCGAGGTGGTGGGCCATTCGCGCGGCATGATGATCGGCTACCACCGCCAGCCGGAGAAGACCCGGGAGGCCGAGTGGTACGACGCCGGCGGCAAACGCTTCATCCGCACCGGCGACATCGGCCGCTTCGACGCCGACGGCTTCCTGATCCTGTTCGACCGGCGCAAGGACATGGTCATCAGCGGCGGCTTCAACATCTACCCCAGCGACCTGGAAGGCGTGCTGCGCAAGCACCCCGACGTGGCCGACGTGGCCGTGGTCGGCGTGCCGTCGGTGCAGTGGGGCGAGACGCCGGTGGCCTACGTGGTGCGCCAGCCGCGCGGCACGGTCGAGGCCGACGAGCTGCTGCAATGGTTCAACCAGCAGGTGGGCAAGACGCAGCGCCTGGCCGACCTGCAGTTCATCGACGAGCTGCCGCGCAGCGCCATCGGCAAGGTGCTCAAGCGCGAACTGCGCGAGCGACACCTCGCAGCGCCGGCCGATCGCACGGCTTGAGCCCGGCGCGGCTGCGTATCTCGCGCAGCCGCCACGGCGCACCTGCGCCGGCGCAGGTCAAGCTTGTCGGGCCGATAACATCGCGACCATGAGCATCCACTCGATCCTGGACGACCTGAACCGCAAGTTCGTGGCCCGCACGCCGCACATGCGTGAAATCGGTGCGCGCATCACCGCGGTGGAACCGTCGCGCGGCTCGATGACCTTGCCAGCCCGGCCCGAATGGGTGGGCGATCCGCTGCGCGGCCAGCTGCACCCCGGCGCGTTGACGGTGCTGGCCGATTCAGCCTGCGGCCTGGCGGTGGGCACGGCGCTGGAGGAACGCGCGCCCTATGCCACGCTGGACCTGCGCATGGACTACCTGCGAGCGGCCGGCCCCGAGGCCGACGTGCATTGCGACGCGCACTGCTTTCGCGTCACCCGCAACGTGGCCTTCGTGCGCGGCGAGGTCTACCAGGCCGACCGCAAGCAGCCGATCGCCGCGGTGCAAGCCTCGTTCATGCTGTCCACGGCCGGCGGCAAGCGGGCGGCGCCGGGCGCGCCGGCCGAGCCGGCGTCACGCCCCGAGGCCGACGACAGCAGCTGGCACGCGCCCGCGGGCAGCGAGCCGGTGCTGGCCGGCACGACCATCCCCTATGTCGAGTACCTGGGCATCCGCGCCGCCAGCCAGGCCGAGCCGCCGCTGTTCCGCCTGCCCCACCAGGACAAGCTGATCGGCAACCCGTACCTGCCGGCACTGCACGGCGGCGTGATCGCCGGCTTCTGCGAGACCGCCGCCACGCTGCACCTGATCCGCACGCTGCGCGGCGCCAAGTTCCCGAAGAGCATCGACTTCTCGATCGACTACCTGCGCAGCGGCCGGCCGGTGGAAAGCTTCGCCGCCTGCGAGGTGGTGCGCGTGGGTTCGCGCGTGGCGCTGGTGCAGGTGCGTTGCTGGCAGAAGGGCCCGGAACTGCCGATCGCGGTGGCCCGTGGGCATTTCCTGCTCACGGCCGCGGCGGAGGCCTGAACCCGCAGCACCCGCCCCGCGCGACATCCGGGCGCACGTCGCGGCGCTGTGCCGAGGTCGCGACGTGTTCCTGGCTCGCTCGGGCTGCGGCACCGTATCGGCAGCGGTCGCGGGCGCGGCTGCCGCCTGCTTCGCGGCCGTTGATCACGAGCGGCATCAATCGATCACCGCCACGCACTCGATCTCGAGCATCAGGTCTTCGTGCACCAGCGCAGTGGTGCCGACCAGCGTGCTGGCCGGCTGGTGGCCGCCGAAGTGGCGTTGGCGAATGGCGCGCAGCGTCTTCACCTTGTCGCTGGTCAGGTCGCGCACGTAGACGTTCATCTTGACGATGTGGTGGTACTGCGCGCCCCCGGCGGCCAGCGCGATGCCCAGGTTGCGCAGCACCTGCTCGCACTGCTCGGCGAAGGTCTGGCCCACCACCTGGCCGGCGGCGTCCATCGCCACCTGGCCCGACACGTACAGCGTGCGCGCGCCGCCTCTGACGGCGGCCACGTGCGAATAGGTGCCCTGGCTCAGTTCCGAGGGGTTGATGAATTCGACCGGCATGGCGTGTGCTCCCGTGAGAATGGAGCCCGCACGCTAACTCAATCGGGCCGGAAGGCCGGATCCAGCACCACGCCGCCGCCGCAGACCCGCGACACGCAGGCGCAAAGCTTGTGGTTGGCCTGCTTCTGTTGCGGGCTGAAGAACACGTCGCGATGGTCCACCATGCCCCGCACCGACACGATGTCGATGGCGCACAGCCCGCATTCGCCGCGCCGGCAATCGGACAGCGCCTGCACGCCGTGCGCTTCCAGCATGTCCAGCAGGCTGCGGCCGGCCGGCACCTCGATGCGCAGGCCGTGGCGCGGCAGCTCCGCCCAGAAGGCTTCGGCGGCCTGCGCGCCGCTGTTGCCGAAGGTCTCGAAGCGCAGGTTGGCGTCGGGGCGTCCGGCGCGCTGCCAGGCTTCGCGCGCCGCGTCCATCAGCCGCAGCGGACCGCACAACGCCAGCTGCGCGCCGGGCGGCAGCGCGGCGATCTCGGCGTCCAGGTCGATGCGCTGCCCGGCGTCGCGGCACAGCAGCCGCAGCCTGTCGCCCAGCGCGGCCTGCAGCGCGTCGCGGTAGATCAGCTCGTCGGCGCAACGCGCCGCATACAGCATGCGCAGCGGTGCGCCGCGCCGGGCCAGCAGCTGCGCCATGCCCAGGATCGGCGTGATGCCGATACCGCCGGCCACCAGCAGCGTGAAGGGTGCCTGCCAGCCGATCTCGAAGTGGTTGTTGGGCTCGCCGATCCGCAGCTCGTCGCCGGTCTGCAGCCCCCACAGCCAGCGTGATCCGCCGCGGCCATCGTCGGCGCGGCGCACGGCGATGCGGTAGACCTCGTCGGCGCCTGCAGCATCGGGCAGGCCGACCAGCGAGTACGAGCGCTTCTCCTCGCGGCCGTCGATCTGCACGCGCAAGTCCAGGTGGCTGCCCACGCTCCACGGCCGCACGCCGTGCTCGGGGCGGATCTCGAACTCGCGCACGCCGGGGCTCAGGTCGCGCTGCGCGCGCAGGGTGGCGCTGTGCCAGCGGGCGTTGTGTTTCATCGTCGCTTCAGCGGGTGGTGCGGCGGCGGATCAGGCTGGCGCCCGGCACCAACTGCCATCTGCGGTGGTCGGCCAGCGCGGCGCGCAGGTTGCCGTGGGCATTGCGCGCGTGCTCCTGCATCAGCGCCTCGGCGCGCGCGCCTTCGCGCTGGCGGATCGCGTCCAGCACCGCGCGGTGCTGCGCCTGCGCCACCACCAGGACGTCGCGCGCATCGGGCCCGGTGGCTCGCGCCAGCACGAATCCGTTGGGCGACGCGAAGGGCAGCGTCTTGGCGCGCTCCAGCTGGCGGCGCACCATCTCGCTGCCGGCCATCTCGGCCAGCAGGTCGTGGAAGCGGCCGTTCAGCTGCACGTAGCCGCTGAAGGACTCTTCGCTGAGGCTCGGCGCGGCCAGCAGCACGTCGATCTGCTCGACGCAGTCGCGTGCCTCGCTCATCAGCACGGTGGTCACGCCGCGCTCGGCGGCCAGCCGCGCGCACAGGCCTTCCAGCGTGCCGCGCAGCTCGATGGCATCGTGGATGTCGGCCTCGGAGAAATCCTTCACCGCAAAGCCGCCGTGCGGCAGCGCCTCGAGCAGGCCTTCTTCCTGCAGCCGCACCAGCGCCATGCGGATCGGCGTGCGCGAGGCATTCAGCCGCTCCACCAGCGTCAGTTCGGCGATGCGCGCGCCGGGTTTCAGCTCGCCGCCCAGGATCAGCTCGCGCAGCTTCAACTGCACTCGCACCGTCTGCGAAGGCTCGGAGGTGTCGGTGGTGGTATTCATCACGCGGCGCGCAGCGGAATGACGCCGGGGCGCTCGTGCGCCGGCGTCTCGGCGCGCACCATCTGCTCGATCAGCCGCCGCGCCCACATCGAGCCGGCGTCGATGTTCAGGTTGTAGAAGCGGTAGCCCGGGCGCTCGTCGATGGCCTGCTGCTGCGCCTCGAGGATCAGCTCGTCCTCGCGGAAGATGCCGGACACGCCTTCGCGCAGCTCGTGCGTGAGGCGCTGCTCGTGCAGGCAGTAGTTGCGCGCGAAGGCCCAGAAGTAGTGGCAGGTCCGTTCAGTCTCGGGCGTGATGGTGTTCAGCACGAAGCCGTTGACGCCCTTGGAGCGGTCGCCCTGCGGCGCCCCCGTGCCGGCCGGCGCCACGCCCACGTCGATGGCGATGGTGCAGGGCGCCTCGAAGCGGATGATCTGCCAGCGGTCCACACGGCCTTCGTAGCCGGTGGCCTGCTTCAGCTGCCCGGCCCAGAAGGGCGGGGCGTCGATGTCTTCCATCCAGCGCGTCACCGTGGCGGTGCGGTGGCCGTGGGTCGCCACGAAGGGCGCTTCTGCCACGGCCAGCTGGCCGATGCTGCTGCCGTGCACGTAGGTCTCGTGCGTCAGGTCCATCAGGTTGTCCAGCACCAGCCGGTAGTCGCACTTCACGTGGATCAGCTTGCCGTCGCCCGCCCAGGCCGGATCGTGGTTCCAGTGCAGGTCGGGGATCCTGTCCGGATCGGCCAGCGCCGGGTCGCCGGGCCACACCCAGACGAAGCGGTGCTTCTCCACCACCGGATAGGCGCGCACGCAGGCGGAAGGGTTGAGCGTCTCCTGCGAGGGCATGTGGGTGCAGCGGCCGTCGCCGTTGAACACCAGGCCGTGGTAGCCGCAGGTGATCTGGTCGTCGTGCAGCCGGCCCTTGGACAGCGGCAGCAGCCGGTGCCAGCAGGCGTCTTCCAGCGCGACGACCGTGGCGTCCTTGCGCCGGAACATCACGATCTTCTGGCCGCAGATCGTGCGGCCGAGCAGCACGGCCTTGACCTCCACGTCGTAGGCAGCCGCATACCAGGCATTGAGCGGGAAGGCTTTCATCGGCGTAATTGAATACGTGATGTATACATAAACTGCATTTTTCCAGATGAATGTCCATCATTTATCAGGGTTAGTACGGATACACGTTGGCTAAATGTATCCATTGGATTGCTCGAAAACTGCGCTACCGTTCTGACTGCACGGGCCGGCGCCGGCCCCATCCACTGCTGGAGACTTCATGAGCGCACGCACCACCCCGCCCTTCCGCGCCGACCATGTCGGCAGCTTCCTGCGCCCGGCCTACCTGCTGGAAGCGCGCGACCAGTTCTTCAACAAGAAGTCGATCAGTGCCGAACAACTGCGCGCGGTGGAGGACAAGGCGATCACCGAAATCGTCAAGTTCCAGCAGGACGTGGGGCTGCACAGCATCACCGACGGCGAGTTCCGCCGCACCTACTTCCACATCGATTTCCTGGAGCAGCTGGGCGGCGTGAAGACCGACATCCCGGTCACCATCCAGCGGCCCGACGGCACCGAAGAGCTGGCCCCGCCGGTGATCCGCGTGACCGGCAAGGTGCAGCATGTCAAGGACATCCAGAAGGCCGACTTCGAGTACCTGAAGTCGCAGGTCGCCGCCGGCCTGACGCCGAAGGTGACGATCCCCAGCCCGACGATGCTGCACTTCCGCGGCGGCCGCGCCGGGATCGACCGGGTGGCCTACCCCGAGCTCGAACCCGCCTTCTACGACGACGTGGCCAAGGCCTACGGCGGCGAGCTGCGCAGCCTGTACGACGCCGGCTGCCGCTACGTGCAGATGGACGACACCAACCTGGCCTACCTGTGCGACGAGAAGATGCGCGAGGCGGCACGCCAGCGCGGCGACGACCCGAACGAACTGCCGCACCGCTATGCGAAGTTCATCAACACGGTGGTGGCGCTGAAGCCGGCGGGCATGACGCTGGCCATGCACCTGTGCCGCGGCAACTTCAAGAGCACGCATGCGGCGGCCGGCAACTACGAGCCGGTGGCCGAGGCGCTGCTGTCGGAGATGAACCTGGACGCCTTCTTCCTGGAGTACGACGACGAGCGTTCGGGCGACTTCCGCCCGCTGCGCCACCTGTCCAAGGGCAAGATCGTCGTGCTGGGCCTGGTGACCACCAAGTTCGGCGCGATGGAAAGCAAGGACGCGCTGAAGCGGCGCATCGGCGAGGCGGCGAAGTACGCGCCGCTGGAGCAGATCTGCCTGAGCCCGCAGTGCGGCTTCAGCAGCACGGTGCACGGCAACAACATCGCGGTGGAAGACCAGCGCAAGAAGCTGGCGCTGGTGGTGGAGACGGCGGCCGAGGTCTGGGGCTGAGCCATGCAGCCGCGGCCCAAGGCGATCCTCGTCATCGGCGCCGGCGATGCCACCGGCGGCGCCATCGCCCGCCGCTTCGCCCGCGAGGGCTACATCGCCTGCGTGACGCGACGCAATGCCGACAAGCTGCAGCCGCTGGTCGACCAGATCGTGGCCGAAGGCGGCCAGGCCCATGCCTTCGGCAGCGACGCGCGCAAGGAAGAGGAGATGGTGGCGCTGGTGGAGCGCATCGAGCGCGAGATCGCGCCGATCGAGGTGGCGGTGTTCAACATCGGCGCCAACGTGCGCTTCCCGATCACCGAGACGACGGCACGGGTGTACTTCAAGGTCTGGGAGATGGGCTGCTTCGCCGGCTTCCTGATGGGCCGCGAGGTCGCCAAGGCGATGCTGCCGCGCGGCCGCGGCACCATCCTCTTCACCGGCGCGACCGCCTCGCTGCGCGGGCGCGAGGGCTTCGCCGCTTTTGCCGGCGCCAAGCATGCGCTGCGGGCGCTGGCGCAGAGCATGGCCCGCGAGCTGTGGCCCAAGGGCATCCACGTCGCGCACCCGGTGATCGACGGCGCCATCGACACCGAGTTCATCCGCAGCAACTTCCCCAAGCGCTACGCGCTGAAGGACCAGGCAGGTATCCTGAATCCCGAGCACATCGCCGAGCTGTACTGGCAGATCCACTGCCAGCCACGCGATGCCTGGACGCACGAGACCGAGCTGCGGCCCTGGATGGAAGCCTGGTAGGGCGGCACCACACAAGGAGACATGATGGACGTGAAGGTGGAGTTCCTGTTCGATTTCGGCAGCCCCAATGCCTATTTCTGCCACAAGGTGATCCCGGCAATCGAGGCGCGCACCGGCGTGCGCTTCGAGTACGTGCCGATCCTGCTGGGCGGGCTGTTCAAGCTGGCCAACAACCGCTCGCCGATGGAGGCCTTCGCCGGGATCCCGCACAAGATGGCCTATGACCGGCTGGAGATCGCGCGCTTCGTCAAGAAGCACGGCCTGACGGCCTTCCGGATGAACCCGCACTTCCCGGTGAACACGCTGAAGATCATGCGCGGCGCCTGCGCCGCGCAGCAGCTGGGCGTGCTGGCGCCCTATGTGGACGCGGTATACGCGGCGATGTGGGAGCAGCAGCTGAACATGGCCGATGACGCGGTCATCGCCGAGGCGCTGCAGCGCGCCGGGCTGGACGCGGCAGCGCTGATCGCCACCTCGCAGCGGCCCGAGGTGAAGGAGCGGCTGCTTCAAAACACCCAGTCGGCGTACGAGCGCGGCGCCTTCGGCTCGCCGACCTTCTTCGTCAACGGCGAGATCTGGTTCGGCAAGGACCGGCTGCGCGACGTGGAGGAAGAGATCCTGCGCGTCGAGGCCGTCTGAACCGACGCCCACCGCCGGGCGCCTTGTATGCTGCCGTATCGAACCCGGCCCGCCCCGGCCGGTCACAGGAGTCACGCATGGAACAGGACCTGGTGCTGATCGCCACCCAAGGTGCGGTGCGCACCCTCACCTTGAACCGCCCCGCCGCGCTGAACAGCTTCACCGGCGCGCTGCACAAGCAATTGCTGGCCGCGCTGAACGCCGCTGCCGACGATGCGGCCGTGCGCGCGGTGGTGGTCACCGGTGCCGGCCGCGGCTTCTGCGCCGGGCAGGACCTCAACGACCCCGAGATGGCCACCGCCGACGGCGCGCCGCCGGACGTGGGCGCGGTGATCGAGCGGCATTACGCGCCGCTGGCGCTGCGCATCCGCTCGATGCCGGTACCGGTGATCGCCGCGGTCAATGGCGTGGCGGCGGGTGCCGGCGCCAACTTCGCCTTCGGCTGCGACATGGTGGTGGCGGCGCGCAGCGCCAGCTTCATCCAGGCCTTCTCGAAGATCGGCCTGATCCCCGATTGCGGCGGCACCTGGCTGCTGCCGCGGCTGGTGGGCCGCGCCCGCGCCATCGGTCTGGCGATGACGGGCGACAAGCTGCCGGCCGAGGAGGCGCAACGCATCGGCCTGATCTGGCAATGCGTGGACGATGCTTCGCTGATGGACAACGCGATAGCGCTGGCGACGAAGCTCGCGGCAATGCCCAGCCGCGCGCTGGCCGACACCCGGCGAGCGCTGGACGATGCCGCGCAGATGGACTATGCGCAGGCGCTGGCGCTGGAAGCGCGCATGCAGGGCGCACTCGGCCGCGCCCACGATTTCGCCGAGGGTACGGCTGCCTTCCGCGAGAAGCGCGCACCGGCTTTCCGCGACCGCTGATGGCCACGCCGCAGTACGAGACCGACGAGCCGGTGCTGTACGCGCTGGCCGACGGCATCGCCACGGTCACGCTCAACCGCCCGCAATTCGGCAATGCGCAGAACTCGCAGATGACCTATGCGCTGGACGCCGCCTTCCGCCGCGCGGTGGACGACGATGCGGTGCGGGTGATCGTGCTGCGCGGCGCCGGCAAGCATTTCAACGCCGGCCACGACATCGGCACGCCGGGGCAGGACGGCGACCAGAGCTTCGAGCGCGTGCAGCTGTGGTGGGACCACGCCGGCAAGCCCGGCGCCGAAAAGCTCTACGCGCGCGAGCAGGAGATCTACATCGGCATGTGCCGGCGCTGGCACGACATCCCGAAGCCGACCATCGCGATGGTGCACGGCGCCTGCATCGCCGGCGGGCTGATGCTGGCCTGGGTGTGCGACCTGATCGTGGCCTCGGACGATGCCTTCTTCCAGGATCCGGTGGTGCGCATGGGCGTGCCCGGCGTCGAATACTTCGCCCACGCGCAGGAGCTGAACCCGCGCATCGCCAAGGAGTTCCTGTTCCTGGGCGAGCGCATGCCGGCAGCGCGCGCGCACCAGATGGGCATGGTCAACCGAGTGGTGCCGCGCGAGCGGCTGGAGGACGAGACCTACGCCATCGCCCGGCGCATCGCGCAGCAGCCGCGCATGGGGCTGGCGCTGACCAAGCAGGTGCTGAACCGCATCGAGGAGCTGCAAGGCCTGCGCGCCGGCATCGACCTGGCCTTCGGCTACCACCACCTGGCGCATGCGCACAACCAGGCGCAGGGCGGCGATGCCATCGGCGGGCAGGACCTGCGCTCGATGGCCGCGGCCAACAAGGGCGGCGCGGGCTGACGCAGCGCGTGTCCGGCGGTCCTGCCTACCGCTTCTCGCGCTGCCCCAAGTGCGGCTGCCGCGATCTGCCGGCCGACCAGTCCTTGCCCGCGGCCTGCCCAGCCTGTGGCGTGATCCTGGCCAAGGTGGCGCCGCAGCGCCCCGCGCCGCCGAGCGCGCGCCGCGCGCCAGCCGCCGCGCCTG
>JBEIHU010000060.1:0-19223 GCA_040381175.1 Burkholderiaceae bacterium
ATCACCGACACCGAAACCGTCTCCACCTTCGACGGCCTGGGCCGGGTGCTGGCGGCCGAGGTGCGCTCCTCGCTGGATGTGCCGGGGGCCGACAACAGCGCGATGGACGGCTATGCGCTGCGTGCGGCCGATGCCGCGGCCGGCAGCCTGCTGCCGGTGGCCCAGCGGATCCCGGCAGGGGTGGTCGGCCAGCCGCTGGCGCCGCAGACCGCGGCGCGCATCTTCACCGGTGCGCAGATTCCGGCGGGTGCGGATGCCGTGCTCATGCAGGAACAAGGCGAGGCCGTGCCTGGCGAGGGACTGGGCGCCGTGCGGGTGCGCGAAGCGCCTTGCGCTGGCGACTGGATCCGCCGCCGCGGCGAGGACGTGCGCGCCGGCGCCGTGGTGCTGGAGCGTGGTGCCCGCCTCACGCCGCAGGCGCTGGGCCTGGCGGCCAGCGTCGGCGCGGCCATGCTGCAGGTGCGGCGCCGCCCGCGCGTGGCGCTGCTGTCCACCGGAGACGAGTTGGTGATGCCTGGCGAACCGCTGCGGCCGGGCGCCATCTACAACTCCAACCGTTTCATGCTGCGCGCACTGCTGCAAGGCTGCGGCTGCGAGGTCAGCGACCTGGGCATCGTGCCCGACAGGCTGCCAGCCACCCGCGATGCGCTGCGGACGGCGGCGCTGGGACACGACCTGGTGCTCAGCTCGGGAGGGGTTTCGGTGGGCGAAGAAGACCACCTCAAGCCCGCGGTGATGGCAGAAGGCCGGCTGGAGCTGTGGCAGGTCGCCATCAAGCCGGGCAAGCCGCTGGCCTTTGGAGCGCTGCGCCGGGCCGACGGATCGCAGGCGCTGTTCATCGGCCTGCCCGGCAACCCGGTGTCCAGCTTCGTCACCTACCTGCTGTGCGTGGCGCCGGTGCTGCGGGCGCTGCAGGGCGCCGACCCGGCCGGACCACCCGGCATGTCGATGCGTGCCGATTTCGACTGGCCCAAGCCGGACCGGCGCCGAGAATTCCTGCGCGTGCGGCTCAACGCCGTCGGCGGGCTCGACCTGTATGCCAACCAGAGCTCGGGCGTGCTCACCTCCACGGTCTGGGCCGACGGCTTGGTGGACAACGCGCCGGGGCAGGTGCTGCGCCGCTGTGATGCGGTACGCTTTCTTCCCCTGTCCGATCTGCTTTCACGATGAAGGTCCAGGTTCGCTACTTCGCGTCGCTGCGCGAGGCCCTTGGCGGGCCGCAGTGGCTCGACATGCCGGCTGGCAGTACGGTCGGAGCGCTGCGCGATGCGCTGACTGTCAGCAGCCCGCGGCATGCCGAGGTGCTGGCACGGGGCAGGGCAGTGCGTTGCGCGCTGAACCAGCAGATGTGCGACGAGGCTGCGGCCCTGGCTGACGGTGCCGAGGTCGCCTTCTTCCCGCCGGTGACCGGGGGTTGAGCATGGCCGACCGGGTGTCCGTGCGGCATGCCGACTTCGATCTGTCGGCTGAGGTGGCGGCGATGCGCGCCGGGGATGGCGGTGTCGGCGCGGTGGTGTCCTTTGTCGGCATCGTGCGCGAGCACGGCAGCGGCCAGGCCGTCAGCCGCATGGAGCTGGAGCACTACCCGGGCATGACCGAAGCGGCCATCGAAGCGATGATCGATGCGGCGGCGCAGCGCTTCGACATCCGCGGGGCGCGCGTCGTGCACCGCATCGGGGTTCTCGAAGCGGGCGAGCAGATCGTCCTGGTGGCCGTGAGTTCGGCGCACCGCGGCCATGCCTTCCAGGCCTGTGAGTTCCTGATGGACTACCTGAAGACGCAGGCGCCGTTCTGGAAGAAGGAAAGCACCGCCGAAGGTTCGCGCTGGGTCGATGCCCGGTCCAGCGACGATGCCGCGCTCGAGCGCTGGGGCCTGGCCTCCGGCAACGCCGCCTGACCAGCGGCCGCGGGGCGAAAGCGTGGTCAGCACCTATCCCTGGAGCACGATGCTGGCCGTGGCGCTGGGTGCGTCGCTGGGCGCAGTGCTGCGATGGGCGGCCGGTGTGTGGATGAATTCCGTCTGGCACGGTTTTCCGCTGGGCACGCTGTTGGTCAACTGCGTCGGAGGCTTCATGATCGGCCTGGCGCTGATCAGCTTCGAGCGCTGGCCGTCGGAGCTGCCCCGTGCCTTCGTCATCACCGGCTTCCTGGGCGGGCTGACCACTTTTTCTGCCTTCTCGGGCGAGTCATTGCATCTGCTGCAACGCGGCCACCTGGTCATGGCCGTGCTGCACGCCGCGGCGCATGTCTTCGGCTCGCTGGCCTGCGTCGCCGCGGGCTATGGCCTGGCACGCCTGATACTGCGTCACTGAATCGATCATGAACCAACCCGTCGTGGACACTGCCCTGCCGACCCTGGTGCTGCGCGCCGCACTCGGGCGCTTTGCCACCGGCGTGACCATCGTCAGCTGCCGCGCGGCCGACGGCGCCCCGGTCGGCCTCACGGCCAACTCCTTCAACGCGCTGTCGCTGCAGCCGCCGCTGATCCTGTGGTCGCTGCGCAGTGCCAGCCCCAAACTGGACAGCTTCATCGCCGCAGCGCACTTTGCCGTCAACGTGCTGGCCGAGAACCAGGTCGACCTGTCGCGCCGCTTCGCATCGCCGGTGCCCGACAAGTTTGCCGAAGGGCTGTGGAGCAGCGGCCTGGGCGGCGCGCCGGTGCTGGCCGGCTGCGCCGCGGTGTTCGAATGCGAGCAGGTGTCCTGCCAGACGGCCGGCGACCATGTGCTGTTCATCGGCCAGGTGCACCGCGTCAGCGACGCGCCGGTCACGCCGCTGGTGTTCCAGTCGGGGCACTATCGCATGCTGGGCGAGGTGCTGTGATGGACGCGTCCAGTGCGCGCGTCGCCGCTGCGCAAGGAGCCTGACGTGCCGCTGTCCACTGCCGCCGCCGCGTCGCGCTACCTGCCGCCGCACATTGCCGGAGCCAGCGATGCGCTCACGCCTGCGCAGCGCGAGCTGGTCGAGCGTGCCGCCGAAGTCGGGCGCAGCCGGCTGGCGCCCAATGCCGCGCGCCACGACCGGGAGGCCAGTTTCCCCTTCGACAGCTTCGAAGACCTGCGCCAGGCCGGGCTGCTGGCGTTGTGCGTGCCGCGCGCGCACGGCGGCCTGGACGCCGATTTCGCCACCTATGCGCTCGTCGTGGCCGAACTGGGCCGCCACTGCGCAGCCACGGCGCTGTCGTTCAACATGCATGCCTCGGCCTGCATGGGCGCAGGGTTCATCGCCGACCTGATGGACATGAGTCAGGCGCAGCGCGACGAGCACGAGCGCCATCGCGGCCTGCACTTCGAGCGCATCGTGCGCCATGGCAAGCTGTACGCGCAGCCCTTCTCCGAAGGCGGTGCCGCCGCAGCCGGCAAGGCGCCGTGGTCGACGCAGGCGCGCCGGGTCGACGGCGGCTACCGGATCAACGGCCGCAAGATCTTCGCCTCACTGTCCGGCGCGGCCGACTGCTTCGGCGTGCTTTGCACGCTGGAGCGCCCGGGCGCCACGCTGCATGACACGCTTTACCTCGCCGTGCCCGGCGACGCGCCTGGCCTGAGCGTCTCTGGTGAGTGGGATCCGCTGGGCATGCGCGGCACGGTCAGCCGCAGCCTGGTGCTGCACGACGTGTTCGTGCCCGACAGCGCGCGGCTGATGCCCGAAGGGGTTTACCACCAGGCCACGCTGCGCTATCCGCACATGTTCACCACGCTGTCGCCCACCTACATGGGTATCGCGCAGGCGGCCTACGACTTCACCGTGCAGTACCTGCGCGCCGAACTGCCCGGCATGACCCCGGTGAAACGGCGCATGTACCCGACCAAGCAGGCGGCGGTGGCCGAGATGCGCATCAAGCTGGAGCAGACGCGCGCGCTGTTCCTGCACAGCGTGCGCGAGGCCGGTATCGACCCTGACGCCGACACCCGGCAGCGCCTGTACGCGGCCCACTTCACCGTGATGGAGAACGCCAACGCCATCTGCGCGCTGGCGCTGCGCACCTGCGGCGGGCAGGCGATGCTGAAGTCGCTGCCGCTGGAGCGGCTGTACCGCGACTCGCGCTGCGGTTCGCTGATGCTGCCGTGGACGGCCGAGCTGTGCCTGGACCGGCTGGGGCGGGAGTGCCTGTACGCCGATT
The DNA here is from genome assembly GCA_040381175.1 of Burkholderiaceae bacterium. GTDB lineage: Bacteria > Pseudomonadota > Gammaproteobacteria > Burkholderiales > Burkholderiaceae_C > Rubrivivax. The sequence continues at coordinate 4,121 of JBEIHU010000060.1, forward strand.
CCGAAGGCGACGAAAGCATCGAGTAGGCAACCCCCAATTGGGGATTGTCGGGAGGGCAATTTCGCCCTCAACATCGGTTCTCGCCATGTTCTGTGCATGGAGGGGGTTCCGATGATCGCTCGCGCTTTGCTCTCTCTTCCTCTCTCTCGAATGGCAAATCGCTTCGGCGCGGCTTCGCAGCGCTGCTGCTGGCCGTCGCCTGTTGACCGCCATTGGCGTCGGTGGCCGATTGCGCTCCACCGGCCTGCGCCGCCAGCGGTGGGATGCAGGTAACGGTGCAGCAGTTCCGCTCCGGCAACCGCGATGCCGACCACTGGGCGCAGGCCAACCTGCGCATCGTCAATGCCGGCCGAGTGCCGCTGACCTTGGGCTATGTCGATGACAGAGGCCAGTTGCTCGACGAGAACGGCAACATCTACCGCGTCACCCGAGGCGGGGCGCGCGGCATCGGGCTGATCAACCGCAGTGCCGTCGACACCTCGTTCGTGCTGCAACCTGGCGAGTCGGCCGATGCCCGCTTCGAGTCCCAGTGGATGCGAGGGCCGCCGAACGTCACTGGATTGCAGTTCCAGAGGCCGCTGGCGCTGCGTGAGCTTGCGGTGCAGCCGGGGGGCAGGTGCGGCTCGGTCGCGAGCATCTGCTGCGCTGGTCGAATTTGGCGGACGGAGCCGGCGCAGGTGCTGGCGCGGTTGCGGCCGCACTGGCCGCAGCACCACCGCCTACCGCGCCGATCCCGCCCGAGGTGGCTGCTGCGCCTGCTGGTGATCTGTGCGCCGGCCGCAGCGCGTGGCAGGCCAGCGGCGCGTTCACGACCGAAGTCGTCCGCGTCAGCTCCCAGGCGAAGACCACCTACGCCAACGAACTGCTCGTGACCGTGGGCTTTCGCGTCACGAACCACGGCGCTGCGCCCCTGGTGCTCGGCTTCGTCGCGGACTCCGGCCAGATGCTCGACGAGTACGGTGAGCGCTACAAGGTCACATACGTCTACAGCGGCCGCGTCGCCGGCATCGGTCTGGTGCGTCGCGGCAGCGGCGTCGACCCGCAGTTTGTGCTGCAGCCGGGCGAAGCGCGGCCGTTCACGCTTGGCTACTCGCGCATTGGCGCACCCAATGGTGCACGCAGCTACAGCGTCGACGTGGTGCTGGCGCAGCTGGAACTGCTGCCGGGCAATCAGGTGCGGATCGCGCGGGAAAATTCGATCAGCTTCCCGCAGTTGGCCGGCGGCGGTCCGGCCGGCGGCGGTGGGTCGGCCGGTGCACCGGCTGCACCGGCTGATGCGGCGCAGTCCATCCAGGAACTGCGCAACCTGTTCCGCATGAAGTGAGGCTGGCCACGACGCGTCGCTGAGGTGGCGCGTCGGGCCACCGAGCGCTGCCCGCGGCTGACCAACACGGATGTCCGGTCGGGGTCTGTTTGCGGCTGGACTTGTTGGCCATCATGCCTTCGGCCCCGAAAGCAGAAGAGCGCGTCTTGAGCTCAAAACGCGCGGCTACCTGTCCTGGCGGCCGGCGGCTATAGGAGCAAACCTGAAGGCAAGATCATCATTGCCGCCTTCGCCAACTGCTACAACCAGCTGGTCAAGGTGGTGCGCAACTACCGCTCGCAGACCGTGCAGCGCCGCCTGGCCACGGCGGCGCGCTCGGCGTGCAGGGCGACTCGACGACCGCGGCGCCCAAGTCAACGCCACCCAGCCGCCGCAGTCAGCGTTCAGTTCAGCAGCAGCGGCGGCGGGGCCGGGCCGTCTGAGCCGGCGGGCTCCGCCGGCGGCGCCAAACCCCAGTCGGCCGTGGCCAGTGCCTGCTCGAACAGGCGCGACAGCGCCGCGTGAAGCTCCTCGTTGAACTGCAGGGTGATCTGGCGGCCCTGCGCTTCGCGCACGTGCATGCGCAGGCCACGTTGCGTATCGGCCTGCAGCTCCACCTCGGCGGCGAGCAGCGGCTCCGGGCCCATGGGCTGGCGGCTGTTGTCGGTGCTGAAACGTTGCGAGAAGTCGGCATTCGGCAGCGGTCGGCTGCGCACCGCATCCGCCAGCATGGCGCGGGCCTCGGGCAGCAGCACCGAATCCGGGCGAGCCTTGGACAGGGACAGGCGCGTGCCGATCTGCTGGAAAGGGGGCAGCAGCCGCTGCACCATGCGCCTGGTCAGCCAGATCGCGAACACATCGCCGGCGCGGGTACGCACCTGCATCAGCAGCCGATCGGCCAGCGCGTCGTATTTGATCTGGATCTGGTGGATCATCGGCAGACGATTGTAGGTAGCGCGCAGACCTTGAAAAAGGTATCGGTACACCCAAGATGCGCTTGCAATCGAAGGAGCTTTTCCATGCGTCTAGACAAACTGACCACGGCGTTCCAGCAGGCGCTGGCCGATGCCCAGAGCCTTGCGATCGCCCGCGACAACCCTTACATCGAGCCGGCCCACCTGCTGGCTGCCATGCTGGAGCAGCCCGACGGCCCGAAGGCCCCGCTGGACCGCGCCGGCGCCAACACCGCGGCGCTGAAGGGCGCGATGGACAGCCTGATCAGCGGCTTTCCCAGCGTGCAGGGCGGTGGCCAGGTGCAGGCCGGGCGCGACCTGGTTCAGCTGCTGCAGGCGGCCGAGAAGGAGGCCGGCAAGCGCGGCGACCAGTTCATCGCCAGCGAGATGTTCCTGCTGGCGCTGGCCGATGCCAAGAGCGACATCGGCGGCATCGTTCGTGGCCACGGCCTGACGCGCAAGGCGCTGACGGCGGCCGTGGAGGCCGTGCGCGGCGGCCAGAAGGTCGACTCGGCCGAGGCCGAAGGCCAGCGGGAGGCGCTGAAGAAGTACACGCTGGACCTGACCGAGCGCGCCCGCAGCGGTAAGCTGGACCCGGTGATCGGCCGCGACGACGAAATCCGCCGCGCCATCCAGGTGCTGCAGCGGCGCACCAAGAACAACCCGGTGCTGATTGGCGAGCCTGGGGTCGGCAAGACGGCCATCGTCGAAGGCCTGGCGCAGCGCATCGTCAACGGCGAGGTGCCCGAGTCGCTGAAGGACAAGCGCGTGCTGTCGCTCGACATGGCCGGTTTGCTGGCCGGCGCCAAGTACCGCGGCGAGTTCGAGGAGCGGCTCAAGGCCGTGCTGAAGGAGGTCTCGGGCGACGACGGCCGGATCATCCTGTTCATCGACGAGCTGCACACCATGGTCGGCGCCGGCAAGGCCGAAGGCGCGATCGACGCCGGCAACATGCTCAAGCCCGCTCTGGCGCGCGGCGAGTTGCACTGCATCGGCGCGACCACGCTGGACGAATACCGCAAGTACGTCGAGAAGGACGCCGCGCTGGAGCGCCGCTTCCAGAAGGTGCTGGTCGACGAGCCCAGCGTCGAGGCCACGGTGGCCATCCTGCGCGGCCTGCAGGAGAAGTACGAGGTGCACCATGGCGTGGAGATCACCGACCCGGCCATCGTCGCTGCGGCCGAGCTGAGCCACCGCTACATCACCGACCGCTTCCTGCCCGACAAGGCCATCGACCTGATCGACGAGGCCGCCGCCAAGATCAAGATCGAGATCGATTCCAAGCCCGAGGTGATGGACAAGCTCGACCGGCGGCTGATCCAGCTGCAGATCGAGCGCGAGGCCGTCAAGAAGGAAAAGGACGAGGCCTCGCAGAAGCGCCTGGGCCTGATCGAGGACGAGATCGCCAAGCTGCAGCGCGAGTACGCCGACCTGGAGGAGTTGTGGAAGTCCGAGAAGGCGGCCGCTCAAGGCTCGGCGCAGGTCAAGGAAGAGATCGAGCAGATCAAGTTCCAGATCGAGGAGCTCAAGCGCAAGGGCGACTTCAACAAGGTGGCCGAGCTGCAGTACGGCAAGCTGCCGGAGCTGGAAAAGACGCTGAAGGAAGCGCAGGCCAAGGAGTCCGGCAAGGCCAAGGGTGCCAAGGAAGGCAAGGGCGGCCCGCGGCTGCTGCGCACGATGGTTGGCGCCGAGGAGATTGCCGAGGTGGTGTCACGCGCCACCGGCATCCCGGTGAGCAAGCTGATGCAGGGTGAGCGCGACAAACTGCTGCAGATGGAGACCAAGCTGCATGAGCGCGTGGTCGGCCAGGACGAGGCCATCGTCGCCGTGTCCGACGCCATCCGACGCAGCCGCGCCGGCCTGTCCGACCCGAACCGGCCGCTGGGCTCGTTCCTGTTCCTCGGCCCCACCGGCGTGGGCAAGACCGAGCTGTGCAAGGCGCTCGCCGGCTTTTTGTTCGACAGCGAGGAGCACATGATCCGCGTCGACATGAGCGAGTTCATGGAGAAGCATTCGGTCAGCCGCCTGATCGGCGCGCCGCCGGGCTACGTGGGCTACGAGGAGGGCGGGGCGCTGACCGAAGCGGTGCGCCGCAAGCCCTACTGCGTGCTGCTGCTCGACGAGGTGGAAAAGGCGCACCCGGACGTGTTCAACGTGCTGCTGCAGGTGCTGGACGACGGCCGCCTGACCGACGGCCAGGGCCGCACCGTGGACTTCAAGAACGCCGTCATCGTGATGACCAGCAACCTTGGCTCGCACATGATCATGCAGATGGCGGGCTCGGACAGCGAGCTGATCCGCGAGGCGGTGATGGCCGAGGTCAAGGGCCACTTCCGCCCCGAGTTCCTGAACCGCATCGACGAGACGGTGGTGTTCCACGCGCTGGGCCGCGAGCATATCGAGTCCATCGCGAAGATCCAGCTCAAGGTGCTCGAAGGGCGGCTCGAGAAGCTGGAGATGAAGCTGGACGTGTCGAGCGCGGCGCTGGCCGAGCTGGCCAAGGTGGGCTTCGACCCGGTGTTCGGCGCGCGGCCGCTGAAGCGGGCGATCCAGCAGCGCATCGAGAACCCGGTGTCCAAGCTGATCCTGCAGGGCAAGTTCGGCCCCAAGGACGTGATCCCGGTGGACGTGGAGGGTGGCGAGTTCTCCTTCGCCCGGGTGGTGCACTGACGGTACGCCGCCCCGGCCTGCGGACCGGGCGCGCGCGGCTAATCTGCTTCGCCCAGCAGCGCTTGGTCGATCTGGTGCAGCAGCGCGCGCGCCTGTCCGATGTTGCCGTGGCTTCGGTCCAGCACCATGTGCAGCGCCACGCGCGCCCGCCCGGGCATCGGCCGTAGCAGCAGGTAATGCGAGTCCAGCGTGATGACCGCGTCCGGCTTGGCCGGTCCGAGGCCCAGCACGTTCGCGCTGTCGCTCATCACCGAATGCAGCATGGCGCCCTTGGCGGCCAGCCGCTCGGCCATGCGTTGCGAGCCGGAGTGCGCCAACGAGCGCTGCAGTTCGATGTCGAAGACGCAGCACTTGACCACGCCCTTGATGGCGGCGCAGCGCTTGACGTAATCGTCCCACAGCGAGCTCCTGGCCGGGCCTTGCGAGGCGGCGGTCTGCACGCCCGTGGCCGGCATCGGGCTCAGCTCCAGTGGCTGTGTCGGTGCGTAGGACGCAGCGGTCGGCGGCGGGGCGAATTTCTGCGCTGCCGGCCGGGCAGCGACGGGCGGCGTGCGCGGTGGCTGCGCGTCGGGCGTGCTGCTGTTCAGCCGGCTCCAGGCGCCGCTGATGAAGGACCAGGCATCGGCCGCGCGGCCGACCTGCGGTGTGGTGCGTACCGTCACGCCGCTGTGGCCGGCCAGCGTGGCCGCCTGTGCAGCCAGCGTCGTGGCCGGGGCCAGCGGCACCATCAGCAACTGGCGATTCGGCCAGGGCCCGGCGGCGATGGCCGCGCGCAGGGGCTGCAAGCTGCTGTCCAGCACGTGCGGCGGCAGATCGCCGACCATCACCACCGCCAGCCGGCTGTGGGCAAGCAGCACCTGGGCCAGCTGGTGGCGAGCCTGCGTGTCGGCATCGATCTGCGTGCTGTACACACGCAGGCTGCGCCCGGGCTGCAGCGGCAGCTCGACGAACTGCAGCGTCGCCAGCGCCACGCCGTAGCCCTGGCGGCGGATCACCAGCTTCTGCAGCTTGCGCGACGCGGCCGCGGCCACGGCCGCCAGCAGGCGTGCAGACAACGCGGTACCGACGTCGTGAATGGCGACGAAGTCGGGCGCCAGTCGGGCAAACTGCTGCTGCATGGCCTCGGCCGGCTGGCACACCACGAACAGCTCGAGCTGGTCGTCGGCGATCCGGCGGCCGACGTCGTTGGAGGCATTGCCGAGGTAGGCATCCTTGTCGCCGACGACCTGGGTGGCCGGCGACAGCAGCTCGGTGTCGGGTTCAGCCGAAGGCCGTCGGGCTGCTGGTGTGCCGATGGAGCGGCGTTCTTGCAGGGTGTCGGACATTGCGGGCCTGTGGGTTTGCGCCGGCCGGCTGGGCGGCGACGTTGGCGCACTGGCAGTGCCTCTGTCGAGTGTACGTGCCGCTCCCAGCTGAGAGTGTGCGTTTGGTCGCGACCGGGCCCGTGCAAACGTGAAGCCGTTGGCGCCGGGCAGTTCCTTAGAATGGTACGAGACGCCCCGCCCGCCAATTCATGAACCCGCTCCCGCGTTCCACCTCCCCTGCCGGGCCCGTCGTCGTCGTTGGCGCGGGGCTGGCCGGCTTGGCGGTGGCGCTTCACCTGGCCCAGGATCGCCATGTGGCGGTGCTGGCCAAGCGCCAGCTCGACGAAGGCGCGACTGCCTGGGCGCAGGGCGGCATCGTCGGGGTGCTTGGCGACGACGACAGTGTGGAATCCCATGTGCGCGACACGCAGGATGCCGGCGCCGGGCTGGTGGACGAACACACCGCGCGCTACATCGCCGAGCGCAGCGCACAGGCGGTGGAGTGGCTAGTGGCGCAGGGCGTGCCCTTTTCGGCCGACCCTAGCGGTCCGCTTGGCCTGCACCTGACACGCGAGGGTGGCCATGCGGTGCGGCGCATCGCCCATGCGGCTGATGCCACCGGCAAGGCCATTCATGACGCGCTGCTCGCCAAGGCGCGCGCGCACCGCAACATCACGCTGCGCGAGCGCTGGATGGCAGTGGACCTGATCACCACCCGGCACCTGGGCCGCGAGCATGCCGACGCGCCGCCGCGCTGCCATGGTGTGTATGCGCTGGACATGGACCGCCAGCGCGTGGAGACGCTGCGTGCGTCGGCCGTGGTCCTGGCCACAGGCGGCGTGGGCAAGGTGTACCGCTACACCAGCAACCCCGACACCGCCACCGGTGACGGCATCGCCATGGCCTGGCGCGCCGGCTGCCGCGTCGCCAACATGGAGTTCGTCCAGTTCCATCCGACCTGCCTGTACCACCCGCAGGAGCGCAGCTTCCTCATCACCGAGGCGCTGCGCGGCGAGGGCGCGCAGCTGAAGCTGCCGTCCACCGGGCCGGGTGACCCCGGGGGCACGCGCTTCATGCACGCGCACGACGAGCGGATGGAACTGGCGCCGCGCGACATCGTCGCCCGCGCCATCGACTTCGAGATGAAGAAACACGGTCTGGACCATGTGTGGCTGGATGCCACGCACCTGGGCGAGGCCTTCCTGAAGACGCATTTCCCGACCATCCACGCGCGCTGCCTTTCGCTGGGTATCGACATTGCGCGCCAGCCCATTCCGGTGGTGCCGGCCGCGCACTACACCTGCGGCGGCGTGGTCACCGACCTGGACGGCCGCACCGACCTGCCGGGCCTGTTCGCGGTGGGCGAAACCACCTATACCGGGCTGCACGGCGCCAACCGCCTGGCCAGCAACTCGCTGCTCGAGTGCGTGGTGCTGGGCACCAGTTGCGCCGCGCGCATCCTGCAAAGCGGCCAAGTGCCGGCCGAAGGGGTGCCCGACTGGGACGAAAGCCAGGTGGAGGATGCCGACGAGCAGGTGGTCATCGCGCACAACTGGGACGAGTTGCGGCTGATGATGTGGAACTACGTCGGCATCGTGCGCACCACGCGCCGGCTGGAACGGGCATTGCACCGCATCAAACTGCTCAACAGCGAAATCGACGAGTACTACGCGCATTTCCGCGTCACGCGCGACCTGCTCGAGTTGCGCAACCTGGTGGTGTGCGCCGAGCTCATCGTGCGCTCGGCGCTGATGCGCCACGAAAGCCGCGGCCTGCACTACAGCCGCGATTTCCCGCAGACCCTGCCGGTCAGCTTCCCGACGGTGCTGACGCGGCGAGCTCGCAGCCGGCAACCCGGCGCCAGGGCGAGGTAGCCACTTGCGTCAGCCCAGCACGCGCATCGAGTAATCCACCGCGCGCACGTCCTTGGTCAGGCTGCCGATCGAGATGCGGTCCACACCAGTGGCCGCGATTTCACGCAGCCTGTCCAGCGTGACGCCGCCAGACACTTCCAGCAGCGCCCGGCCGGCGGTCAGCGCCACGGCTTCGCGCACCCGCGGCAGCGGGAAGTTGTCCAGCAGCACGCTGGTGGCACCGGCGTCCAGCGCCTGCCGCAGCTGATCGAGCGTCTCGACCTCGATCTGGATCTCGACGCCGGCCTTCAGTGCCAGCGCCTGGGCCATCACCTGCGGCACGCCGCCGGCTGAAGTGATGTGGTTCTCCTTGATCAGGATGCCGTCCCACAGCGCCAGTCGCTGGTTCCGCCCGCCGCCGACGCGCACTGCGTACTTCTGCGCCTGGCGCAGCCCCGGAACCGTCTTGCGCGTGTCCAGGATCGCGCAGCCCTTCGGGTTGGGCGACGCGCCGTCGATCGCCCGCACGTGGCGCCGCGTGGCGCTGGCCGTGGCGCTGAGCAGTTGCAGGAAATTCAGTGCCGGCCGTTCCGCGGTGAGCAGCGCGCGCGAATCGGCGCGGATGCGGCAGACCACGCTGTCGGCGGGCATGTCGGCGCCTTCGTCGAAGCGCCACTCGATGCGCGCGTTGGGGTCCAGCGCGGCGAAGACGCCGTCGAACCAGTCGCGGCCGCACAGCACCGCGTGCGCGCGCACCAGCACCTGGGCCTCGACCGGGCGCCCGGCCGGCACCAGCATCGCGGTCCAGTCGCCGGTGCCGATGTCCTCGCGCAGCGCGTCGGCGATGTTGCGTTCGCGTGCCTGTTCCAGGGTTTCGTTGCGTTCGAACTTCATGTCTGCACCCTAGGGCCTTCGGCCCGACCCGCCGAGCGGGAGTGAGCCTCTTCGGGCGGCCGTGCGAGGCTCATCAGGCCACCCCGATGTTCGGCACGAAGCCGCTGCGCGGCTGGGCCACGCTGGCCGGGTGCGCCTTGACGAATTCGAGCATGCGCTCGATGCAGCCCAGCGCCTCGCTGCGCACCGGCTCGGGCACGCGGATCTCGCCTTGCCCCGTCTCCAGGCAGCTCACCACGCCCTGCAGCGCGTTCATTGCCATCCAAGGGCAATGCGCGCAGCTCTTGCAGGTGGCGCTGTTGCCGGCAGTGGGCGCCTCGATCAGCGTCTTGCCCGGTGCCAGCTGGCGCATGCGGTGCATCAGCCCGTTGTCGGTGGCGACGATGTATTCGCGTGCGCTGCCGTCGATCACCGCCTTCAGCAACTGCGAGGTGGAGCCCACCACATGCGCCTGGCGCACCACGCCTTCGGGTGATTCAGGGTGCACCAGCACCATCGCCTGCGGGTGCTGCTTGCGCAGCAATTCCAGCTCCAGCGCCTTGAACTCGTCGTGCACGATGCATTCGCCGTTCCACAACAGCATGTCGGCGCCGGTCTGGTCCTGGATGTAGCGGCCCAGGTGGCGGTCGGGCGCCCACAGGATCTTCTGGCCCTGGTCCTTGAGGTGCTGCACGATGGCCAGCGCGCAGGAGCTCGTCACCATCCAGTCGGCGCGCGCCTTCACCGCCGCGCTGGTGTTGGCATAGACCACCACCTGGCGGTCGGGGTGGGCGTCACAGAAGGCGCCGAACTCGTCCGCCGGGCAGCCCAGGTCCAGCGAGCAGGTGGCGTCCAGGTCGGGCATCAACACTCGCTTCCCCGGCGACAGGATCTTGGCGCTTTCGCCCATGAAGCGCACGCCGGCGACCACCAGCGTCTTGGCCGCATGGTCCCGGCCGAAGCGCGCCATCTCCAGCGAGTCGGCGACGATGCCGCCGGTCTGCAGCGCCAGGTCTTGCAGGTCGCCATCGACGTAGTAGTGGGCGACGAGCACGGCGTCGTGCGCTTTCAGCAGTGCAGCGGCGCGCGCCATCATCGCATTGCGGTCGGCGGGGCTCAAGCGCTCGGGCACCTTGGCCCAGGCATGCGCGGTGCAGGACGCGCCGCTGGCGTCCTGCTTGGTGAAGTCGTAGAGCACGGTTTCCATGGCGGGCCTCCTTCAGGGCCGGATGGGCATTGTCTCAGGCCTCACCAGGCCGGGACACGAAGAAGCGGCTGGGCGGCTGGCCGACCGCGCGCCGCACCATGGCGCTGAAGGCGCTGGGGCTGGCATAACCCAGCTCGGCGGCAATCAGCCCCATCGGCCGGCCCTGCGCCGCCAGCCGCAACGCATGCGCCAGCAGCACCTGCTGGCGCCACGGGCCGAAGCTGGTGTCCAGCTGCTGGCGGAACAGCCGCGCCACGGTGCGCGGGCTGGCCGCGGTCTCGCGAGCCCAGCCTTCCAGCGTGGCGTGGCGCGACGGTTGCTGCAACACCGCTTCGCACAGCGCGCGCAGGCGCTTGTCCTGCGGCAGTTCGATGCCTAGGCGCACCGGGGCGGCGCGGCGCAACTCGTCCAGCGCCAGTTCGCCGAGGCGGCGTTCGCGCTCCAGTGCGGCCGGCTGCATGGATTCGTCGCCATCCATGGCCACGTCCATCTGCAGCACCAGCTCGCGCAGCAGCGCCGATACCTCGAGCACGCGGCAGCCGCGCCAGGCGGCGCTGGCCTCGCGCGGCACGCCGGGGCCGACGTGGCCGGCCTCCTGGTGCACGTACAGCGTGCGAAGCTCGGCCGCTTCGACGACGGTGACCAGGTGCTCGATGTGCGGCGGGATCCACACCGCGCGCCACGCCGGCACCAGATAGGTGCTGTGGCCGGCGGTGATGCGCGCCACGCCCGATGCGCACACCACCACCTGCGCCCAGGCATGGCTGTGCGGCGTGATTTCGGTGTCCTGCTTCAGCTGGCGCGACTTGGCGCGCACCGGCCGCTCGCGCGTGGGCACGAAGCGCTGCGGGTCCAGCGGCGGCAACAGGGCTCGGCGTCGGGCGGGTGGCATGTTCTAGCGATAAGTTGTCTATCTATCGCAACCTCGCCGTTTCGCCACCGCCTACGATGCCGCTATGGCCACACTCGCCCTGGAGCCCACGCCGCTGAGGCGCGACGTCACCGTCATCGGCCTGGTCGGCGTGGCGCATTGCATCAGCCACTTCAGCCAGCTGCTGCTGCCGCCGCTGTTCCCGTGGCTGAAGGACGCGTTCCAGGTCAGCTACACGCAGCTGGGTTTCCTGCTGACGATCTTCTTCGTCGTCTCGTGCATCGTGCAGACGCTGTCGGGCTTCTGGGTCGACCGCTACGGCCCGCGGCCCATTCTGTTCAGCGGCCTGGCGCTGCTGGGCGTGGCGGCTCTGGGCTACGCCTCCAGCCAGAGCTACTGGATGCTGGCCGGCTGGTCGGTGGTGGCCGGCATCGGCAACGGCGTGTTCCACCCGGTGGACTACACCATGATCAACCGTCGCGTCGCCAAGCAGCGGCTGGGCCATGCTTACAGCGTGCACGGCATCACCGGCAGCCTGGGCTGGGCGCTGGCGCCAGTGCTGCTGGTGCCGATCACGCTGGCCTATTCGTGGCGCGTGGCGCTGGGGGCGGCGGCGGCGCTGGCCTTCGCCGTGCTGGCGTTACTGTGGTTTTGGCGCGGCGAGCTGAAGGTCGACCCGCTGCCCGAGCTGGAGCAGGGCGCCGCCGAGCCCGAGCATTCGCTGGCCTTCCTGAAGATCCCGGCAGTGTGGATGTGCTTCGCCTTCTTCTTCTTCTACGCCGGCGCGCTGTCCATCGTGCAGACCTTTGCGCCGCAGGCCGCGCGCGAGTTGCATGCGGTGCCGGCGCACCTGGTGGCCATCTGCTTGACGGTGTACATGGTGTGCGCGGCCGGCGGCATGCTGGCCGGAGGCTTCCTGGCGTCCGACCCCGATCGTGCCGAGCGCATCGTCGGCGTCGCCTTCGGGCTGGCGGCGTTGGTGGCGCTGGCTGTCGGCTTCACCCAGCTGCCTGCGCTGGCCGTGCCCGTGCTGTTCGGCGCGATGGGATTCGTCTCCGGCATGGCCGGACCGTCGCGTGACCTGCTGGTCAAGCGTTCGGCGCCGGACAACGCCACCGGCCGCGTCTACGGCGTGGTCTATTCGGGGCTGGACATCGGCCAGGCGGTGGTGCCTCTGGTCATCGGCACGCTGATGGACCATGGCGCCTTCAGCAGCGTTTGGCTGGCCTTGGCGCTGCTGCAGGGTGTGCTGATCGTCAGCGCGTTCAACGTGCGCCGCGTGCGCAGGACGGTGCTGCAGCCGGCCTGATGCGGGATGGATCGGACAGGCAGGCGCCCCCGCGCAGCGATGGCCCCGACCTGGTGCGATCGTCCGGAAGCTGTGAAGCGAATGTGGGTGCCGCGTGGCCAGGTGGCTCTTGACGGCCAGAATCGTGTGCTCTCGATCAGCCGGTTTGGGGGGAGGGAACAGCGACCATGCGCGCCGACTTTGAACCTGATCTGCTGCTGTCCGCAGTCCGAACAGATCGGTTTGCCGGGATGTACGCCTCCGACGTCGAGCCGCTGCCAATCGACTACTTCGAGTACTGGCTCGACCGCGAGCCCGCCGCTTCAGGCTGGTGCGAGGAGCTGCGGTCGCTGGCCATCGACAAGTAGATCCTCGACAAGGGTCTGCAGTCGCGCGGCGCGCGGGCAGTGAGCCGTGACGTCCCGGCAGCGCATTCAAGCGCTCAAGCCGCGCAAGGTTTCGCCCCATCGACGGATGCCGTCGGCGATCTGCCCCGTGGTGAGGCTGGCATAACCCAATACCAGTGCAGCCTCTCGCCTGAACGCGCCTTCCGGAGTGCCGGCACGCAGCGCTGCGAACGGGTACACCCCCACGCCACGTCGTGCTGCCGCGGCGATGATGGCCGGCTCTTGCGCCGGCGTCAGACCGGGCAGTTGCACCACGACGTGCAGGCCGGCGGCTGCGCCCAGCACCTGGGTGCCCTCTGGCAGGTGGCGCGCGATGGCTTCCAGCAGCGCCGCGCGGCGGCGCTCGTTCTCGCGACGAACGCGCCGCAAGTGACGCTCGTAGACACCGCTGTCGATCAACGCGGCCATCGCGCGCTGCTCCAGCACGGGGGCGTGTCGGTCGGTGAGCTGCTTGGCCTGCCGGAACACCGCCACCATGGCCGGCGGCAGCACGAGATAGCCCAGGCGCAACTGCGGTGACAGCGCCTTGGAGAACGTGCTGACATAGACCACCCGGCCGTCGCCATCCAGCGAAGCCAGCGCGTCGATCGGACGCTGGCCGTAGCGGAACTCGCCGTCGTAGTCGTCCTCGACGATCCAGGCGCGCTGCCGCCGCGCCCAGGCCAGAAGGGCCTCGCGGCGGGCCATCGGCAATGTGCCGCCCGACGGGAACTGATGCGAGGGCGTCACGTAGGCCAGGCGCACACGCCGATCGGCCGGCAGGCGGCCGGTGTCCAGCCCCTGCCCATCAACGGGCACGAGGATGCTGCGCGCGCCCGTCGCCTCGAAACAGCGCCGCGCCATCAGGTAGCCGGGATCCTCGAAGACGAAAGCGTCGCCGGAATCCAGCAGCACGCGGGCGCACAGGTCGATGGCCTGCTGCGATCCGTGCACGACGACGATTTGCTCGGGCGCGCACTGTAGGCCCCGCGCACGCGCCAAGTACCCCGAAAGGGCCAGGCGCAAGCCCTCGTCACCCTCGGGCGGGGCGTAGCACAGTCGCGGCTGCACGTCCCACAACGCGGCGAGGTAGGCTCTTCGCCACGCCACGGACGGGAAATCGCGCGAACTGAGGGCGCCGTACAGGAAGTCGAACGGCAGGGGCCGTGCTGAAGGGATGGTGGCCAAGGCCATTCGCTGCACGCGCTGGCCGAAGGCCGAGAGCGGCGCGATGGCGCGGCCGGGGCTGCCGGCCGTGCGTGAACGCTTCAGCGACGTGGGTGGACTCGCACCCGCTGCGATGCGGGCCGCCCGACCGGGTGATGTGACGATGAAGCCCTCCGCGGCGAGCTGATCGTAGACTGCGCTGACCGTGGTGCGCGACACCCCCAGGTCGGCCGCATGAGCGCGCGTTGAAGGCAGGTTGTCGCCGACCTTCAGGCGGCCGTCGGCCATGTGTGCGCGGAATTGCTCGTAGATGCGCAGTCCCGTGCCATTGGCACGAGACCTTCCGTGTGCAGGTGACCGCTTCGACTGGCCCATTGAAAATCTTGAAAACTGGACCTTGCCATTGTGCCGGTCTGCAACGAAAGTTTCGTCGAGAGGCCGCCGCATGCGGCCGAGGACTGCACTGCGATGTACACCCCTGCGCACTTCGCCATCACCGACCCGGCAATCATGCACCGCATCATCCGCGACCATCCGCTGGGCGTGCTGGTCACGCACGGCGATCAGGGCGCCGACGCAGACCACATCCCTTTCGAGTTCGACCCGGCCATCGGCGCGCTGGGCATGCTGACGGCCCACGTGGCGCGAGCCAATACGCTGTGGCAGCGCTGCCCCACGGGGACACCGGTGATGGTGATCTTCCGCGGCGCGGAGGCGTTCATCTCGCCTAGCTGGTATCCGAGCAAGCACGAGGCGCACCGCCAGGTGCCGACCTGGAACTACGAAGTCGTGCACGCCCACGGCACCCTGACCGTGCACGACGACGAGCGTTTCGTGCGCGGCCTGGTCGCACGGCTTACGCGGCAGCACGAGGCGGCCGAGCCCAAGCCCTGGAAGATGTCGGACTCCGCGCCCGAATTCATCGACACCATGTTGCGCAACATCGTCGGCATCCAGATCACCGTCACCTCGCTGGTGGGCAAGTCCAAGCTCAGCCAGAACAAGGAAGCGCGGGATAGATTGTCGGCAGCCGATACGCTGGTCGCCCGAGGGCATGAGGAACTTGCGCAGGTCATGCGCAACACGGTACGCGCCCCCGGTTGACACTCCACTACAAGAAGCCAAACGATGGAACAACCACGCCCCCCACACCTATCAATAAACCTATCCTAGTAGATAATAACCCCCAACAACTCCCGAGCGTACCTTGGCGGTCTGAGGCACTTCC
>JBEIHU010000061.1:0-19141 GCA_040381175.1 Burkholderiaceae bacterium
CGCGGCCGGCCGTCGGCGCCGCGCGTGCCGGCGATCACCTGGCCGGTGGCCGGGTCGATCACATCGCCGGTGGGGTTGACGGCAATCAGCGCGCCCAGGGTGATCGGCCCCACGGTCAGCGATGCGGTGCCGATGCCACCCTTCATCGCGCGCTCAATGCCAAACAGCTTGCCTGCCGACGCGCCCGCGCCAGCGCCCACGCTGCCCTGTGCCGGCGGCGCATGGCTGGCGGCTTCGCAGGCGGCATAGCCGGCGGCGGCATCCGGCCGGATCAGGGGGTTGCCGATCCACAGGTCGTAGAGCACCGCCGCCGGCACGATGGGCACCACTGCCGGGCCCACACGCAGGCCGTGGCCGCGTTCCTCCAGCCAGCGCATCACGCCGCTGGCGGCGTCCAGGCCGAAGGCGCTGCCGCCGGTGAGCAGCAGCGCGTGCACATGCTCCACCAGGTTGTCCGGGCGCAGCAGGTCGGTCTCGCGCGTGCCAGGGGCGGCGCCGCGCACGTCAACGCCGCAGGCCACGCCCTGCGGGCATAGCACCACGCTGCAACCGGTGGGCCGCCGCCCATCGGTGAAGTGGCCCACCCGCAGACCGGCCACGTCGGTGACGGCGCCGGGGAACAGCTCAGGCATCGGCCTGTGGGGCCAGTTGCGCCTCCGCCCGGCGGGTGCCGGCGGTGAACACGCGGTCATGCAGCAGCATGCCGGCCACCATCGCCGCCACGAAGGCCAGCGCCGCGGCCGAGCCGCTGCCGGCCGCGACGATGGCCGGGCCCGGGCAATAGCCGGCCAGTCCCCAGCCGATGCCGAAGAGCAAGCCGCCCAGCACCAGGCGGCCGTCGATCGGGCCGGGTGGCGGCAGTTGCATGGCCTCGCCGTTCCAGGCGGTGCGCCAGCCGGCCGCCAGACGGAAGCCGACCAGGCCCAGCGCCAGCGCGCCGCCCATCACCAGGGCCAGCGTCGGGTTCCACGGGCCCAGCAGGTCGAGGAAGCCTTTCACCTTCATCGGATCGGCCATGCCGGACAGCAGCAGGCCCAGCCCGAACAGCGCTCCCGAGGCCAGTGCAATCAGTGTCGACATGGCGGGCCTAGAGAACGTGGCGCAGAAGCGCCACGGTGGCAAAGCCTGAGCCCATGAAGCACAGCACGTTGACCAGCGAGCGCAGCGACAGCCGGCTCAGCCCGCAGATGCCGTGCCCGCTGGTGCAGCCGTTGCCCATGCGCACGCCAAAGCCCACCAGCAGCCCGGCCAGCAGCAGCAGGCCCAGGCCGACATCGGGTGCGCCCACCGGCGGCGTGCCGAACAGCGACCACAGCCAGGGCGACAGCGCCAGCCCGGCGATGAAGGCCCAGCGCACCGCCTGGCCGCTGCGCGCCTGGCGGTCGCCGAGCATCGCGTTGCACGCAGCACCGACGATGCCGGCGATGCCGGCGATGCGCCCGGTGCCGAACAGCAGCAACAGCGAGGCCAGCCCGATCAGCAGCCCGCCGGCCAGCGCGGTCCAGGGCGAAAAATGAGCCCAGTCGATGTTCATGTGCGGGACCTCAGACAAAGACGCCGGCCTCGTCGGTCATGCGCGCCGATACCTCGCCCAGGTGGTGCAGCGTGTCGCCGAAGCTGGTCTCCAGCACCGTCAGGCGCTTGAAGTAGTGGCTGGCGACGTACTCGTCGGTGACGCCGATGCCGCCGTGCATCTGGATGCACTGCTGGCCGACGAAGCGCATCGAGTGGCCCAGCTGCACCTTGGCCTGCGACAGCGCGCGGCGGCGCTCGCCGGCCGGCTCGCCCAGCTTCAGGCTGGCGTAGTAGCTCATCGAGCGGCCCAGCTCCACCTGCATCTTCACGTCGGCGGCGCGGTGCCGCAGCGCCTGGAAGGTGGCCAGGGGCACGCCGAACTGCTTACGCTGCTGCATGTACTCGGCGGTGATCGCCAGCAGCTTGTCCATCAGGCCGACGGCCTCGGCGCAGCCGGCGGCAATGGCCACGTCGACGGCCTGCTCCAGCAGCGCATGGCCTTCGCGCTGCAGCAGGGTGGCCGGTGTGTCGGCCAGCACCAAGTCGGCGGCGCGTGCGCCGTCCTGCGTCGGGTAGCCGCGCACCGCCAGGCCGGCGGCGCCCCGCTCCACCAGGAACAGCCCGATGCCGGCAGTATCGGTCTGCGCCCCGGCGATGCGCGCCGGCACGACGAAGGCATCGGCCTCGTCGCCAGCCGGCGCCACCACCTTGGCGCCGCCGAGCTTCCAGCTGCCGCCGGATTCGGTGGCGCGCGTGGCGACCTGGTTCAGCGCATAGCGCGAGTGCCGCTCCTGGTGCACCAGCACCACCAGCGCCTCGCCGACAGCGATCTTCGGCAGCCAGGCGGCCTGCACCGCGGCCGGCGCGCCGGACAGCAGCGTCGGCGCCACCAGCGCGGCCTGTGCATAGGGCGCGTTGACCAGGCCTCGGCCCAGCTCTTCCATCACCACCATGGCCTCCACCGCGCCAAACCCCATGCCACCGTGCGCCTCGGGCACCACCAGGCCAGCCAGGCCCAGCTCGTTCAGCTCGCCCAGCACCTCGCGGGTCTTGCCTCCCGCCTTGGCCAGCGCATGCCGGCGCTCGAAGCCGAAGCCCTTGTCCACCCAGCGGCGCACCGCGTCGCGAAGCTGTTCCTGCTCGTCACTGAAATCGAAATCCATGGTCTTGTCTCCTGTCAGCCGAGCACCGTTTGCGCAACGATGTTGCGTTGCACTTCGTTCGACCCACCGTAGATGGTCGTCTTGCGTTGGTTGAAGTAGAAGCCGGCCAGCGGCAGCAGCGTCGAATCGATGGCCATGTCGCCCTGCCAGCCGCCTGCCATCGCCTCGGCCACGTAGGGCCAGGTGCACGGGCCGCCGGCCAGCATCATCAGCTCGCTGTAGCGCTGCTGGATCTCGCTGCCGCGGATCTTCAGCAAACCCGCCACGTCCAGGCTCTGCTTGCCGCTCTTCTCGGCCGACAGCACGCGCAGCACCATCATCTCCAGCGCCACGATGTCCACCTCGAGCAGCGCGATCTGGTCGCGGAAGCGATGGTCGTCCCACAGCCCTTCCGCACGCGCGATGCGCTTGACGCGCTCGAGCTCGCGCTTGGCGCGGTTGACGTCGGCGATGTTGGTGCGCTCGTGGGCCAGCAGGTACTTGGCATAGGTCCAGCCCTTGTTCTCCTCGCCGATCAGGTTCTCGGCCGCCACCTCGACGTTGTCGAAGAACACCTCGTTGACCTCGTGCTCGCCGTCCATCGTGATGATCGGCCGCACCGTGATGCCCGGGCTCTTCATGTCCACCAGCAGGAAGCTGATGCCGGTCTGCGGCTTGCCCTCGGTGCTGGTGCGCACCAGGCAGAAAATCCATTGCCCGTACTGGCCGAGGGTGGTCCAGGTCTTCTGGCCATTGACGATGTACTTGTCGCCTCGGCGCTCGGCGCGGGTCTTCAGGCTGGCCAGGTCACTGCCGGAGCCGGGCTCGCTGTAGCCCTGGCTCCACCAGACCTCGCCGCTGGCGATGCCGGGCAGGAAGCGCTTGTGCTGCTCGGCATTGCCGAAGGCCATGATCACCGGCGCCACCATCACCGGGCCGAAAGGCAGGATGCGCGGCGCCGCGGCGCGCGCGCAGGCTTCCTCGAACAGGTGCTTCTGCACCGCGTTCCAGCCCGGGCCGCCGAACTGCGTGGGCCAGTTGTAGGTGAGCCAGCCTTGCCTGCCGAGGATCTTCTGCCAGGCCTGCTGGTCCTCGCGCGACAGGCGCATCGAGTTGCGCACCTTGTGGCTGATGTCCTGTGGCAGATTGGCCTCGACCCAGTTGCGCACCGTGTCGCGAAAGGCGAGTTCTTCCGGGGTGAAATTCAGGTCCATGCTCATCGTCTCCTGGGCCGGGCGTAGAACCCGCATTTCTAGCACGATCGTTCGAAGACACCTTGTCCCTGCCGGGACAAGGTGATGGGGTCTTCAGGGCCGCTTCTCCAGGCGCAGCACATCGTTGTCGCGGCGCATCTGGAATCGGCCAAGGAAGCTGTTGCCCAGCAGCACGTAGGGCATCTGCGCCGGCATGACGATGGCTTCGACGTTGGCCACCTCGACCGCGCCGACGCGCACCGCGTTCAGGCTGACGCGGTGCACCGGCACTGCGCCGTTGGCCGTCTGCGTGACGGCGCGCGGCGCGTCGCGCCAGGCCAGGCCGATGCGCTCGGCCTCGGCCTGGCTCAAAGCCACCAAGGTGGCGCCGGTGTCCACCATGAACTGCACCGGCCGGCCGTTGATGGCGCCGCCGGAGGTGAAATGCCCGCCGAGGCCCATCGACAGCACGATCTCCTGCGCTCCAGTGGCCGCGGCGGGCGTGCTGCTCAGGCGCGCAGGCGCTCCGCCCAGCCGCAGCGTGGCAGTGCTGCCCCCGCGCTGCACCTGGGCCTGGCCGTCGGACAGCTGCAGCAGCGTGACGCCGGCGGCGCTCCGGCCCACTTCCAGCGTGTGCGGCTGGCCGTCGATGATCAGCAGCGCCTTGCTCCCCATGCTGCCGGCCAGCGTGACGTTCTGGGCCAGGCTCAGGCCACAAAGGAACTGCATTGCCAAGACCCTAGCGACGCACAGCCAAACAGTTCGAGCGGCCACCGCAGAACCAGCTCTGCCGGGCTGCTGGCGGCGCCCCCCTGGGGGAGGGCGGCTCAGCCGCTTCGGGCGGGAATCCATCAATCCCTGAAGTTGTTGAAGCCCAGCGGCAGGTCGGTCACCTCGCGCCGCAGCAGCGCGATGGCCGACTGCAGGTCGTCGCGCTTGGCGCCGCTGATGCGCACCGTGTCACCCTGGATGGCGGCCTGCACCTTGAGCTTGCTCTGCTTGACCAGCGCCTGGATGCGTTTGGCGGCCTCGCCGTCAATGCCGGTCTTGACCGGCACCGCCTGCTTGAGCTTGTCGCCGCCCAGCTTCTCGGCCTTGGCCGTCAGGTCGGCATAGCGCACGTCGACGCCTCGCTTGGCCAGCTTGGCCAGCAGGATGTCGCGCACCTGGCCGAGCTGGAAATCGCTGTCGCCGTACAGCGTGATGCTGCGATCCTTGCCCTTTTCGGTGAGCTCGATGCGGGCATCCGAACCCTTGAAATCGAAGCGGGTGCCGATCTCCTTGTTGGACTGCTCGACGGCGTTGCGCAGCTCCACCAGATCGGGTTCCAGGACGGTGTCGAAGCTGGGCATGGTTCAGCAGTCTGGCACGAGGGGAACTGAGCGAAAATTCTGCCATGGTGACGGACCGCACGGAACCCCTGATCGAACGCCGCGCCAGCCTGCGCGCGTTCAACAGTTTCGGCCTGCCGGCGGTGGCCGCCACGCTGGTGCGCCTGCGCAGCGAGTCCGACGTGAAGCGCATGGTCGACCACCCCGAGATCGGCCTGGCGCCCAAGCTGATCCTGGGCGGCGGCAGCAACCTGGTGCTGACGCGCGACGTGACCGCGGTGGTGCTGAAGGTCGAGATCCCGGGCCGCCGTCTGGTGGCGCAGACGCCCGAGGCCTTCATCGTCGAGGCCGGCGCTGGCGAGAACTGGCACGATTTCGTCGCCTGGACGCTGGAGCAGGGCTGGCCGGGCCTGGAGAACCTGGCGTTGATCCCGGGCACGGTGGGCGCCGCGCCGGTGCAAAACGTCGGCGCCTATGGGGTGGAACTGGCCGACCGCTTCGATTCGCTGGATGGCGTGGACCTGGTCACCGGCCGCAGCGTGACGCTGAGCGCCGCGCAATGCGCCTTCGGCTACCGCGACAGCGTGTTCAAGGGTCAGCTGGCGGGCAAGACGCTGATCACCCGCGTGCGCTGCCGGCTGCCGCGGCCCTGGCGGCCGGTGCTGGGCTACCTGGACCTGCAAAAGCGCATTCAGGAGACCGGCATTCTCGAACCCGATGCCTGCACTGTCTTCGATTGGGTCTGCGCGATCCGCCGCGCCAAGCTGCCTGATCCGCAGCAGATCGGCAACGCCGGCAGCTTCTTCAAGAACCCGGTGGTCAGTGCCGAGCAGTGCCGCGACATCATCGGCCGCGACCCGTCGGTGGTGCACTACCCGCTGCCCGATGGCCGCTTCAAGCTGGCTGCCGGCTGGCTGATCGACGCCTGCGGCTGGAGGGGCAAGTCCATCGGCCGGGCCGGCGTCTATGAGCGCCAGGCGCTGGTGCTGGTGAACCGCGGTGGCGCCATTGGTGCAGAGGTGCTGACGCTGGCCCGCGCCATCCAGGAAAGCGTCTACGGTCGCTTCGGCATCCGCCTGGTGCCCGAGCCGGTCATCATGTAACCGTCTCCAGAAGGCCGTCGGCCTCGCAGGCCTCGCGGCTGGCCGCAAGAAGCTGTTCGAAGCGCTGGATCAGCCGGGCGATCTCGTGCGCAGGCACGTGGGGCGCGCCCTCGCGCAGCGCCTGCGCGGTCTGCGCCAGCGCGCTGAGGCCGAAGTTCAGGGCGGCGCCGCGCGCTGCGTGGGCATGGATGCGCAGGTCCTGCGCCTGGCCGTCGCGCAGCGCCAAACGCAGCCTCTCGACCATCTGCGGCCCCTCGTCGAAGAAGCTGCGCAGCAACTGCGCCAGACGCTCGCGGGGCATGGCACTCAGCGCGGCGTCGAGCGTGGCACGGTCCAACAGCTGCGGCGTGGTGCCTGGCAGGGGAAGAGCTGCGACGCGCTGTGGCGCGGTCTCGGCGCTTGAGGCCCTGCCGAACAGGCGTCGGAACATGGCCGCAAGCCGCTCCGGGCTCACCGGCTTGGCCAGGAAGTCGTTCATGCCGGCCATCAGGCAGCGCTCGCGGGTCTGCGCAAAGGCATCGGCGGTGAGCGCGATGATCGGTACCGTGGCCGCCGCGCCGTTGGGCAGGGCGCGGATCGACAGTGTGGCGCCAACGCCGTCGAGCAGCGGCATGTGCAGGTCCATCAGCACGATGTCGAAGCGCTGCTCGCGGATGGCCTGCACCGCCTCGAGGCCGTTGCCTGCGTAGGATGGCCGATGACCCATGCCCTCGAGCAGCGCGGCCATGTACTGCCGGTTGACCGGATGGTCCTCTGCCACCAGCACGCGCAAAGATGCCACGCCCGCCGGCGCTGCATCGGCCGCACCGGCCGCCAGCACGGGTGGACTGAGGGCCGGCTCGACGGCATGCAAAGGCATGCGAAAGCTGAAGCTGCTGCCTTCGCCGGGCTCGCTCTTGACCGTGACATCGCCGCCCATCAGCCGAGCCAGGCTGCGCGAGATCTCCAGCCCCAGCCCGGTGCCGCCATGTCGGCGCGAGCGCGATTCGTCTCCCTTGGAGAAGCGCTTGAACAGCCGGTCCATCGTGGCCTGGTCCATGCCGATGCCGGTGTCGCTGACGACGAACTCGAGCTGTTCGCCGCCGTCGCCGCCGCCGCCAACCCGGTGCAG
Source organism: Burkholderiaceae bacterium (assembly GCA_040381175.1). Lineage (GTDB taxonomy): Bacteria > Pseudomonadota > Gammaproteobacteria > Burkholderiales > Burkholderiaceae_C > Rubrivivax. Next base: position 7,396 of record JBEIHU010000061.1, read on the forward strand.
CCCCACAACCACGGCGCCGCGGTCGGAGAACTTGACGGCGTTGCCGACCAGGTTGAACAGGATCTGCTTGACTCGCGTTCGGTCGGCCAGCACGTGCTCGGGCACGCCGGGGTCGGCGTCGATGTGCAGCGCAAGTGACTTCAGGTGGGCCTGCGGCCGCATCAACGACTCGACACCGCTCAGCAGGTCGCGCAGGTTCACGGGTTCCTCGTACAGCGTCATCCGGCCGGATTCGAGCAGCGACATGTCGAGCACGTCGTTCAGGATGGTCAACAGGTGGTCGGCCGACTCGGTGGCGGTGCGCAGGTAGTCCACCTGGCGTGCGTTCAGGCCGGTGTCGCGCAGCAGCGAGAGCATGCCCATCAGGCCGTGGAAGGGCGTGCGGATCTCGTGGCTCATGTTCGCCAGGAACACGGTCTTCGCTTCGCTGGCCGACTCGGCCTGGCGCCGGGCCTCTCGAAGGTGCGCCGTCAGGTCGACCAGCGCGCGCTCGCGCTGGTTGAGAAGCCGCATCTGGCGTATGGCCATCAGCCCGAAGGCCAGCACCAGCATCGACAGGAAGATCGTCAGCAGCAGCGCCACCTGGTTGTGGTTGCGCACCGCGTCATTGCGCTGCGCGATCTGCTGCGCGACGTGCTGCGCCGCGCTCAGCGTCATCGAATGGATCGGCCCGGCCAGAGCTTCCAGTTCGGGCCGCAGCGCGGCCAGCGTGTCGGCATCCACTGGCTTGGCGGCCGTCGTGCCAAGCACCGCGTCGGCGCGGGCGATGAAGGCGTTCATCTGGCGCAGCGGTTCGACATGGTCGTCGTTGCCGACCATCAGGCGGGCGGCGCGTTCGTTGCGCAGCAGGCCCACGCGGCTGACCCAGATGTCGTATCGCAGCTGCAGCGAATTGCGGTCGTAGGCATCGCCCTCGAACTGGGCGCGCACCCAATGCTCGCGCAGCCGCAGGTATTCCGCCTGCACCTGGTACAGGCTGAGCACGACATAGTCGTCCTGGTAGACGACGGTCTGCTTCAAGAGCGCAAACTGCCGGGCCTGCACCAGCGCCACCGCGGCCAGCACCAGCGCGAGCACCAGTCCCATCAAGCCGAACAGCGTGAAGCTGCGGCCTCGCGGCAGCGGTGCCACGACGCCGCTGTCTACTGCACTTCGAGCATCTTCAGTTGCCATGCCGAGCGGCTGTAGTAGACCGTGGTGCGCAGTTCCGCCCTGGAGTCGAAGGGGTAGATGATGAACAGCGGGCCCTTGTCGCGCACCGCCATCGGTTTGTCGTCGAGCAAGCGCGCCACCACCACGTCGAAGCGCAGCGCATCCTCGAACGGCATGTCGACGCGGTAGTCGTTGAGGGCGGTGGCGCGCAGGTTGGTGCCTTGGGCGCCGCAGGCCGCAAGCACGTCGCGCAGCAGTGGCCCGGTGAACTTGCGCGGCGTGTCATACCAGGGTGTGCGCGTGACGAAGCTGCGCTGCGGCAACTGCTCGAGCATGGCCATGTCGAAGTGCGCTGCGTCGCCCACGTTGGGCGTTCGCACGCGGCCGAACACCGTCAACACCACCGGTCCGGACGGTCGGTCCATGCCCCAGGCACGGGTACAGGGCGCCAGCAGGAGCCCGGCCAGGCCCAGGACGGCCCACCGGCGACCGGGGGCCGCGCTCCCGCCCGGGGCGGCCACGCAGGGCAGCGCCAAGCGGGATCCCGCAAGACCGGGCGGGCTGATCGAGGGAGCGCCAGATGACACGGAAGCGGGTTGATCAAAACAGAACGTCGTATTCTAGGCGGCGACCGGCGGGCCGGCGGCAGCGGCGCGTGCCTGGGAGCCGACCAGGCAGGTGGAGTTCAGCGTGCCCGCTGGCACCGGCGGCGGTGCCGATCAGATGGCGCGCCCGTCAGCTGGAGGGACCTGATGCGCATGGCGATGCTGGCGCTGGACCAGTTTGTCCTTTGGGTCGACGCCGACGCGCCATACAAGACCGTGGCCGAGCACAGCGCCGTCGTCAAGGCCGCCGGACCCGGCAAGATGAAGATGGCCGGCACCAGCGGCAGGCGGGAGGACCAGATCCTCACCGTCGGCCTGGAAAGGTCCACGGGGACCAGGTTGATCTACATCCCCTTCGAGGGCGGCGCAGACATCGCGGTGCAGCCGGTGGACAAGCAGGTCGACTCGACCGTGAACAGCCCGATGGAAGCGGTGTCGCAATGGCGTTCCGGCAGCCTGCGCCCGCTGTGCGTGTTCAACGACGAGCGCATGCCCTACAAGGCGAGGATAGCCGGCAGCATGTCCTCGAACGACATTCCCACCTGCGCGGAAGCCGGCGTGCCCACCGACTACCTCATGCTGCGCGGCACCTTCATGGCGCCTGGCGTCACGCGCGAGCAGCAGGCCCTCTACGTGGAGCTGATTAGGAAGGTGCGTGCCACGCCGGGATGGCAGGTGTACATGGAAAGGGGCGCCTTCAACCAGAGCTTCATGGCCGGCGCCGACCATGTAAAGAGGCTCGACAAGGCCAAGAAGCGCCACCGCCTGCTGATGACCGAGGCCGGCTTCATGGCCAGGTGAGGCGCTGCTGGGCGCAAGCGCGCGCACCGCGCCGCGGTGGGCGCCCGGCCGCCGGGTACCATGCCGGTTTGCCGCGTCGGCGCCAGGAATTCTTTCAACTCTGCAGAGGAAGCTTCAAGATGAGCAAGGCATTGGATGGTGTGCGTGTTCTCGACTTCACGCATGTGCAGTCGGGGCCGACCTGCACGCAGCTGCTGGCGTGGATGGGCGCGGACGTCATCAAGGTCGAGAAGGCCGGGGAAGGCGACGTCACGCGCGGCCAGCTGCGCGACATCCCCGATGTCGACAGCCTGTACTTCACGATGCTGAACCATAACAAGCGCTCGATCACGCTGGACACCAAGCATCCGCAGGGCAAGGCGGTGCTGGAAAAGCTGGTCAGGCACTGCGACGTGCTGGTGGAGAACTTCGCGCCCGGCGCGCTGGATCGCATGGGTTTCAGCTGGGAACGCATCAACCAGCTCAACCCGCGCATGATCGTGGCCAGCGTCAAGGGCTTCGGCCCCGGCAAGTACGAAGACTGCAAGGTCTACGAGAACGTGGCGCAATGCGCCGGCGGCGCGGCCAGCACCACCGGCTTCGACGACGGCCCGCCACTGGTGACCGGCGCGCAGATCGGCGATTCCGGCACCGGCCTTCACCTGGCGCTGGGCATCGTTGCGGCGCTTTACCAGCGCAACTCCACCGGCCGCGGCCAGAAGGTGCTGGCGGCGATGCAGGACGGCGTGCTCAACCTGTGCCGCGTCAAGCTGCGCGACCAGCAGCGGCTCGACCGCACTGGCGTGATGAAGGAGTATCCGCAGTACCCCGACGGCAAGTTCGGCGAAGCGGTGCCGCGTGCCGGCAATGCCTCGGGCGGCGGCCAGCCGGGCTGGATCCTCAAGTGCAAGGGCTGGGAGACCGACCCCAACGCCTACATCTACTTCATCACCCAGGCGCCGGTGTGGGCCAAGATCTGCAAGGTCATCGGCGAGGAAGGCTGGATCACTGACCCGAAGTACGCCACGCCGCCCGCACGGCTGCCGCACCTGAAGGAGATCTTCGACCGCATCGAGCAGTGGACGATGACGAAGACCAAGTTCGAAGCGATGGACATCCTGAACCAGGACGACATCCCCTGCGGGCCGATCCTGTCGATGAAGGAGATCGCCGCCGACGAAGGCCTGCGCGCCACCGGCACGGTGGTCGAGGTCGATCACCCGACGCGCGGCAAGTATCTGAGCGTGGGCAACCCGATCAAGATGAGCGACAGCCCGACCGAGGTGACGCGCTCGCCGCTGCTTGGCGAGCACACCGACGAGGTGCTGGCGCAACTCGGCCTGAAAGCTGACGAGATCGCCGCGCTGCGCGTCCAGAAGGTGATCTGAGCCGGTGCCGGGCGCCGGGTGCCGGGCCTCAGGGCCCGGTGTCCATGGGCAGGCCCGCGTCGGCCGCCCACTCCGAAAGCGAACCGTCGTACACCGCCACGTCGGGGTGGCCCAGGCGATGCAATGCGAGTGCGCCCATCGTCGCCGCAATGCCGCCGCCGCAATAGACGATGGCGCGCGGCCGGCCCATCGTCCCGACGGCCGTGAAGGCGGCGCGCAACTCGTCCAGCGGCTTGAAGCAGCCATCGGCCTGCAGCAGCGCCGGATAGGGCAGGTTGACGCTGCCGCGGATGTGGCCCTTGCGGCCGTAGTCGATCTCGGCGCTGCCGTTGTGCAGCGACGCGGTCAGCGCGTTGAGCAGGCAGACCTCGCCGTCGCCGGTGGCACGCAGCACCTCGGCCTTGTCGGCCCAGCGCGCGGCATCGAAGCGGTGCTGCAGCCGGCCCGGAGGATAGCGCTCGCTGCCGCTGGCCACGGGCCGGCCCTCAGCCCGCCATTTGGGCAGGCCGCCGTCGAGCACCGCGGCCCGAATGCCCAGCGCATGCAGCATCCACCACAAGCGCGTCGCCCACATCGGCGAGGTGCTGCTGTAGACCACGCACTCGTCGCTGTCGGACAAGCCGGCGGCAGCCCATGCCGCCGCCAAGGCATCGGCCGCCGGCAGCGTGAAGCGCAGCACCGGGTGAGGGTCGGACAGTTCGGCCTGCAGGTCGACGAAAGCCGCGCCGGGCAGGTGCGCCGCCTCGTAGTCGGCCCGGCCGCTTTCGACGACGAAAGGGCCCGGGCGGGCGGGTCGCAGGTGCACGGTGCCGTCGAAGATGCGCAGCGGCGGGCGGCCCGCGGCCGGCTGCGCCAGGCGGGCCGCCAGTTCGGCCGTGGAGATCAGCGGGCTCATGTCGGCATGCCTCGGCCTCAGCCCGCCGGGCTCATCTGCACGCGGCCCTTTTCCTCTTCCATCGTCTTGCCCAGCAGCTTGACCAGTGCGTAGACGGTGTCGATGTGCGGCGTCGGCGTGTTCGTCAGCCGGCCCAACTCGACCACCGAGCCGACCAGCGCGTCGATCTCCGGCGCGCGACCGGCCTCGATGTCCTGCAGCATGCTGGTCTTGTGCTTGCCCACCCTCTCGGCGCCGGCGATGCGCTTGTCGATGCTCACGCGGAAAGTGATGCCCAGCTTGTTGGCCACGTCCTGCGCCTCGGTCATCATCGCCGCGGCCAGCTCGCGCGACAGCGGGTACTGGCAGATGTCCACCAGCGTGGCATGGGCCAGGCTGCTGATCGGATTGAAGGTCAGGTTGCCCCACAGCTTGAGCCACATCTCCGAGCGGATGTTGTCCAGCACCGGCGCCTTGAAGCCGGCCTTGACGAAACAGTCGGCCACGCGCTGCACCCGCTCGCTGGGGCTGCCGTCGAGCTCGCCCACAGGGAAGCGGTCGCCCTCGATGTGCTTGACCACGCCCGGGGCGATCAGCTCGCTGGCCGGATAGACCACGCAGCCAATCACCTGCGAGGCCGGGATCGCCGCCGCGATGCGGCCTGTGGGATCGACGCTCTTGACCACGCTGCCGGCCAGCGCGCCGCCGTGCTGGTGGAAGTACCAGAAGGGGATGCCGTTTTGCATCGTGACGATCAGCGTCTGCGGGCCGATCAGCTTGGGCAGCTCGTCGACCACTGCCTCCAACTGGTGGGCCTTCATCGCCAGGATCACCATGTCCTGCACGCCGGCGGCGGCATAGTCGTTGGTGGCCTTGACATCGCGCGCGACATGCTCGGTGCCATCGTGCATGACCAGCTTCATGCCGTGGCTGCGGATGGCCTGCAGGTTGGCGCCGCGCACGATGAAGGTCACGTCCTCGCCCGCCAGGGCCAGCTTCACGCCCACGTACCCGCCGATCGCGCCGGCGCCGATGATGGCAATCTTCATGGAAGGATCCTTCAGTCTGCAGTTTCGAAACGGTTCGTCAGGCGGCCGATGCCTTCGATCTCCACCTCCACCGTCTGGCCCGGCTTCATCGAGCCGACGCCGACCGAGGTGCCGCACAGGATCACGTCGCCGGGATCCAGCGTCATGTCGTGCGAGAGCAGGCTGACCAGCCTCGGGACGGAAAATCGGATGTCGGCCACCGGGTAGTCCTGGCGCAGCTGGCCGTCCAGCCAGGTCTTCACCGTCAGCATGGCCGGGTCCAGCCCGGTGGCGATGCAGGGGCCCAGCGGGCAGAAGCTGTCGTAGCTCTTGGCGCGCGACCATTGCGCGAAGCTGGCGTCGCGGTTCAGCACCTCGGCGGCCGTGACGTCGTTGACGCAGGTGTAGCCGAAGACATGCGCCGGGGCCTGGGCCTCGCTCACTGCCTTGGCGCGCCGGCCGATGACGACCGCCAGTTCGCCTTCGAAGACGATCTTGCCCTGGCCGGAGGGGGCGAGGATGCGGCCGCCCGGCTCGAGCAAGCTGCCTGGCGACTTCAGGAAGTAAAGCGGCTCGGCCGGATCGGCCAGGCCGAGCTTGGCGGCCAGCGCCATGTAGTTGTTCCACAGGCCCAGCAGCTTGGACGGCTGCACCGGCGCCAGCAGCTTCAGGCCGGCCAACGGCAGCTGCTGGCCGGTGGGCCGCGCCGCGCCGAACATGTCGCCCGCGTGCACCGCCACGGCGTCGCCGGCCAGCGTGCCGAAGCCCGTGTCGCCCTGATGTTCGAAGCGCACCCAGCGCGTGGTCGTTTGGTTGGCGGCGGACATGCTGCGGGACTCCCAGGCCGGGAAAGCAAAGGGCGCGATTCTAAGCGCGTGGCGGGTGGGGTGAAGTCCGAAGTGTCGGGGCGCGTCGCGTCGCATACAGTGCAGGTCAAGGCGGCGCCGCAGTCCTGCCGCGCCGCCCACCGAGGAGACAACGGATGAGTTCAAGACTGGCCGGCAAGAAGGCCTTCGTCACCGCCGCCGGGCAGGGCATCGGCCGTGCCGTGGCCGAGGCCTTTGCGCGCGAGGGCGCCACCGTCGTGGCCACCGACCTGAACACCCAGCTGCTGCAGGGCCTGGGCTCGCCTGGCTTCATCGTCGAGCGGCTCGACGCGCTGGATGCAGCGGCCATTGCCGAAGCCGGCAGGCGCCACGGCGACGCGGACATCCTGTTCAACGGCGCCGGCTACGTGCACCACGGCACCGTGCTCGATTGCACCGAGGAGCAGTGGGACTTCGCCTTCGACCTGAATGCGCGCTCGATGTACCGCACGATCAAGGCCTTCCTGCCCGGCATGCTGGCGCGCGGCAACGGTTCGATCATCAACGTGGCCTCGGGCGCCAGCAGCGTCAAAGCGGCGGCCAACCGCTTCGTCTATGCCGCCACCAAGGCGGCGGTGATCGGGCTGAGCAAGTCGGTCGCTCTGGACTACATCACCCGGGGGGTGCGCTGCAACGCCATCTGCCCCGGGACCATCGAATCGCCTTCGCTGCGTGAGCGCATGCGTGCGCTGTCGGCCAGCAGCGGCCAGAGCCTGGAGCAGGTGGAGGCGATGTTCGTCGCGCGCCAGCCGATGGCCCGCCTGGGCACCGCCGAAGAGGTGGCCGCGTTGGCGGTATACCTGGCTTCGGACGAATCCCGCTTCACCACCGGCACGGCCAGCATGGTCGATGGCGGCTGGTCGCTCTGAAACCGGGACCCTCAGGCCCCGCTTAGAAAAGGAAGACCATGAAACTGCTACGTCACGGCCTCAAGGGCGCCGAGAAGCCCGCGCTGATCGACGCCCAGGGCCAGATTTGCGATCTTTCGAAGGTTCTGCCCGACATCGGCCCCGCGGCGCTGACGCCCAAGGGCCTGCAGCGGCTGCGCGACCTGGACGCGCGCACGCTGCCGGTGGTGGACAAGCCCGGCCCGCTGGCCGTGCCCTGGGCCGGCATGGGCAAGTTCATCGCCATCGGCCTGAACTATGCCGACCACGCGGCCGAATCGAACCTGCCGGTGCCCAAGGAGCCGATCGTCTTCATGAAGGCCATCAGCTGCGCGGTGGGCCCCAACCATCCGGTGGTGCTGCCGCAGGGCAGCGTCAAGAGCGACTGGGAGGTCGAGCTTGGCGTGGTCATCGGCAGCCGGGCGCGCTATGTGTCGGAGGCCGATGCGCTGAAGCACGTGGCCGGCTACTGCGTGGTCAACGACGTGTCCGAGCGAGAGTACCAGCTCGAGCGCGGCGGCACCTGGGACAAGGGCAAGGGCTGCGACACCTTCGGCCCCATCGGCCCGTGGCTGGTGACGGCCGACGAGATCCCCGACCCGCAGGCCCTTGGCATGTGGCTCGATGTCAACGGTCATCGCTACCAGAATGGCAACACCAGGACCATGATCTTCGGCGTCGCCACGCTGGTGTCTTACCTGAGCCGCTTCATGACGCTGGAGCCGGGCGACTGCATCACCACCGGCACGCCGCCGGGCGTGGGCATGGGCGTCAAGCCGAACCCGGTGTTCCTGAAGCCGGGCGACCTGATGCGCCTGGGCATCGAAGGCCTGGGCGAGCAACGGCAGGCGGTGCATGCCTGGGACCCGGCGCTGATCGACAACTGAGCGTAGCCATGGCCAGCCTGGCACCGCCGGTGATCCGCATTCATCCTGCGGACGATGTGGTCATTGCGCGCGTGCAACTGCTCGGCGGCACGCGGCTGGAGACCGAGGGCATCTCCGTCAGCGGCATGATCCCCCCCGGCCACAAGGTGGCGGTGCGGGCCATTCGCGCTGGCCAGCCGGTGCGCCGCTACAACCAGGTGATCGGCATGGCGCGGGTCGACATCGCGCCCGGCCAGCACGTGCACAGCCACAACCTGGAGTTCGGCAACGTCGCGCGCGACCATGCGGTGGGCTTAGGCGTCACGCCCACGCAGTACGCCGCCGAGCCAGCCCGGTTCCAGGGCATCGTGCGGCCCGACGGGCGCGTGGCGACGCGCAACTACATAGGCGTGCTGACCAGCGTCAACTGTTCGGCCACGGTGGCACGCGCCATTGCCGACCACTTCCGCCGCGACATCCATCCCAAGGCGCTGGAGCGCTATCCCAACGTCGACGGCGTGGTGGCGCTGACGCACGGTGCCGGCTGCGCCACCGACAGCGAGGGCGAGCCGCTGCAGATTCTGCGCCGCACGCTCGGCGGTTATGCACGGCACCCGAACTTCGGTGCGCTGCTGCTGGTGGGCCTGGGCTGCGAGACCAACCAGATCAGCGGTCTGATGCAGCAGGAAGGCCTGCAGGAAAGCAGCCGCCTGCACAGCTTCAGCATCCAGGACACGGGCGGTACGGCCAAGACCGTGGCACGCGGCATCGAACTGGTGGAGTGGATGCTCGAAGAGGCCAACCGCGTGCAGCGCCAGCCGGTGCCGGCCAGCCACATCACCGTGGGATTGCAATGCGGAGGCTCCGACGGCTACAGCGGCATCAGCGCCAACCCGGCCCTGGGAGCGGCGGTCGACCGGCTGGTGCGCCACGGCGGCACGGCGATCTTGTCCGAATCGCCCGAGGTCTATGGCGGCGAGCACCTGCTGACGCGGCGCGCGGTGTCGCCCGAGGTCGCCGACAAGCTGCTGCAGCGGCTGCGCTGGTGGGAAGACTACTGTGCGCGCAACGGCGGCCAGATGGACAACAACCCGTCGGCCGGCAACAAGGCCGGCGGGCTGACCACCATCCTGGAAAAGAGCCTGGGTGCGGTGGCCAAGAGCGGCACCACCAACCTGGTGGATGTGTACGAATACGCGCAGCCGGTCACCGCCAAGGGCCTGGTGTTCATGGACACGCCCGGCTACGACCCGGTGTCGGCCACCGGCCAGGTGGCCGGCGGCGCCAACCTGATCTGCTTCACCACCGGCCGCGGTTCGGCCTATGGCTGCGCGCCTTCGCCGTCGCTGAAGCTCAGCACCAACACCGCACTGTGGCTCAAGCAGGAAGACGACATCGACATCAATTGCGGCGAGGTCGTCGACGGCACGGCCAGCATCGACCAGATGGGTGAGCGCATCTTCCAGCTGATGCTGGCCACCGCCTCGGGCCAGACGACGAAGAGCGAGCGCCATGGCTACGGCCAGAGCGAGTTCGTGCCCTGGCAGCTGGGCGCGGTGATGTAGGCACGCGGACCGACATGAGCGCCAGCGAACGCCCGCACCACAAGATCTGGCCGAAGCGCCTGCCGCGCCAGCTGGCCGTGCCGCAGACCTCGTTGTGGTTCAACCTGGAGGTGGCTGCCGCGCGCTACCCGGACAAGACGGCCTTCGTGTTCTTCGGCCGGGCGCTGAGCTATGCCGAACTGAAGCGCCAGGCCGAGGTGCTGGCCGGCTGGCTGCAGGCCCAAGGCGTGGGCACCGGCGACCGCGTGGCGCTGTACCTGCAGAACTGCCCGCAGTTCGTCGTCGCGCTGTATGCCGTGTTCCGCGCCAATGCGGTGGCGGTGCCGGTGAACCCGATGAACCGCGCCGACGAGTTCGGCCACTACATCACCGACCCCGAGACGAGGGTGGTGATCTGTGCCGCCGACCTGGCCGGCTTCGTCGCCGAGGCCGATGCCGTGCTGCCGCCCGCGCTACGGCTGAAGGCCGTGCTGGTCACGCGCTACAGCGATGCCATGCCCGCAGGCGCGCTGGACCCGGCCGAAGCCCCGAGCGCCACCATCGAACAATGGCTGCGGGCCGACCCACCTCTGCCGGCCGGCTGCGCTCGATGGAACGACGCGCTGGCTGCCGGCCACGCGCCCGGGCTGCACAGCGCCGGCCCGGACGACCTGGCGCTGTTGCCCTACACCTCGGGCACCACCGGCCTGCCCAAGGGCTGCATGCACACGCACCGCACGCTGATGCACAACGCAGTGTCGGGCCTGTGGACGAACAGCGGCGCCGAGACGGTGGGCCTGGGCGTGGTGCCGATGTTCCACATCACCGGCATGATGCTGTGCGCGCTGGGCACCGTGTATGCCGGTGCCACGCTGGTGCTGATGCCGCGCTGGGACCGCGAGCTGGCCGGGCGGCTGTTCGCGCGCCATGGCATCACCCACTGGACCTGCATCCCGACCATGGTCATCGACCTTTTCGGCAGCCCCAACTACAAGAGCTTCGACCTGAGCAGCCTGCGCTACATCGGCGGCGGCGGCGCGGCCATGCCGCAGGCGGTGGCGCAGCGGCTGCTGGACGAGTTCGGCCTGACGTTTGCCGAGGGCTACGGCCTGACCGAAACCGCCGCGCCCAGCCACAGCAATCCGGTGGAGCGCGCCAAGCTGCAGTGCCTGGGCATCCCCTACTTCAGCACCGATGCGCGGGTGGTGGACCCGATCACCTACGAAGAGCTGCCGCCGGGCGAGGCGGGCGAGATCATCATCCACGGCCCGCAGGTCTTCAAGGGCTACTGGCGCCACCCCGAGGCCACCGAGTCCGCGTTCATCACCTTCGAGGGCAAGCGCTTCTTCCGCAGCGGCGACCTGGGCCGCATGGACGAAGAGGGCTACTTCTTCATCACCGACCGGCTGAAGCGCATGATCAACGCCAGCGGCTTCAAGGTCTGGCCCAGCGAGGTGGAACTGCTGCTCTTCAAGTGCCCGCTGGTGCAGGAGGCCTGCATCATTGGCGCGAAGGACGAGTACCGCGGCGAGACCGTCAAGGCCGTGGTCGTGCTGCGCGCCGAGGCCAAGGCCAGCGCGAAGCCCGAGGACATCATTGCCTGGGCACGCGAGCACATGGCGGCCTACAAGGTGCCCAAGATCGTCGAGTTCGTCGACCACCTGCCCAAGTCGGGCTCGGGCAAGGTGATGTGGCGGCTGCTTCAGGACCAGGAGGGCGCCGGCTGAAGGTGCGCCGGCCTTCAGCCGCGCACGCG
>JBEIHU010000062.1:0-19054 GCA_040381175.1 Burkholderiaceae bacterium
GCCATCGTCGACACCATCACCTTGGGCACGCCAATGGGCAGCGCACGCATCGCCGGCGTGGCCAGCGAGGTGCCGCCCGAGCCGCCGGCCGAGACGATGCCGCCCAGGTCGCGACGCGTGCGGATGAAGTTCTCGAAGGCCAGCGCCATGGCGCTGACGGCGCCGCCGCGGTCGCCGCTGAACACCGCGCTCTCGCCCTTCGGATGGGGGCGGGCCACCTCGCGCGGGTGCACGCTGGCCGGCGAGGGCTTGCCCGAGGTGGACAGATCGACGGTCACCACGCGCAGGCCCAACCGCTCCAGGCACTGGCGCAGGAAGAACAGCTCGCGGCCCTTGGTGTCGAAGGTGCCGGCCACGTAGGCGGCGCGGCCGGCGCTGGCGGCGACAGGGAACTCCAGCACGCGGGCACCGATCTCGAGTGCGCGTTCGGCGGGCCGCGGTGGTGCTTCGGCAGGTGCGCTGCGTGGGAGGTCCACCGGCGCGGCGCCGGGGTCGGCGGCATTCCAGCGATTGAGGCCGCGCACGGTGCGCGGCAACAGGTCGTCCAGGCTGGGCGCGCCGTCGCCATGGGCCCGGCGAACCTTCAGCACCTGGTTGGCGGGCTGCGCATCGGCCGCGGGTTGCGGCGGGGCTTCGTCCTCGGGCTCGGGTTGGTCATGGTGACCGCCGCTGCGCACCCCCAGCAGCCGCTCCTGCAGGTCGCGGTCGGCGGCCAGTTCGGCGGCCGGCAGCTCCTGAGCGATGCGGCCGTTGACCATCACGCCGATGCGGTCGGCCACCTCCAGCGCGACGCCGAGGTTCTGTTCGATCAGCAGCACCGAGATGTCGCCGCCTGCGGCCAGCTGCCGCAGCGCCTGCGCCACCTGCTCGACGATCACCGGCGCCAGGCCCTCGGTGGGCTCGTCCATCACCAGCAGCTTGGGTTTGAGCAACAGCGCGCGGCCGATGGCCAGCATCTGCTGCTCGCCGCCTGAGAGCATCGCGCCGCCGTTGCCGCGCCGCTCGGCCAGCCGCGGGAACATCGTGTAGATGCGCTCGACCTCGCGTTTGTCCTCGGCGACGAGACGCAGCGTCTCGTCCACCGTCAGGCTGGGCCACACACGCCGGCCCTGCGGCACGTAGGCAATGCCGCGCGCGGTGATCTGGTCGGGCCGCAGTCCCAGGATCGGCTCGCCCGCCAGCCGCACGCTGCCGGTGGCCGGCACCAGGCCGGTGATGGCGTTGCACAGCGTGGTCTTGCCCATGCCGTTGCGGCCGACGATGCCGAGCACGCCGTGTTCGATGGTGAAGCTGACGGTCTGAAGCGCGTGGGCGCGGCCGTAGTAGACGTCCAGCGCCTCAACGGCGAGCAGCGGGCCCGCCGGACGGTCCTGGGTTCTTTGTTTCCACAGCGCCATCACGGGTGTCCTCGGGGGCTGTCGTCGAGCGAACGCTGCGGAACCGGCTTCGCCGGGTCGCCGGCGTTGCCCCTCCGGGGGGGAGCGGCGCAGCCGCTGCGCGGGGGGGTCATGAGTGCCGCCCGCCCATGTAGATCGCCTGCACCTCGGCGTCGTTCTCGATCTGTTCCGGCGTGCCGGTCTTCAGCACGCGGCCGTTGTGCATCACCGTCACCAGCTCGGTGACGCGCAGCGCGATGTCCAGGTCGTGCTCGATCAGCACGTAGCTCATGTGGGCAGGCAGCGAGCGCAGCAATGCCACCAGCTCGCGGCGTTCGGCCGGCGACAGCCCGGCGGCCGGCTCGTCGAACAGGATCAGCCGCGGCGCGCCGGCCAGTGCCATGCCGATTTCCAGCTGCCGCTGCTGGCCATGCGCCAGGTTGGCGACCAGCTCGCCGGCGATGTGGCTCAGGCGCGCGCGCTCCAGCAGCTCTTCGGTGGCACGCACCGAGGCGTGCGACGGGCCGGGACGGCGCAAGCTGTAGCGGTTGCTGGACACGCCGCGCACGGCCAGGAACAGGTTGTCGCGCACGCTCAATTCGCGCAGCAACAGCGAGCTCTGATAGGTTCGGCGCAGCCCCTTGCGGATGCGCTCGTGAGGGGGCAGGTCGGTGATGTCCTCGCCGAAGAAGCGAATGCGTCCCGAGGAGGCCGGGAAGTCGCCGCTGATGGTGTTGAACAGCGTGGTCTTGCCCGCGCCGTTGCTGCCCAGCACCGCGTACTTCTGCCCCGCGGCGACCGACAGCGACACGTCGTCCACCGCGCGCAACGCACCGAAGGCGCGCGTCACGTGTTCCAGCACCAGCGCTTCGTTCGATGACAGTGCCGAGGATGCAGCGGCGCCGCCGCGCGCGAGCGTGCGCGCGGCGGCCGCCGGCCGCAACTGGGTTACCGAAGCCATGGAGCCCGGGTGCTTGCGTGGCTCACGGGCAGGCCGGCACGTCGCGCGAGCCGAGCTGGAACTGGTCCTTCGGGATTCCCAGCGTCTGGTCGACGTTGTCCACCTTGCGCAGCACCTTGGTCACCAGCTCACCCTTGCTGTCCTTCACCACCTCGGTGACGAAGGTGGTGCCGATGGCCTGGCGGTTGGCGTCGAGCCTGACCGTGCCAGTGGGTGCCTTCAGCTCCAGCTTCTGCAGCGCCTCGCGATACTTGGCCTGGCCGCCCGACAGATCGCCGTTGACGGCGTCCAGCGCATCGAGCGCGGCCTTCATGTTGGTGTAGTAGACGAAGGCGAACAGGCTCGGACTGGGAAAGCCGCCCTTGGACACCGGGAAGTTCTTCTGGTAGTCGGCGACGAAGGCCCTCCACTCGGGGCCGTCGAAGGCGTCGGCCACCGGGCCGGCGCTGATGGTGCCGACCAGCGAATCGCGACGCTTGCCGCGGTAGTTGAGGATGTCCTGGCTGACGGTGATGCTGCCGCCCATCATCGGCTTGTCGCCGCCCGCAGCCTCGTACTGGTTGAGGAAGTTCACCGCGTCGGCGCCGCCCAGCACCACCAGCAGCGCGTCCACGTCCTTGGGGATGCGCGCGATGGTCGACGCATAGTCCTTGCCGCCCAGCGGCACCCAGGCCTTCACCGGCACCTTGCCGCCCAGGCGGCAGAACTCGGCCATGAAGCCCTGCACCTGGCTGTACGGGAATGCGTAGTCCTCGGCGATGACCATCACGCGCTTGTAGCCCTTGTCCATTGCCGCCTTGCCCAGGCCCACCATCCACTGCGCGCCTTCGGTGTTGAAGCGGAAGAAGTTGGGGCTGGGGTTGACCAGCGTCGTCGCCTGCGCGCCCGAACCGCCGTTGATGAAGGTGATGTTGGGCTGCGTCTTGCTGTAGTCCTTGACGGCAATGCCTTCGCCGCCCGACAGCGGGCCGACCATGATGTCGACCTTGTCCTGCTCGACCAGCTTGCGCGTGGCGTTGACGGCCACGTCGGGGTTGGCGTTGGAGCTGGCCTTGATGATCTCGACCTTGCGGCCGCCGGCCATGCCGTTCTTCTGGATCAGCGCCAACTCGGCGCCGCGCATGCCGTCGGCACCGCCTGCTGCGAAGGGGCCCTCGAGCGTGGCCAGCAGGCCGATCTTCACGGGCTGGCCCTGGGCCCAGGCTGCACCGGCCACGGCGACAGCCGCGGCGCTGCCCAAAACCGTGCGAACGAAGAGTCTCTTGGTCAATTTCACGGGTGTCTCCTTTGGTTTGCAGTCAAGACCTGGTTCGGGCCGAAGCGGGAGCGAAGCTTCGCCCACAGCCCGAGCAGGCCGTCGGGGGAAAACAGCACTATGGCGAGGAACACGATGCCGATCACGAGGTTGAAGCGCTCGCGGTCGATGATGTCGATGGCGAAGGTCTGCAGCAGCACGAACACGAGCGCGCCGAGGAAGGCGCCGATCGGGTGCCGCATGCCGCCGAGCACGGCGATGATGAGCACGTTGATCAGCCAGCCGGAGTTGACCGAGTTGGGCGTGATCAGGCCGTTGTACCAGGTGAACAGCACGCCGCCGGTGGCTGCCAGCAGCCCCGCCACCGCATAGGCGGCAACACGGTGTGCGACGACGTTGTAGCCCAGTGCCGCCATGCGCCGCGGGTTGTCGCGGATGCCCTGCAGCGCGATGCCGAAGGGCGTTCGCACCAGCCACTTCACCGTCAGGTAGCCGGCCAGGCTGCATGTCAGGCAGACGAAGTAAAAGGGCACCGGGCTGCGCCAGTCGATGCCCAGCAGCGTGGGCGGGTAGACCTTCTGGAAGCCCTGGAAGCCGTTGAAGACGCTGTAGTTTTGCAGCACCAGGTAGTAGAAGGCCATGCCCACGGCGAGCGTGATCATGATCGTGTAGATGCCTTCTGTGCGCACCGACAACCAGCCGATGAGCGTGGCGCAGACGGTGGCGATGAGCAGCGCGAACAGCACCGCGATCCACCACGGCCAGGCCAGGCTGGTGGCTTCGCCCGCCGCGCCGCTGACGCCGAGGATGGACACCGCGTAGCCGGCGATGCCGGCCACCGTCATCTGCGCCAGCGACACCATGCCGCCGTAGCCGCCGAGGAAGGTGAGCGACAGCGCGATCAGGCCGAGCGCCAGCGACTGCGCGGCGATCTGGAAGGTGAAGAAGGGCGTGGCGACCAGCGGGAACACCAGCACGAAGACGAAAGTCAGCACATGCCGCGCCGACAGGTGCTGCCACAGGAACTTGAGCCAGCGAGGGGCGTCGCTGTTGGCGTAGGGGTCGGGTTGGGCGGGCGTTGCTGCAGTGGAGCGCGTTGCCGTGGCCAGCGGCAGCGGCCTCGCTGCGGCCGCGAGGCCGGAGTTCATGGCTCGGCGCCAGTGGGCGGCGCTCACTGGACTACCCCGCGCACTGCGTGCTCCGGAATTCGCGCTTGGGAACGGCCCGGCGCGCTCATGCCGCCTTCCCCATGATCCCGCGAGGCCTGAACGCCAGCACCAGCACCAGGATGACGAAGGTGAATACCACGCTGTAGGTCGGCGCATAGGCCAGACCGTAGGTCTCGGCCAGCCCCAGGATCACCGCGCCGATCGCCGCGCCGACCACCGAGCCCATGCCGCCGACGATGACGACGATCAGCGAGGCCAGCAGCAGCCGCGTGTCCTCGCCCGGCACCATCGACAACTCCACCGCGCCAATGACACCGCCAATGCCCGCCAGGCCGGCACCGAGCATGAAGGTAATGGCGAACACCAGGTTCACGTTGACGCCGGCGGCCGCCAGCATGGCGCGGTCGTCCACCCCGGCACGGATCATCGTGCCGACCTTGGTGCGGTTGAGCAGCCACCACAGGAACAAGCCGATGGCGATGCCGAAGCCGAGCAGGCTGAGGCGGTAGGCAGAGAACGCGCGAATCACCGGGATGTCGCGGATCGGCCCCTGCAGCCATTCGGGCGCTTCCATCTGGTGCACCTGGCCAGTGAAGACCCACAGCAGGAGGTCGGCGATGACGATCGACAGCCCGATCGTCACCATCGTCTGCCGCAGGTCCTGCCCCTGCATGTGTCGCAGGACCAGCACCTGGATCAGCAGCCCGGTGATCGCTGCGGCGAGGAAGCCGCCGGCCATGGCCAGCAGCCACCAGCCGGTCTTCTCGGCGATGGTGAAGCCGATGTAGCCGCCCAGCAGATATAGCGACCCGTGCGCCAGGTTGACGTTGCGCATCAGCCCGAACACGAGGGTGAAGCCGCTCGCGACGATGAAGTACAGCGCTGCCAGCGTCAGGCCGTTGAGCATGGTCAGCAGGTACAGCCTCGCGTTGTCGAACAGCGCCCACAGCGAGAACACGACGATCGGCCCGCCAATCAGGACCCAAGTGGCCAGGCGGGCGAGGCTCATCGACGAGGCCGCACTCACGCTGCCCGCTCCCAGGCCCGCTGCGAGGCAATTTCAGGTTGCTTGGCGAAGCGGCCATCCTTCATCACCGCCAGGATGCGCTTCGGGTCGCGCAGGATCGACAGGTTGGCCAGCGGATCGCCGTCGATCAGCAGCAGGTCGGCGAGATAGCCCTCCTTGACCGCGCCCAGGTCGTGCGGATGCAGCATGATCTGGCCGCCGTACAGCGTGGCCGCGCGGATGGCCTCCATCGGGGTGAAGCCCAGGTACTTGACGAAGAACTCCAGATCGCGGGCGTTCTGGTAATGTGGATTGAAGGCGAAGCCGTAGTCGCCGCCGGGCAGGATGCGGATGCCGCGCTTGTGCATCTTGCTCAGCGATTCGAGCGCGGCGTCCCATTCTTCCTGGTAGCCCCAGGAGACGGCGGTCTCGCGCGTTACGCCCCAGGGTTCGGCCTCGTTCAGCAGCGCATACAGGATGGCGATGCCCGGGGCGACGAAGACTTCGTCGCGCGCCGCCTCCAGCATGTCCAGCGTCTCGGTGTCGGTGAAGCTGGCGTGGTAGATCAGCCGGATGCCGTGGCGCAGCGCCTGCTTGACGCTGGCGGCCGAGCGCGCGTGCACGATGAGGCGCTTGTTGCGCATCTTCACTTCCTCGGCCGCGGCGGCGACTTCGGCATCGGTCATCCAGGTGGTGTGAGCGCCGGCGCCAGGCACGAAGTTGTCGCCCGACAGGTTGAGCTTGATCGAATCGACGCCGTACTTCAGGAACATGCGCACCACCCTGCGCATGTCCTCGGCGCCGTTGACGTTGACACCGAAGCTGAATTCGGGGAAAGGCAGGTGCGGCAGCGTCTCGTCGCCCAGGCCGCCGGGCACGGTGATCTCCTGGCTGGCCGCCAGGTAGCGCGGCCCGGGGATCTGGCCTGAGTTGATGGCGTTGCGCGTCACAACGTCCAGCCGCGGCTTGGCGCAGGCCGCCCCCAGGCAGCTGGTGAAGCCGGCCTGCAGGTACTTGCCGGCCACCTTGGCGCACCACAGCACGTGCTCTTCCAGCGGCATGGTCTGGATGGCCGCCAGCGTGGCCGCGTCGTTCCAGGAAAAGTGCGTGTGCGCCTCGACCATACCCGGCATCAGCGTGGCGCCGGCGCCGTCGATCACGGTGGCACCCGCGGGCGAGATCGGCGCCGTGCTGCGGCCCACCTGGAGGATGCGGTTGCCCTGCACCAGCACGCTGCCGCTGTAGGGCAGGGTGCCGGTGCCGTCGAGGATGCGGACGTTGGTGAACAGCGTGTCGCTCATGCCCATGCTCCTCATGCCGCCCAGCGGTTGACAGTGGCCGGTGCTCCCGTGCGCACCGTACGGGCCGCGCCCACTGGCGGCGCGCGGTGGAATTCGCCGTCCTTCATTACTGCCAGGATGCGTGCCTTGTCCTGCAGGATCGTGATGTCGGCCAGCGGGTCGCCGTCGATCAGCAGGATGTCGGCCAGGCAGCCTTCGCGGATGTAGCCCAGCTGCTTGCCCATCTTCATCATCGGCCCGCCCCAGGCGGTGGCCGACAGCAGCGCCTCCATCGGGCTCATGCCGATGTACTTGACGAAATACTCCAGGTCCTTGGCGTTGGTGCCGTGCGGCGTCCACGCGAAGCCGTAGTCGCCGCCGGGCAGGATGCGCACGCCGCGCTTGCGCAGGCCCTTCATGCTCTCGATGGCGGCTTCCAGTTCGCGGTGGTAGCCCATCTTCTTCGTCACCTCCGGAGTCAGCCCCCATTGCGAGGCGTTGTGGCAGGTATTGATCAGCCAGGCCAGGCCTGGGGCGACGAAGTGCTCGAACTTGTGCGCCTCCAGCAGGTCCAGCGCCTCTTCGTCGGCGAAGCTGGCGTGGTAAATCACCTCGATGCCCTGGCGCACGCATTCCTTGATGGCCCAGGTGCTGCGTGCGTGCGCTGCCACGCGCTTGCCCCAGGCCTTGGCCTCCTGCACGCACACGGCGATCTCTTCCGGCGTGAACTGGCTCATCTCGCTGGACATGCCGGTGATCGAGTCGCCTGACAGGTTGATCTTCAGCGAGTCGACGCCGTACTTGGCGAACATGCGCACGCAGCGGCGCATCTCCTCGGCGCCGCTGACCACTGCGCCGAAGGCGAACTCGGGCTGCGGCAGGTGCGGCGCGGTGGTGTCGCCCAGGCCGCCTGGCACGGTGATCTCCTGGCTGGCGGCCAGATAGCGCGGCCCGACGATGGTGCCGTCGTTGATGGCGTTGCGGATCACCACGTCCAGCCGCGGCTTGGCGGTGGCGGCGCCGACACAGCTGGTCCAGCCCACGTCGAGGTAGCGCTTGGCCACCTCGGCGCACCACAGGATGTGCTCCTCGGGAGGCATGCGCTGGATGGCGTCGAGGCTCGGCTGGTCGTTCCAGCTGAAATGCGTGTGCGCCTCGACCATGCCGGGCATCAGGAAGGCGCCAGCGCCATCGATGGTGGCGGCGCCAAGCACCGGCTGGCTGCGCTGGCCGTAGCCGGTCTTGACGACGCGGCTGATGCGGTTGCCTTGAACCAGCACGTCGCCAGTGAAGGGCGCTTCGCCCCCGCCGTCGAAGATGCGCACGTTGGTGAACAGCACGTCGCTCATGGAAGGCCTTTCAGCGCTGGGCCGCGAAGAACTCGCGCAGCTCGCGCGTGCATTCCTCGGGCCGCTCGATCGGTGTCCAGTGGCCGCAGCGCGGCAGCACGACCACGCGGGTCGCGGTGGCGGCGTGGAAGCGCTCGGCCAGCGCGCGCACCCCCTGCGGCGGTGCCACGCCATCTTCGTCGCCGGTGACCAACAGCACCGGCAGCTTGCAGCCGGAAACGTCGGCGGCCTGCGCCTCGGCCAGCGCCTCGCAGCTGCGCGCATAGGCCTCACCCGACTGGCGCATCAGGCTCTCGCGCACGAAGGCCACCGCCAGCGGCAGCCGCTGCCGCGTGTCGTTGGACAGCGCCGCCTGCAGCAGCGCCTCGGCGATGTCCTGCATGCCCGCCGGGCCTTCGCTGCGTGCCTTGGCCGCGCGGGCGCGGATGCCGTTGCGCGCGGCGTCCGTGGGCGCGCCCAGCGGCCCGAACAGCGCCAGGCTGCGCACCCGCTTGGGCTGCGCCACCGCCAGGTGCTGGCAGACGATGGTGCCCATCGAATGCGCGACGAAATGCGCGCGCGCGATGCCGAGCCGGCTGAATACCAGCTCCAGCGCCTCGACGAAGCGCGGTATCGACAGCGGCCCTTCGACCGGCTGCGAACGGCCGCTGCCCGGCAGATCGACCCGGATCACGCGGTTGCGCGCCAGCGCCGGCATCAGCGGCGTGAAGGTGTTGGAGCTGCCGCCCAGGCCGTGCACGCAGACGACGGCATCGCCTTCGCCTTGGTCTTCCACCGCGATGCGGTCGATCAGGTGCAGCGCCATGCTTCAGTGGCAGCGGTTCTCGATGGAGCCGATGCCGTCGATCTCGATGCGCACCGCGTCGCCGGCGCGCAGCCAGCGCGGCGGGCTGAAGCCCATGCCCACGCCGGCCGGCGAACCCGTCGCGATGACGTCTCCGGGGTGCAGCGTCAGGCCGCGCGAGCAGGTCTCGACCAGCGTCGGGATGTCGAAGATCAGGTCGCGGGTGCGGGCGTCCTGGCGAAGCTCGCCATTGACCCAGCTGCGAATGCGGGTGTCGTGCCCGTTGGGCTCGTCGGCACTGACGATGCACGGGCCCATCGGGCAGAAGGTGTCAAGGCTCTTGCCCAGGTCCCACTGCATGTGGCGCATCTGCAGGTCGCGCGCGGTGACGTCGTTGACGATGGTGTAGCCGAACACATGGTCCATTGCCCGCGAGCGCGGGATGTCGCGCCCGCCTCGGCCGATGACCACCGCCAGCTCGGCTTCATAGTCGATCTGCGTGGATACCGCCGGCCCGGGCAGGCGGATCGCGTCGAACGGGCCGACCACGCATTCGCCCAGCTTGGCAAAGACGATGGGCCAGAGGTCTTCCTTCGCAGGGCTGTCGCGGAACACCGTGGTCGCCAGCTCGGCCGCATGCGCCCGGTAGTTGCGGCCGACGCAGAACAGGCTGCGCAGTGGCCGCGGCAGGGGCGCGCGCAGCGTGACCACCTCGGTCGGCAGGCGCGGCCCGTTGGCCGGCGGCAACGCTTCGCCAGCGGCCAGCGCCTGGATCAGCGGCAGGGCACCGCGCGACGCATTGGCCACCGCCAGCGGCGTGAGCTCGCGTCCGCAGGCCGACATCATGCCCACATGGTCACGGCCACCCCATTGCCAGCTGGCGATGCGCATCGAGCCTTGTCTCCGTGGCTCCCTTGACCCTGCCGGCGTGGCGGGACCGAGGGATTACGATTGCTTTATGAGACTTGTGTCTCAATTATGGATGCCTGCATCATACGGGCCGTCGGCGGTGTGACACAACCGGTACCACACTGCGAGAACCCCGGTACATACCCGAATGGCCCGTTCCAAGCTTCGAGTCAGCGAGGCGCCCGCGCCGCCCGAGCGCGGTGTCAAGTCCTCCACTTTCCACCTGCTGCTGGATACCGCGATGGCGCTGATACGCAGCGAGGGCCGCGTGCCTTCGGTGGCCGAGGCGGCGCTGAATGCCAAGGTGTCGCGCGCCACGGCCTACCGCTACTTTCCCAGCCGCAGCGTGCTGACCACCGCCGTGATCGACAGTTCGCTGGGGCCGGTGCGCAGCTTTTCCGACGATGGTCTGGCCGGCCGCGAACGGCTGCACCAGCTCTTCAAGAAGACCTTTCCGCGCTTCAAGGAGTTCGAGGCGCCGCTGCGCGCTGCCGCGCAGCTGTCGCTGGAGCAGTGGGCGCTGGAGCGAGCTGGGCTGCTGGACGAGGAGCCCTACCGTCGCGGCCATCGCATCGGCATCCTGGAGCACGCTCTTGCCCCCCTTGCCCAGGAACTGCCTCCTGCCTTGCTGGACCGGTTGCACAAGGCCTTGTCGGTCGTCTATGGCATCGAACCCTATGTGGTGCTAAAGGACATCTGGGGCCTTGGCGACCGCGAGGTGGAGCGCATCGCGCTTTGGATGGCCGATGCGTTGGTGGATGCCGCACTGCGCGAGGCCGGTGCCAAGGCGCGCGTGCTGGGCCTGGCCAAGGCGCCGGTGCGCAAGCGCAAGGCCTGACCGCACGCCGCGATCGACGAATGGCAGCGACGTGCGAGCCACGCGCATTGCCGTCCTTGCCATTGGCGGTGGTTGTTCGGCATGGGAATGGCCAGCACCGGCAGCTTCCGGGCGAAGCCGTGACCAGACTCTTCCGCAACGAGCTGCGCGATGACTTCGGCACCTGGCCGATCGCCTACATACCCTGCGACGGCGCCGCCTACGGCCAGGTCCTGGCGGGAGTCGATGCCGTCGCGGACGGCGATGACAGCGACTTTCACCAGGCCTGGAACGCTGCCGGCGACCGGATCGCAGCCACAGCCGACACCGCCCCGGCCCGCGACCCTTGGGCCAGCGCGAAACCTTACGACCTGCTTGCCAGCGCCTTCTACGACACCTCCTTCCATCCGCCGTACGGTGCACCGGTGGACCCGCGCATCCTGGCGGTCTACCGCAAGCAGGTGACGGCCCTCGAGAAGGGACTGGCATTGGGTCCGTATCCGTGCGCGCCGCTGAGCATCCCCTTGGCGAGACGCCGTTGCCGGCCTACCTGATCCCGGCCGGAGGCATGGAAGACCAGGGTGCGCCCCTTGATCGTCTTCAACAACGGCTACGACGCCACGCCGACCGACGTGCATTCGCCAGCGCCGTGGCGGCGTTGCGCCGCGGCCACCTCAGCCTGTTGTTCGACGGCCCCGGGCGCGGCGGCATGCTCTACGAGCGAGGCGTGCCGTTGCGGCCCGACTGGGAAGTGGTGATCGAGGCGGTGGTGGATTTCGCCGAAGCGCATCCGCTCGCCGATGCCAGGCGCATCGCGCTGTTCGGCTGGAGCCTGGGCGGGCACATCGCACCCGCGGCGCCTCGGGCGAAGCGCGCATCGCCGCGCTGATTGCCGACCCCGGGACCCGGAGCATCGCAGACAGCATCCGCCATCTCATCGAGCACGTACTCGGCCTGCCTGCGCAGGCGGTGGCGGACCTCGGCGCTCTGGAGCATTCAATCGTTGACAAGGTGGATGCGGTGGTCCGCACCGATGGTGTTGCAGCGCGGCTCGAGGGTGCATGGCTTGGCAGGCATTCGCGGCCACCTGACCTCGGCGCAACGGTTCACGATGATGGGCCGGGCCGCACTGATCCGCCACGCTGATCACGCAGTCCGGAAGCGGCATGCTTGCCGCTGGCGCCGGCGCCTTCTTCGACGCAATCACCTGCACGAAGACGCCGATGCGTTGTGCTGCCGCGGAAGGCGCGCACGGGTATTGCGCGAGAAGCAACTGCGTGCTGCTGAACAACCGTGTGCTGGACTGGCTCGAAGAGCGGTTCGGTCTGGGAGCCTGAACTGCCCACCCGCCGGGTCATGGCTGCCCGACCGCGTGCAGGCACGCCGGCAACCGCGGCATTGCCGACGAGGCTCAGGTCAGCCGGGCCAGCGCGGCATCGATCTCGGCGCGGATCTCGTCGAAGCTGTTCAGCGGCTGATCCGGCTGCGCCAGCGGCGTCACCTGCAGCCTCTGCGGGTCGAAGGACACCGCGCCGTAGATCGCCGGGCGGCCGGTCTTGCCCAGCACCTGCTCGTAGGCGTCGCCGCTGGAGTAATGCCAGAACTCCCACGGGTAGCCGACGAAGCCATGGTGCCGCATCAGCGCGCTGATCTCCCGGCGGTGGCGCTGCGCCTCGGGCGGGACGAAGGGCGAATCCATCGGCGTCTTCTCCGACATCTCCAGGTAGGGCGCGCCGCGGTCCACCTCGCGCTGCGGGTCGTGCAGATGGCGCACCGAGATATCGATCGCGCTGCCCGACATGTGCGTGCCGAACTTGGGCACGCTGGCCACCAGCGCCGAGCAGCGGCGGAACATGAACTGCGGCGTCGGACGCTGGCCGCCCAGCTCCCACATCACCCGCTGCAGTACCGCGTCGAAGACCTGCGGCTCGCGGCCCAGGTGCTTCTGCATCTCGGGCGTGCGGTAGCCGTCCTCGACGCGCAGGATCCAGCCGCGCTCGTTCATCTCGGCAGCGGCGGCTATGAAGCCGGGGATCTGCCCGTCGCGCAAGCAGTACAGCCGCGGCAGGCCGCGCACGTGCGGCCGCTCGGCGAACTGCACCACCACCTCGGCCTGCTCGGCAGCTTCCTTCAGCGAGACCAATGGTTCGCCGCATTCAGCCACCGGGTAGGGCAGGACCGCTTCGAACATGAAGCGGTAGGCGGCTTCCAGTTGCTCGGTCCAGTAGGCGCGACGTGTCGCGTCGGTGTCAGGGTTCGACATGAGCGTGGGGGCAGTGGCGAAGCCGCGAGTTTGCGTGAGAATGAACCGCTCAGGCAGGCCCCGGCGCGGGCGTCACCAAGGAGACAAGCTTATGGGAATGCTCGACGGCAAGTCGATCATCGTCACCGGTGCCGGGCGCGGCATCGGCCGCGACATTGCGATGCTGGCCGCGGCCGAAGGGGCCCAGGTGGTGGTCAACGACCCCGGCGTGTCGGAGTCCGGCGCGGGCCATGACGACGGCCCGGCGATGCAGGTGGTGAACGAGATCCGCGCGGCAGGCGGCAGCGCGGTGGCCAACACCGACAGCGTGGCCGAATGGGAATCGGCCAACCGCATCATCAAGACGGCCACCGATGCCTTCGGCACGCTGCATGCGGTGGTCAACAACGCCGGCATCCTGCGCGACCGCATCTTCCACAACAGGTCCGTGGACGAGTGGAAGGCGGTGATCGACGTGCACCTGCACGGCAGCTTCTACATGGCGCGCGCGGCGGCGGCGATCTTCCGCAGTGAGGAGCGTGGCGCCTTCGTGCACATGACCTCCACGTCGGGCCTGATCGGCAACTTCGGCCAGGCCAACTATGCGGCGGCCAAGCTGGGCATCGTGGGCCTTAGCAAGTCGATCGCGCTGGACATGCAGCGCTACCACGTGCGCAGCAACTGCATCAGCCCTTTCGCATGGAGCCGGCTGATCGGCACCATCCCCGCCGACACGCCCGAGCAGCAGGCGCGGCTGGCACGCATGAAGGCGATGGAGACGGCCAAGATCGCGCCGCTGGCGGTGTACCTGATCAGCGACGAGGCCAAGGAAGTCAGCGGCCAGATCTTCGCGGTGCGCGCCAACGAGATCTTCCTGATGGGCCAGAGCCGGCCGATCCGTTCGGTGCACCGGGAAGAGGGCTGGACGCCGCAGACCGTGGCCAGCCATGCCGTCCCGGCGATGAAGGCCAGCTTCTATCCGCTGGACCGCTCGGCCGACGTGTTCAGCTGGGACCCGATCTGATGTCAGTCGGCCTGTCCCGTCTGGCCCAGGATGCGCTCGACATCGCGCCGCAGCGTTGGCAGATCCTGCTCGACCATCGCCCACACGGCATCCAGCTTGACGCTGAAGTACGCATGGATCAATCGATCGCGCGTGCCGGCGATCGAGCGCCAGGGCACGCCGGGCTCGGAGCCCGTCAGCTCGGCGCTCAGGTTCTTCACGGCCTCGCCGAAGATCTCCAGCTGGCGGACCACGGCGCTTTGCGTCTTTCGGTCGGCCAGGAACTCGCCCTTGCCGCCTGCGGTGAAGAGCGCGATGTCATCGATGGCAGCCAGCATGTGCTACAGGAACAGCCGGTCGCGCTCGCTCACAGCGGCCGTGCCTCGGCCAGCACGCGGGCCTTAAGGGCCGGGTGCAACTCGTTCTCGGTACACAGGTCGACCTTGATGCCCAGCGCATCCTCGATGTCGAACTGCAGGCCCACGATGTCCAGCAGCGAAGTCCCCGCCGGCAGGTCGATCAACAGGTCCAGGTCGCTGCCGTCGTGGTCGGTGTCCCGGGCCACCGAGCCGAAGACCCGCACCCGGCTCGCGCCGCGGGCGGCCGCCAGGGCAAGCACGCGTTCGCGGTGCCGGGCCAGGGATTGTGAAGGGCGCATGCGCGCATTTTCTCCGGAATGCAAGCGATGAGTGACACCGATTTCGGCATCCTGTCTTTCGGCGCCTACGTGCCGCGCGCGCGGCTGCAGCGCGCGGTGGTGGCCGCGGCCAATGCCTGGTTCGCGCCGGGCCTGAAGGGCCTGGCCAAGGGCGAGCGCGCCATCTGCAATTGGGACGAGGACACCATCACCATGGGCGTGGAGGCGGCGCGCGATTGCCTCGGCGACCGCGACCGCGCGGCCCTGAGCCGCCTGGTGTTGGCCTCCAGCAGCCTGCCTTTCGACGATCGGCTGAATGCCGGCCTGGTGGCCAATGCGCTGATGCTGCCGTCGGCGCTGCGCGGGCTGGACTTCACCGGCAGCCAGCGGGCGGGCTCCAGCGCACTGATGGAGGCGCTGGAAGGCGCCGGCGCCCATGGCCCGACACTGGTGGTGGCCGCCGATGCACGCAAGGCCAAGGCCGCCAGCACGCAGGAACTGAGCTATGGCGACGGCGCGGCCGCGTTGCTGGTGGGCCGTGGCAAGCCGCTGGCCACGCTGGTGGCGGCGCACAGCGAGACGGTGGACTTCGTGCACCAGTACCGGATGCACGACCGCGCCCACGACTACGCCTGGGAAGAGCGCTGGGTCCGCGACGAGGGCTACCTGAAGATCGTGCCGCGCGCCATCGACGCGGTGCTGAAGCAAGCCGGCGTCGAAGCGGGCGCGGTGACGCACTTCTGCCTGCCGGGCACGCTGTCGCGCATCCAGGCGGCGGTGGCCAAGCGCTGCCACCTGCCGGATGCCAGCGTGCGCGACGCGCTGGCCGCCGTCTGCGGCGATACCGGCGTGGCCCACCCGCTGCTGATGCTGGCGGCCGCGCTGGAAGACGCCAAGCCCGGCGACCTGATCCTGGTGGCCGCCTTCGGCGAAGGCTGCGACGCGCTGCTGCTGCGCGTGACCGATGCCATCGCCAGCGCGAAGCCGCGCTTTGGCGTCAAAGGCGCGCTGGCGCAGCGCCGCGAAGACGGCAACTACATGCGCTACCTGTCCTTCAACGGCCTGCTGGACATGGAGCGCGGCATGCGCGCCGAGCCCGACAAGGCCACGCCGCTGACGGTTCTGTACCGCAACCGCGACATGATCCAGGGCCTGGTGGGCGGCAAGTGCCGCGCCTGCGGCACGGTGCAGTACCCGCGGCAGCGCTACTGCGTGAACCCCGAGTGCAACGCGCTGGACAGCCAGGACGACTATCCGTTCGCCGAGCGCAACGGCAAGGTCATGTCCTACACCGCCGACGCGCTGACCTACACGCCCGACCCGCCCACCTATTTCGGCATGGTGGCTTTCGACGGCGGCGGGCGCATGCTGATGGACTTCACCGAGATCGACGCCGGCAAGATGGACGTGGGCTTGGGCGTGCGGATGGTGTTCCGTATCAAGGACCAGGATCCGCTGCGCGGCTTCCAGCGCTATTTCTGGAAGGCCACGCCCGCCTGAGGTCGTTGCTATCATTGCATGCTTTGCAATCATCGGAGTCGCTGATGGCCAGCTTGACGATCCGCAACCTGGACGACGCGCTGAAGCAGCGGCTTCGGGTGCGCGCCGCGCAGCAGGGCCGGTCGATGGAGGAGGAGGCTCGCGTGCTGTTGCGCGATGCCCTCGTCGGTCGGCGCGACGCCGCACCGCCGCACCTGGTGGATCTGGCGCAGTCGCTGTTCGGTGCCGGGCAGGGCGTGGACCTGTCGTTGCCTCCGCGGCAGCGCGCACGGCGCGTTCCCCGGCTCGGCTGATGGACCTGCTGGATACGAACGTGGTGTCGGAGCTGATGCGCCCCCAGCCCGACGCGGCCGTTCAGCGGTGGCTGCGCGCGCAACCGACGGCGCAGCTGGCCACCACCGCGATCACCGCGGCCGAGATCGGCGCCGGCATCGCGGTGCTGCCGGCAGGCGCCAGACAGCGTGATCTGCGTTCCCGATGGGAGACATTGCTGGCGCAAGGCTTCGGCGACAGGCTGCTGCCCTTTGACGGCGTGGCGGCTCGGGTCTACGGCGAGATGATTGGCGCTCGCAAGAAGACCGGCCGGCCGGCCGAGGCCTTCGATATGCAGATTGCGGCCATCGCGCGCAGCCGCGATTGCCGGGTCGTCACGCGCAATGTCGGCGATTTCGCCGGTCTGGGCGTGGATCTCGTCAACCCCTGGTCGGACACGCCGGCCTGACACACTGCGGGAGGTTTCTCATGGCAAGCGGCATCAAGGACAAGGTCGTCATCCTCGGCATGGGCTGCTCGAAGTTCGGCGAGCGCTGGGACTGCAATGCGCAGGACCTGATGGTCGAGGCCTTCGAGGAGGCGCTGGCCGACGCCGGCATCGAGCGCAAGCAGATCGAGGCCGCCTGGCTGGGCACCGCGATCGAAGAGCAGCACCTGGGCAAGTCGGCGGTGCCGCTGGCGATGACGCTGCGGCTGCCCTACATCCCGGTGACGCGCGTGGAGAACTACTGCGCTACCGGTACCGAGGCGCTGCGCGGCGCGGTGTATGCGGTGGCCTCGGGCGCGGCCGACATCGCGCTGGCGCTGGGCGTCGAAAAGCTCAAGGACACCGGCTACGGCGGCCTGCCGCAGCGCGGCCGGGGCGCGCTGAACGACCTGTTCTGGCCGAACATCTCCGCCCCCGGTTCCTTCGCACAGCTGGCTGCCGCCTATCGCGCCAAGCACGGCGCCGACAAGGGCGACCTGAAGCGCGCGATGGCCCACATCTCGGTGAAGAGCCATGACAACGGCGCGCGCAATCCGAAGGCCCACCTGCGCAACAAGATCACCGAGGACGACGTGATGCGTGCGCCGATGATCGCCGAGCCGCTGGGCCTGTACGACTGCTGCGGCGTCAGCGACGGCAGTGCCTGCGCGATCGTCTGCACGCCGGACATCGCCCGTGGCCTTGGGAAGCGCGACCTGGTGGCGGTGAAGGCGCTGCAGGTGGCGGTGTCCAACGGCCAGGAGGTGCAGTACGACCAGTGGGACGGCTCGTACTTCGCCACCACCCGCGTCGCGGCCGCGCGGGCCTACCGGGAAGCCGGCATCACGAAGCCGCGCGAGCAGGTGTCGCTGGTGGACGTGCACGACTGCTTCTCGGTGACCGAACTGGTGACGATGGAAGACCTGCAGCTCTCGCCCGAGGGCAACGCGATCCGCGACGTGCTCGACGGCTTCTACGACGCCGAAGGCAAGGTGCCCTGCCAGATCGACGGCGGGCTGAAGTGCTTCGGCCACCCGATCGGCGCCTCGGGCCTGCGCATGGTCTACGAGATGTACCTGCAGCTGCAGGGCCGCGCCGGTACGCGCCAGCTGAAGGCGCCCACCTGGGGCGTCACGCACAACCTGGGCGGCTTCCCCAGCCAGAACGTCGCGGCCATCTCGGTCATCGGCGCGTACGGGGCCTGAGGGAGCGCAGATGGCCGTCGGTGACGATCGCTACGTCGAGATCCGCGATGCGGTGCGCGCGCTGTGCGCGGATTTTCCCGACGAGTACTTCCGTCGCGTCGATGCGGCGCGCGCCTATCCGGCCGAGTTCGTCGACGCGCTGACGAAGGCCGGCTGGATGGCCGCGCTGATCCCGCAGGAATACGGCGGCTCGGGCCTGGGCCTGGCCGAGGCCAGCGTGATCATGGAAGAGGTCAACCGCAGCGGCGGCAATGCGGGGGCCTGCCACGGCCAGATGTACAACATGGGCACGCTGCTGCGCCACGGCTCGGCCGAGCAGAAGGCACGCTACCTGCCGGCCATCGCAAAGGGGGAACTGCGGCTGCAGAGCATGGGCGTCACCGAGCCCACCACCGGCACCGACACCACTAAGATCAAGACTACCGCTGTTCGGCGCGGTGACCGCTACGTGGTCAACGGCCAGAAGGTGTGGATCTCGCGCATCCAGCACAGCGAACTGATGATCCTGCTGGCCCGCACCACGCCGCTGGCCGAGGTGCAGAAGAAGAGCGAGGGCCTGTCGATCTTCATCGTCGACCTGCGCGAGGCCATCGGCGAGGGGCTGACCGTGCGGCCCATCGCCAACATGGTCAACCACGAGACCAACGAGCTGTTCTTCGAGAACCTGGAGATCCCGGCCCAGAACCTGATCGGCCGCGAAGGCTTGGGCTTCAAGTACATCCTCGACGGGCTGAATGCCGAGCGCACGCTGATCGCCGCCGAATGCATCGGCGACGGCTACTGGTTCATCGACCGGGTGGTGAAGTACACGAAGGAGCGCGA
>JBEIHU010000063.1:0-19031 GCA_040381175.1 Burkholderiaceae bacterium
GCGCTGGAGGACTACACCGTCGCCCGGCACGTGATGGTCAAGCTGTAGCGGGCGGCGACTACACCCGGCGCGATCTTGCCAGCTCGCGGGCCAGCTCGATGAACTCGCTGGCCGCGGGCTTCAGGCCCGAGCCGCGGCGCCACACCAGGCCGACGTCGACGGTGGGGATCTCGTCGCGCAGCGGCCGCGCCTCCACATGCTCGGCGTCCAGCGTCCACGGCCGGTAGAGGATGTCGGGCAGCACGGCGATGCCGGCGCCGGCGCCGACCAGCGAGCGCACCGCCTCCAGCGAGGACGTGCGCAGGATGCTGCGCGGCTTGAGCTGGTGGCGCGCCCAGACGCCGGTCATCAGCTCGTCGATGCGGTCGGCCTCGAGCACGATCTGGTCGCAGGCCGCGCAGTCGGCCAGCGAGACCTCGTCCTGCGCGGCCAGCGCATGGTTTGCCGGCAGCCAGACGCGGTTGCGGCTGCGCGTCAGCGTCTCGCAGACCATGGCCTGCGGTTCGCTGAGCGCGTTGCTGACCATGATGGCCACGTCGATCTCGCCGTTGATCAGCAGGTGTTCCAGGAAACGCGGCGTGTCCTCGGTGACGAAGACCTGCACGGCCGGGCAGTGGCGGCGGAAGCGGCTGAACAGCTCGCTCAGGTAGTAGCCGGCCACCAGGCTGGTCACGCCCAGCGTCAGCATGCCCGACAGGCCCGAGTCGGCCGCGCCGGCATGAAGCCGCATCGCATCGGCCACCGAGCCGATGACCTTGCGCGCACTGGCCAGGAAACGGTGGCCCTGCGCGGTGAGGGCCATGCCCTTTGAGCTGCGTTCGAAGAGCGTGGTGCCGAGCTCGTCCTCCAGTTCGGCCAGGCTCTTGGTCAGCGCGCTCTGCGCAATGCTCAGCATGCGCGAGGCCGCGGCCACCGAGCCGCTTTCGGCCACGGCGATGAAATAGCGGAACTGGCGCAGCGTGACGTGGCGGTGGTTCATTGCAGCCGCGGTTGTAACCGATGCGCTATCGTTGTCCGCATCATGAGCGACGACATCAGCAAGCTGCGGCGCATCCTGCGCGCAGGTCGTACTGTGGCCATCGTCGGCCTGTCGGCCGACTGGCACCGGCCCAGTAACTTTGCCGCCAAGTACCTGCAGCATCATGGTTACCGTATCGTGCCGGTGAACCCGCGCTACGAAAGCATCCTGGGCGAACGCAGCTACAAGGCGCTGGAGGACATCCCGTTCAAGGTGGACGTGGTCGACGTGTTCCGCCGCACCGAAGACGTGCTGCCTTTCGCGCACAGTGCAGTGAAGCTGGGCGCCAAATGCCTTTGGCAACAGATCGGCGTGAAGAACCTGCAAGCCGACGCGCTGGTGCGGGCCGCGGGGCTGGATTCGGTGATGGACCGCTGCATGAAGATCGAACATGCGCGGTTGTTCGGCGGGCTGCACTGGGCCGGCGTCAACACCCGCGTGATTTCCGCCAAGAGGCCCGTCTGACATGAAGCCCCCACGCTTGCTGTGTTCGCTGCCCCCTGGGCCCGGTACGGGCCACTGCGTAGCCCTGGGGGCGCGTCAGCACCTTTGTGCCGCCGGGCGGTGCTGACATGGCCGACCGCATGTTCCAGCCTGAGACCCTGGCGATCCACGCCGGGCAGATCCCTGACGCGGCCACCGGTGCACGCGCGTTGCCGATCTACCAGACGACGAGCTTCGTCTTCGATAGCGCCGAGCATGCGGCCAGCCTGTTCAACTTGCAGACCTTCGGCAACGTCTATTCGCGCCTGAGCAACCCGACCGTGGCCGCGCTGGAAGAGCGCGTGGCGGCGCTGGAAGGCGGCCGCGCCGCGCTGGCCAGCGCCAGCGGCATGGCGGCCGAGGCGATGGCGCTGATGACCATCCTGCAGCAGGGCGACCACGTGGTGGCGGCCGGCGCGCTGTACGGCGGCTCGGTGTCGATGTTGTCGGTGAACCTGACCAAGTTCGGCATCACGACCACGTTCGTCGATGCCATGCAGCCCGAGGCCTTTGCCGCCGCCATCCGGCCGAACACCCGCGCGCTCTATGCCGAAAGCCTGGGCAACCCGAGCATGCTGCTGCTGGACATTGCGGCGGTCGCTGACGTGGCGCATGCGCACGGCCTGCCGCTGGTCATCGACAACACGGTGCCCTCACCCTACCTGTGCAACCCGATCGCCTTCGGTGCCGACATCGTCGTGCATTCGGCCACCAAGTACCTGGCCGGCCACGGCACCACGCTGGGCGGCGTGATGGTCGAGAGCGGCAAGTTCCCCTGGGACAACGGCAAGTTCCCGGGCATGACCGAGCCTTCGCCCGGCTACCATGGCGTGAAGTTCTACGAGACCTTCGGCGACTTCGGCCTGTGCATGCGCGCGCGCATGGAAACGCTGCGCGTCTACGGCGCCGCCTTGAGCCCGATGAGCGCTTGGCAGATTCTGCAGGGCGTGGAGACGCTGCCGCTGCGCATGGAGCGGCACAGCCGCAACGCGCTGGCCGTCGCGCGCTTCCTGCAATCGCACCCGCGCGTCGGCTGGGTCAACTACCCGGGCCTGCCCGAGCATCCGCAGCACGCGCTGTTGCGCAAGCAGATGCGTTCGCTCGATGGCCAGCCGATGGCCTCGGGCCTGCTGGCCTTCGGCGTCAAGGGCGGTGCAGCGGCTGGGGAGAAGTTCATCGAAAGCGCGCAGTTCATGAGCCACCTGGTGAACATCGGCGACACCCGCACGCTGATCAGCCACCCGGCCACCACCACCCACCGCCAGCTGGATGAAGCGCAGCAACTCGCCGCCGGCGTGCTGCCCGACATGGTGCGCATCTCGGTCGGGCTGGAGCACATCGACGACATCCTCTGGGACATCGACCAGGCGCTGGCCCAGGCCGGCGGCTGACCGGGCCGTGGCAGCGAACCTGCACCGGCCCCCACCCCGCCTGCGCCGCCGATGCTGAAGTGGCTCGACCGCTTTCCCTGGGTGTGGTTGCTGCTGGTGGCGGGCTGGCTGGCGATCGCGCCGGTGGTGCCCGAGCCTCATCTGGTGGAAAAGCTGCGCCTGCTGTTCCAGGGCCGGCTGGTGCGCCCGCTGGACATCTTCGACCTGCTGATGCACGCGGCGCCGCTGCTGCTGGTGGCGCTGAAGGCGTGGCGGCAGTGGCGCGCCCGGCGCGGCTGACCCGGTCCGGATAATCCGCCCCGGCCAGCCCGAGCCGGCATTCACCGAGGATGTGTCATGACCCACAGCACGCGCACGCTGCTTCGCCTGTTCGTCACCGGGCTGCTGGCCGCGCTGCCGCTGGCCGCCACCATCGCCATCTTCGCCTGGGGGGTGTCGCTGCTGCTGCACTGGCTGGGCCCGGGCAGCGCCTTCGGCCGGGTGCTCAAGGCGGTGGGCATCGGCGTGGCCGGATCCGAGGTGATCGGCTACCTGGTTGGCGTGGGCGTGCTGCTGGCGGCGGTCTTCGGCCTGGGCGTGCTGGTCGAAACCGGCCTGCAGCGCGGTGTGGCGCGGCTGATCGATGCGCTGGTCACGCGCATCCCGCTGGTCAACACCGTCTATGGCGTGATCCGCCGCATGGTCGACATGGTGGCGCAGCGCGACAAGGGGGGCGAGGGCGGGCTGAAATCGATGCGCCCGGTGTGGTGCCACTTCGGCGGGCCGGGCGGCGCCATCGCACTGGGCTTGCTGTCGGGCGCCGAGCCGGTGCTGATCGATGGCAGGCGCTGCATCGCGGTGCTGGTGCCAACCGCACCGGTGCCTGTCGGTGGCGGCCTGCTGTGGGTGCCCGAGAGCTGGGTGACGCCGGCCGATGTCGGCATCGAGGCACTGACCAGCATCTATGTGTCCATGGGCGTCACCTCGCCGCAGTACCTGCCGCGTGCGGCAGACGCCCTGGCGAAGCCAGGCCCTGGGAACCCGGCTCCCGGCGACTGACAGCGTTTCGAGGCTGCGAACTTCGGAGGCGGCGCGTTGCATGTGCTCAACGCATCCCGCCACGGGCTCTGCACACTGCGGTGATTGCCATGCCGGGCCGCATGTGGCACGGTTGCCTGCGACGCCGCTGGAATGGAGCGGTGCCATGGACTTGTGGGATCGATGCCGTTTGTCGGCTTGTGTGTTGCCGTTGCTCGCCGGCCTTGGCGTGCTGGCGTCGTCGGTAGCCACGGCCGTCGAATTGAACGACGCCGTCTTCCAGGAACATCTGGTCGCCGGCAATCAGTACGGCCCCGGCTACCTGTTCCAACGGGTGGGCGCCGACGACCACCAGCCCGAACTGCTCGTCGGCTCGAACGCCGTGGCCGATGCGGCTGCCGAGGGTTGGGCCCGTACGGTCGGTGGGGCCCTGCCGCGGGCCGAAGGTGCCTTGACCTTCACCCAGCTCGACACCACGAGCCGGGTGCTGTTCACCAGTCTTTACGGGCGCACCTATTGCGAGTGGGCAGTGGAGCAGACCGGCGGCGACCCTTACGGCGGGCCGGTTCCTGTGGCCGTTCGCATCGCCGGGGCGGTGGACAGCACGCTCAGCGAGTTCGCCTCCCTGTCCAATCTGTGGGTGCGGGCCAAGATCGACGGGCGCGGCATGGGCGGCGCCACCCATGCGGCTCTCGGCGGCAAGATGGGCCGTTGCACCCTGGGCCCGATTGCCCTCGACGAAGGCTTCATCGCGCAGGCCCAGGTGGACGAGCGCTATACCGTCGCACTGACGGCGCTGGCTTCCGGCAATGTCGGCGCCAGGGACGCCACCTTCAGCATTTCGGCGTGGGTCGATCCGCGCATCGAAATCGACCCGGCCTTCGCCCGCCGCGAGGACTTCCGGCTGGTGTTCAGTTCAAGGGTCACGCCGGTGCCCGAGGCGGCAATGATGTCGATGCTGCTGCTGGGTTTGGTGCTGACGGCCGGTGCGGTGCGTCGGGGCCGGCGGGCGGGGGTGCGATCGGTCGCGCGGTGCGGGCTGGCCGTGTCCTGAGCGCAGCGCCAAGCCCTGCAGCGCACGCGGCTTCGCGCCCGACGCGACAATCGAGTCCATGCTGTTCCTGCTTTCCCCCGCCAAGACCCTGGACTTCGATACGCCGGTGTCTGCGCCGCTGCTGAAGAAAGCCACCGACCCGCCGTTCAACAGCCAGGCAGCCGAGTTGATCGAGGTGTTGCGGCGCAAGACGCCGGCCCAGGTCGCCGGCCTGATGGACCTGTCGGACAAGCTGGCGGTCCTCAACGTGGCCCGCTACGCTGCCTGGCAGCCCGAGGCCACCGACGCCAACAGCAAGCCGGCGCTGCTGGCCTTCAATGGCGACGTCTACGACGGCCTGGACGCGAAGACGCTGAAGGCGGCAGACCTGGCCTGGGCGCAGCAGCACCTGGTCATCCTGTCGGGCCTGTACGGCGCACTGCGCCCGCTGGACCGCCTGCAGCCCTATCGGCTGGAAATGGGCACCGCGCTGGCCACGCCGCGGGGCAAGGATCTTTACGCGCATTGGGGCGATACCGTGGCCGGCTACCTGAACCAGCGTCTGGAGGACTGCAAGTTGCCGGTGGTCGTCAACCTGGCTTCGGTCGAGTATTCGCGCGTGGCTTTGCGCAAGGCCCTGGCAGCGCGGGTGGTCGAGTGCCATTTCGAGGACTGGAAGGGCGGCGGCTACAAGGTGATCAGTTTCTTCGCCAAGCGCGCGCGCGGCTTCATGGCCCGCTATGCCATCGAACATCGCGTGCGCCGGCCCGAGCAGCTGCAGGGCTTCGCAGTTGACGGCTATGCGCTGGCTTCGGCGGTGTCCACGGCCGACAGGCTGGTATTCCGTCGGCGTGCCTGATGCTGGTTAGCCATCAAGGCCGCGTTCTCCGGCCCACGCTCGCGAGCGGCTGGCTCTTGCAATCGACCGGTGCCGCGTCGACACCGGCCGGGCGGCTCAGCGGCCAGAGCCGCCCGGTGCGTGCCGCGTTCAACCCCGGGACGCGGCGCTGAAGCGCCAGACGCGTCGTACCGCGATCTGCTCGGGCGCGAGGCGCTGCACGGCGAAGGAAGGCAAGCTTTCGCCACAGGCAGCAACGCGCGCGAAAGCGCAGATCGCCCCAGGGGCTTGAGCGCGGACCGCGATCGATTTCGTCTGCGTCTCGCGTTCGACTGCCGGCATGCGCGCCGTCGCCGCCGGTACGATGTCGGGACGACGCGGGTGAGTCTCTTGCGCCAGCGCAGCGGGCCCGCTTCGCCAGCCAGTGCCGGACCCGCAGGTTCGGCAGACCAGGCCGCCGCACGCAAGCGGCAAGCCGGCTGCCCCGGCATCCGACGCCGACACGCATCAGGCTGCCATCGGCGGCGGCACGAAGGCGCGGTATTCGCTTTCCAGCCAGCGCGCGAAGCGCAGGCATACCGTGTCGGCGAACACCGGGCCGCAGATCTGGGCGCCGATCGGCAGGCCCTCGTCCGACAGCCCCAGCGGCACGGCGGTTGCGGGCAGGCCGCACAGGTTGGTGTAGCCAGCCCAAAACAACGCAGTGGTGCTCGGCTGCTCCCGGCCGTTGACCTGCACCATGCGTTGCCAGCGAAAGCCCTGCTGGTTCTGCTTGAAGGCCGCCGTGGTGGCGACAGGACAGATCAGCAGGTCCCAGCGCTCGAAGAAGGCAGCCCATTGCCGGCGCAGCTTGCTGCGCACCTCGTCCAGCATCACCCAGTCGCGATGCGCCAGCGTCAGGCCACGCCAATGCATCGCGGCAAACTCGCTTCCGCCCGGCGGTTGCGCCGCGGCCTGCACCTTGGCCTGGGCGTAATCGTCGTCGCTGAGGTGCGCGCTGACGGCCGAGCGCACCAGCGGCACATAGGTAGTCCAGGCCTCGGCACTGTCCACCGGCCTTTCGGCCTCACCCACCGCCACGCCGCTGCGGCGCAGGAAGTCCACCAGCTTGCGAAATTGCCTGCGCACGCTGTCGTCCACCTCGGCCAGCGGGTCGTCGTCGATCACCGCGATGCGCAGCCGCGGCGCCGGCACGGCGTTGTCGCGCCAGGCAGCAGGCATCCAGCCCAGCGGGCCGAAGGCGCGCAACGGCGCGGCCAGCAGGTCCATCGCCAGCGTCAAGTCGTGCGCGCTGCGCGCCAGCGGGCCGGCCACGCCGATGTCGGTCATGTCCGGGCATTCATCGCCGGGCAGCTGGTGGCCCTGCATCGGCACCACGCCCCAGGTGGGCTTGTGGCCCCATACGCCGCAATAGTGCGCCGGGTTGCGGATCGACGCGCCGATGTCGCTGCCCAGCTCCAGCGCCGACAGCCCCGCGGCCAGCGCCGCGGCCGAGCCGCCCGAGCTGCCGCCCGGGGTGCGCTCCAGCTTCCAGGGGTTGTGGGTCGTGCCGTACACCGGGTTGAAGGTCTGCCAGTCGGCCAGCGCCACCGGCACGTTGGTCTTGCCGTAGATCACCGCGCCGGCGTCCAGCAGCCGCTGCACCGCCAGCGCCGGCTGCCTGGCGATGTTGCCGCGCTGCGACTCGAAACCCCAGGTGGTGGGCAGACCTGGCAGGTCGAAGGACTCCTTCACCGTCATCGGCACGCCGTGCAGCGGGCCCCAGCAGTGGCCGCGGGCCAGGGCGGCATCGGCATCGCGGGCGCGCTGCACCGCCGCGTCCGTGTCGAAGACCACCACCGCGTTCAGCGCCGGGTTGAGGCGTTCGACGCGCCGCAGGTGGTGCTGCAGCAGTTCCAGCGCAGACACCTCACGCCGGCGCACGCGCAGCGCGAGTTCGGTGGCGCTCAGCAAGGCCAGGTCGGTCATGGGCAGCTCTCCTGTGGGCTTGGTGTGCGGCTAAAGGCTCAGGTCGCCGGCCAGCCGCCAGCTGCGGCGCAGTTCGGCGGGCCATTCCGCGCGGTCGATGAGCGCGTCGATCGCGTCGCTTTGCGCTTCGCACTCCAGGTCGTTGCGGCGCAGCCAGTCGTCGTCGAAGTAGCTCTGGCGGTAGCGCTGGCCGTCGTCGCACAGCAGCGTGACGATCGAGCCGCAGCGGCCCAGCTTCTTCAGGCTCTGCGCGCAGGCCAGCGCCGCCACGAGATTGGTGCCAGTGGAGCCGCCGACGCGGCGGCCCAGGCGCACGCTCAACGCATGCATCGCGCCCAGGCTCCACACGTCGGGCACCTTGACCATCGCATCGAGCACGCCAGGCACGAACGAGGCCTCGACCCGCGGCCGGCCGATGCCCTCGATGCGCGAGCCGCGCTCCAGCGTCAGCCTGGCATTGCCGGTGACGTAGTGGTCGAAGAACACCGAATGCTCGGCATCGACGCCGCAAACGCGCGTGTCGTGGCGGCGGTAGTGCACGTAGCGGCCGATCGTGGCCAGCGTGCCGCCGGTGCCGGCGCTGGCGACGATCCAGGCGGGGCAGGGATCGGGCTCGCGCTGCATCTGCAGGAAGATGCTCTCGGCGATGTTGTTGTTGGAGCGCCAGTCGGTGGCCCGCTCGGCATGGGTGAACTGGTCCATGTAGTGGCCCTTCAGCTCGTCGGCCAGGCGCTGGCTCTCGGCATACAGCGTCGTCGGGTCGCTGACCAGGTGGCAGCGGCCGCCCTGGAACTCGATCGCGGCGATCTTCTGCGGGCTGGTGCCGCGCGGCATCACGGCCACGAAGGGCAGCCCCAGCAGCCGCGCGAAGTAGGCCTCGCTGACCGCGGTGGAGCCGCTGGAGGCCTCGACCACGGTCGAGCCCTGGTGCAGCCAGCCGTTGCACAGCGCGTGCAGGAACAGGCTGCGCGCCAGCCGGTGCTTGAGGCTGCCGGTGGGATGGCTGGATTCGTCCTTCAGGTACAGGGTGATGCCGTCGAAGCCGGGCAGCGGCAGCGGGATCAGGTGGGTGTCGCTGCTGCGCTGGTAGTCGGCCTCGATGCGGCGGATGGCTTCGCGCACCCAGGCGCGGCGCTCCTCGAAGCCGCCGGAGCCGCTCATGCCACGATCTGCCGCAACCAGTCGGGCATCGGCACCGCCTTGCCCTGCGGGATGTTCAGCCACACGGTGGTGGCGCCGCCGGTGGCATAGGGCACGCCGGGTTCGTCGCAGCGCTCCAGCGTGACGTAGGTATCGAAGCTGCTGCGCGCGGGGTTGGCCGCATACATGCGCGCCAGCACCTCGCCGGGGTAGCTGAGCTGGCGGATGAAGTTACAGAAGGCGTTGACGATGACGAAGCCTTCGCCGTTCATGTCCGGCGGGCCGCCCACGCCGTGCAGCCAGTCGATGCGGATGATCTCCATGTAGCGGAAGTACAGCGTGTTGTTCACGTGCCCCATCGCGTCCATGTCGCCCCAGCGGATGGGCATGCGCATCTCGTGCACCAGCTTCTTCTGCTCGGGGATTTCGAAGCGCATGGGTCTCGATCGGCTCAGCCGGCGTTGATGCCCAGTTCGGCGGCCATGCGCTGCACCCGTTCGCGCAGCTGCGCCAACTCGGCCGCCAGGCGCGCCTGTTCGGCCTTGAGCGCGGCGATCTCGCCCGCGGACACGCCGCCCTCGCCGGGAGCCGGCGTTGCCAGCTCGAAGGCCACCTCGCCGCACAGCAGATGGGCCCAGCGCGACTCGCGCTCACCGGGCGCGCGCGGCAGCTTCAGCACCCGCGGCGGGTCCTTGGCGGCCATCTCGTCGAGAAAGCCTTCGACCGAGGAGATGTCGGCAAAGCGGTGCAGCCGCTCGCAGTGCAGCCGCAGTTCGGCCGCCGTCTGCGGGCCGCGCAACATCAGCGTCGTCAGCAGCGCCACGCAGGCCGCAGGCAGCGCGTACACGCGCGGCATGTTGTGCTCGAAGCGCACCACGCGGCTGCCGCTGCCCTCGAACACCAGGCTCAGGCTCTTCAGCCCGTCGACGGCGCTCAGCACCTCGGCCTCGGTGGCGTTGATCACCGGGTCGCGCGCCGTCTTCTGGTTGCAGCCGGCGACCAGCGAGTTCAGCGACAGCGGGTAGGTGTCGGGCACGGTGTGCTTCTTCTCGGCCAGCACGCCCAGCACGCGGGCTTCCAGCGGCGTCAGAGCCCTCATCTGGCGGGCGGCGCCGGGCCGTCCCAAGCAGGCCGTGCTCCCCTCGGGGGGCTTGGCCGGCGCCGACCGCGCGCCTGCGCGCTCGCGAGTGGCTCGCGAAGGCCGAGCGGAATGCAGGCCGCGCGGCGACGACGAAGTCGTCTTGGGGCCGTCATTTCAGACACCGTAGCCGTCGTCCGCGGAGATGACCGCGCCGTTGATGAAATGGCTTTCGTTGGCGCACAGCATCATCAGCGCGGCGTCCAGGTCCTGCGGCTTGCCGACGCGCTTGCGCGGCAGCATCTGCACCAGCTTCTGGCCGGCTTCGGTCTGCCAGTGGTGGTGGTTGATCTCGGTGTCGATGTAGCCGGGGCACAGCGCATTGACATTGATGCCGAAGCGGCCCCATTCCAGCGCCATCGCCCGCGTCATGTGGATCACCGCCGCCTTGCTCATCGCGTACACGCCGATCTGGCTGAGCACGCGCAGGCCCGCCATCGAGGCCACGTTGACGATGCGCCCGCCGATGAAGGTGCCCGGCGCCGCGCCGCGGCTGCGCGCGATCATGCGCTTGCCCACCTCCTGCGCGACGAAGAAGGCGCCGCGGGTGTTGGTGCCCATCACGTAGTCGTAGTCCTCGGGGCTGACGTCGACCAGCTTCTGCGTGGTGCTGACGCCCGAGTTGTTGACCAGGATGTCGATCGTGCCCATCTCGGTCTCGGCATGCGCGATCGCCGCCTTGATGCTGTCGTTGTCGGTCACGTCGAGCGCGACGACGTGCGCATCGCCGCCCTCGGCCTCGAGTTCGGCGCGCAGCGTCTTCAGCCGCTCGATGCGCCGGGCTGCCAGCACCACGCCGGCGCCTGCCTTGCACAGCGTTCGCGCGAACTGCGCACCCAGCCCGCTGGACGCGCCGGTGACCAGCGCCACGCGGCCCGACAGGTCGATGTTGTAGCTCATGGGTTCTCCTTCCAGACCTGGCTTTTGACGATAGCACGCAGGGTAGGGCGCGCCGCCGACGCGCTGCTGCGTGCCAGGCGCTGCCCAGGTCGCTGCCGGATAAAAAGCACGATCGTTCTATTTTGGTCCCGGCGCGGCTAGAATTCCTGCACTCTTTGCATTCCCGGAGATCCTTCATGACCCCGCAGCAGATCCTCGAGACCTACGGTCCGCGCGAATCGATGGAGTACGACGTGGTCGTGGTCGGGGCCGGCCCGGCGGGGCTTTCGGCGGCCATCAAGCTCAAGCAGCTGGCTGCGGCAGCCGGCGCCGAGATGTCGGTGGTGGTGCTCGAAAAGGGCTCCGAGCCTGGCGCGCACATCCTCAGCGGAGCGGTCATGGACCCGCGCTCGATGGCCGAGCTGTTTCCCGACTGGCAAGCGCAGGGCGCGCCGCTGCTGCAGCCGGTCAGCGGCGACGACGTGCTGATGCTGCGACCGGACAGCGCCGCGCGCGTGCCCGATTTCTTCGTTCCCGACTGCATGCACAACCAGGGTAACTACGTCATCAGCCTGGGCGCGGTGACCAAGTGGCTGGGCGCGCAGGCGGAATCGCTGGGGGTGGAAATCTTCCCGGGCTTCACTGCCGCCGAGGTGCTGTACGACGACAACGGCGCGGTGAGCGGCGTGGCCACCGGCAACCTGGGCATCGGCAAGGATGGCGAGCCGCACGACGGCTTCCAGCTCGGCATGGAGCTGCTGGGCAAGTACACGCTGTTTGCCGAGGGCGCGCGCGGCCACCTCGGCAAGCAGCTGATCGCCAGGTTCCAGCTCGATGTCGGGCGCGACCCGCAAAGCTATGCCATCGGCATCAAGGAGCTGTGGGAAGTGCCGGCCGCGCAGGCCAGGCCGGGGCGGGTGGTGCACACCGCCGGCTGGCCGATGGACGACCACACCTACGGCGGCGGCTTCCTCTACCACCAGGAGGACAACAAGGTCACGCTCGGCTTCGTCGTCGGGCTGGACTACAAGAACCCCTGGCTCAGCCCCTTCGAGGAGATGCAGCGCTGGAAGACGCACCCCAGCATCCGCGCGCACATCGAAGGCGGCAAGCGCATCGGCTACGGTGCCCGCGCCATCACCGCGGGCGGCCTCCTCAGCCTGCCCAAGGTGGTGTTCCCCGGCGGCGCGCTGATCGGCTGCGATGCCGGCTTCCTGAACGCCAGCCGCATCAAGGGCAGCCATGCGGCGATGAAGACCGGCATGCTGTGCGCCGAAGCCGCCTTCGCGGCGCTGCAGGCCGGCCGTTCCGGCGACGAGCTGACGGCCTTTCCCGACAGCTTCAAGGCCAGCTGGCTGTACGAGGAGCTGGACCGCTCGCGCAACTTCAAGCAGTGGTTCAAGAAGGGCCGGCTGGTCGGCACGCTGATGACCGGCATCGAGCAGTGGCTGTTGCCGCGCCTGGGCTTCAAGAGCCCGCCGTGGACGATCCATCGCACGCAGGCCGACCACCTGTACCTGCAGCCTGCGGCCCAATGCAAGACGATCGACTATCCCAAGCCCGACGGCAAGCTCACCTTCGACCGGCTGAGCAGCGTGTTCATCAGCAACACCAACCACGAGGAGCAGCAGCCCTCGCACCTGACGCTGAAGGACGCCGGCGTGCCGGTGGCCATCAACCTGGCGCGCTACGCCGGGCCCGAGTCGCGCTACTGCCCGGCCGGCGTGTACGAGTTCGTCAAGAACGAAGACAAATCCGACCGGCTTCAGATCAACGCGCAGAACTGCGTGCACTGCAAGACCTGCGACATCAAGGACCCGACGCAGAACATCGTCTGGGTCACTCCCGAAGGCGGTGGCGGGCCGAACTACGCCGGCATGTAGCGCCGGTCCTGCATCGCGGGGACGGCCACGCGCGGCTCAGCGGCGACGGCCGGGCTGCCTGGCACGCGTTTCAGCCCAGGCGGATGGCCAGCGTGCCCAGCGTCGCCAGCGCAACCGCCCACAGGACGCGGCGGTCCAGCCTTTCCTTCAGCACCGTGACGGCGATCAGCGTGGCGAAGATCGCGCTGGTGTCGCGCAGCGCCGCGGCCGGCGCGATCGGCGCTCGCGTCCACACCCACAGGATCAGCCAGTACGATAGCGTGGCCGCCAGCGCCATCCAGGCGGTGTGCCCGCGCTGCTGCAGCAGGTCGGCCGGACGGAGGCCACGGCGCCGCTGCCACGCGCTCCACAGCAGCCCGTTGGCGATGGCCAGCGCA
Organism: Burkholderiaceae bacterium; assembly: GCA_040381175.1. Taxonomy (GTDB): domain Bacteria; phylum Pseudomonadota; class Gammaproteobacteria; order Burkholderiales; family Burkholderiaceae_C; genus Rubrivivax. Next base: position 13,166 of record JBEIHU010000063.1, read on the forward strand.
CAGCCGTAGGCCAGCGCCGATCCGGCGCGGCGCACGCCCTGCGCGTCACAGACGATGTAGCCGGCGGTGAAGGCGGCCGAAGCCAGTGTCCAGCCCAGGGCCGGAAGGGACACGCCCCGTGCGGCACCCTCGCCGCGCGCCAGCATCAGCACCGCGGCGCTGACCAGCGCCACGCCGAGCAGAGCCAGCGGGCGCGGCCATTCGCCAGCCACCGCGGCCGCCAGCGGCAGCACCAGCAGCACCGACGAGGCGCGCGCCATCGGGTAGACCGCGCCGAAGGCGCCGTGCTCGTAGGCGCGCAGCAGCGAGGCCACGGCGCCCATGCCTAGCAGGCAGGACAGCGCCATCCACGGCCAGGCGGCACTCGCCGGCAGGCCCACCCACCACAGCACCGGCGCCGCCAGCACGGCCGAGGCCAGCATCTGCGCGGTCATCGCCAGTGGTGGATGGGCGCTGGCCTTGACGCCCGCATTCCAGGCCGCATGCAGCGCCGCGCTCAGCAAGGCGGCGGCGACGAGCGCGCTGTCCACTCAAACCAGCTCGCGATAGAAGAAGGTGGTGGCGCAAAAGCCGCCGTGCGGCAGCAGGGCATAGCCCGGCACCGAGCCGCAACGCTGCCAGCCGGCGCGCGCGTACAGCCGCTCGGCCTCGGCGCTGGCCGTGTCCAGCACCAGCAAGGTCTTGCCGCAGTCGCGGGCCGCCTGCTCGGCGGCAGCCAGCAGCGCCGCGCCCAGGCCTTGGCGGCGCGCGCGGCGGTGCACCAGCATCTTGGCCAGGTCGGCGCGGTGCGGCTGGTTCTCCGGCTGCGCCAGCACCAGTTGAACCGTGCCGGCGATGCCGGCGGCGTCTTCGGCCACCAGCAGCGCCCGCTCGCCCCGGGCCAGCTCGTCGGCCACGCGCTGCCAGAAGGCGCGCGCCCGGGGCAGGGCCAGCGGGTGCATGAAGCTGACCGATGCGCCGCCCGCGACGCAGTCGACCAGCACTTGCGCCAGCGCATCGAGTTCGGCCGGGCTGGGTTGCTGCAGTCGGCGCACGCGCGGCAAGCTCATCGCCAGGCCCCGGCTTCGCTGCACAGCACGACCGCATAGCGAGCCGGCTCCGCGCCCGGGTTGTGGTAGCTCAGCGGGCGGTCGAGCTGCATTGCAAGGCAGTCGCCCGCCTCCAGCGCATGGCGCCGATCGCCGAGGGTCAGCTCGATGCGTCCCTGGAGCACCCACACCTGCTGGAACAGCCGCGGGTGGCGCGGCCCGGTTTCGTAGGCCACGCGGGCGCCAGGCGGGAACTCGACTTCGACGATCCGGATCGGCGAAGCGCAGCCGCTGGGCGAGACATTGCGTCGCAGGTAGCCACTGGCCGGGTCGCGCCACTGCAGCTGGTCGGCGCGGCGCGACAGCGGATCGGCTTCGGGCGCCGGCAACTCGAACAGCGAGGCCAGCGACACGTGCAACCCGATGGCCAGTTTCTCCAACACCACTGCAGTGGGGCTGCTTTCGCCGCGCTCGATCAGCGAGATCATCGAGCGGCTGACGCCGCTGCGCTCGGCCAGGTCGTCCAGCGTGAAGCCGTTGGCAGCACGCAGTTCGCGCACCCGGCGGGCGATGTACTGGCTCAGCCGGGAAGTGTTGTCCTCCGTCATGGTGGATATATGCTCCATGATATTGGATCATGCGTCAAGCGCCTGTTCCGCCCGCGCTTGTACAGTCTGCGGTGCCCCGCGCCATGCCGCCGCCATGGCCGGCGCCTGGCCGATACGGCTGCCCTGGCGCCATCCAGGCGCTGGCACCGTGCTCCAACCTCAGCGAGTCACTGAGATGACCCTTTCGTCCAGCCCCCGCGTCACCGCCTTGCGAGTCATTCCGGTCGCGGGGCGCGACAGCATGCTGCTCAACCTGAGCGGCGCGCACGGCCCGTTCTTCACCCGCAACCTGGCGGTGCTGAGCGACAGCGCGGGCCGCACGGGCGTGGGCGAGGTCCCGGGCGGCGAGAAGATCCGCCAGACGCTGGAAGACGCCGCGCCCCTGGTGGTGGGCCAGCCGGTGGCAGCCTGCCAAGGCGTGCTGCGCCAGGTGCAGCAGGCCTTTGCCGGGCGCGACAGCGGCGGGCGCGGGCTGCAGACCTTCGACTTGCGCACCACCATCCACGCCGTCACGGCCATCGAGTCGGCACTGCTCGACCTGCTCGGCCAGCACCTGGGCGTACCGGTGGCCGCCCTGCTGGGCGAGGGCCAGCAGCGCGACGCGGTCGAGATGCTGGGCTACCTCTTCTACGTGGGCGACCGGCGCAGGACCGATCTGCCCTATGCCGAAGAACCGGGCGCCGCCGACGACTGGCTGCGCTTGCGCCACGAGGCGGCCTTGACGCCCGAGACCATCGTGCGCCAGGCCGAAGCCGCGCGCCAGCGCTACGGCTTCAACGACTTCAAGCTCAAGGGCGGCGTGCTGGCCGGCGATGCCGAGGTGGACGCGGTCATCGCGCTGCACGAGCGCTTCCCCGAGGCCCGCGTCACGCTCGACCCCAACGGCGGCTGGCTTCTGAAGGATGCCGTCCGCCTGGGCCAGCGCATGCGCGGCGCAGTCGCCTATGCCGAAGACCCATGCGGTGCCGAAGACGGTTTCTCGGGGCGCGAGGTGATGGCCGAGTTCCGCCGCGCCACAGGCCTGCCCACGGCCACCAACATGGTGGCCACCGACTGGCGCCAGCTGGCGCATGCGCTGTCGCTGCAAAGCGTGGACATCCCGCTGGCCGACCCGCATTTCTGGACCATGGCCGGCAGCGTGCGCGTGGCCCAGACCTGCCGCGACTGGGGTCTGACCTGGGGCAGCCATTCCAACAACCACTTCGATGTCTCGCTGGCCATGTTCACGCATGTCGGTGCCGCCGCGCCGGGCAAGGTGACGGCGATGGACACCCACTGGATCTGGCAGGAAGGCCAACGCCTGACGAAGGAGCCGCTGCGCATCGTCAACGGCCATGTTCAGCTGCCTGCAAGCCCGGGCCTGGGCATCGAACTCGACATGGCCGAGGTCGACAAGGCGCACCAGCTGTACCTGCGGCACGGCCTGGGTTCGCGCGACGATGCCGTGGCCATGCAGTACTTGATCCCTGGCTGGCGCTTCGATCCCAAGCGGCCGGCGCTGGTGCGATGAAGCCCGCCGTGTCTGCGGCAGACCGCATCGCCTGGGTGCGCGTGTCCTCGTGCACGCTGCCGCTGGCCACGCCGATCAGCGACGCCAAGGTGCTGACAGGCCGGCAAAAAGCAATGACCGAAGTGGCGCTGCTGTTTGCCGAAGTGCAGACGGCCGACGGCCACCAGGGCCTGGGCTTCAGCCACGCCAAGCGCGCCGGCGGGCCGGGGCAGTTTGCCCATGCCAAGGAAGTGGCGCCGGTGCTGATCGGCGAAGACCCGAGCGATATCGCCCGGCTGTGGAACAAGCTGTGCTGGGCTGGCGCCTCGGTGGGCCGCAGCGGCCTGGCGACGCAGGCCATCGGCGCCTTCGACGTGGCGCTGATGGTCGATGCCAACCAGCAATGGGACCGGCCGACCGCGCAGCGCATGTGCCGCGTTTTCGAGGGCTTCAACCTGGCGTGGATCGAGGAGCCGCTGGACGCCTACGACCACGAAGGCCATGCCGCGCTGGCCGCGGCCTTCGACACGCCGATCGCCACCGGCGAGAAGCTGACCAGCGCCGCCGAGCATGCCGAACTGATCCGCCACCGCGCGGCCGACATCCTGATGCCCGATGCGCCGCGCGTGGGCGGCATCACGCCCTTTCTGAAGATCGCCGCGATGGCCGAGGCCGCTGGCCTGGCGCTGGCGCCGCACTTCGCGATGGAGCTGCACGTGCACCTGGCCGCGGCGCTGCCGGCCGAGCCCTGGGTGGAGCATTTCGACTGGCTGAAGCCGCTGTTCGACGAGCGGCTGGAAATCCGCGCCGGCCGCATGCTCGTGCCCGCGCGGCCAGGGCTGGGCCTGAGCTTGAGCGAGCAGGCCCGCGCCTGGACCGTGGCCAGCGCCGAGGCCGGCCAGCGCCCGTAGGAGACGCCGATGTCCACGACACCGCACACCCCACCGCACATCATTCGCATGGACGCGCGCGACAACGTCGCCATCGTCGCCAACGACGGCGGGCTGCCGCCCGGCGCCGCGCTGCCCGGCGGCCCGACGCTGCGCGAGCGCGTGCCCCAGGGCCACAAGGTGGCGCTGGTGGACATTGCCGCCGGCGCGCCGGTGCTGCGCTACGGCATCGCCATCGGTCATGCGCTGGAAGACATTGCCGCCGGCCGCTGGGTGCACGAGCGGCTGCTGCGCATGCCCGGGGAGCGCAGCCTGAGCGACCTGCCGATGGCCACGCGGCCAGCACCGGACTGGGCGCCGCTGCGGGGCTACAGCTTCGAGGGCTACCGCAACGCCGACGGCTCGGTGGGCACGCGCAACATCCTGGCCATCACGCAGACGGTGCAGTGCGTCGCCGGCGTCACCGCCTTCGCGGTCCAGCGCATCAAGGCCGAGCTGCTGCCGAAGTATCCGAACGTCGACGACGTGGTGGCGCTGGAGCACTCCTATGGCTGCGGCGTGGCCATCGACGCGCCCGATGCGGTGGTGCCGATCCGCACGCTGCGCCACATCAGCCAGAACCCCAACTTCGGCGGCGAGCTGATGGTGGTGAGCCTGGGCTGCGAGAAGCTGCAGCCCGAACGGCTGCTGCCGCCGGGCAGCGTGCCGATTGCCGACCAGCGCGGCGAAGCGCTGGATGCACGCGCCGCCTCAGGCGGTGCACTGGACGTGATCTGCCTGCAGGACGAGGCGCACGTCGGCTTCATGAGCATGGTCGAGTCGATCCTGCGGCAGGCCGAGGCTCACCTGCAGCGCCTGAACGCGCGGCGGCGCGAGACGGTGCCGGCCAGCGAGCTGGTGGTGGGCGTGCAGTGCGGGGGCAGCGATGCCTTCAGCGGCGCCACCGCCAACCCGGCCGTGGGCTTCTGCACCGACCTGCTGGTGCGCGCCGGCGCCAGCGTGATGTTCAGCGAAACCACCGAGGTGCGCGACGGCATCGCCCAGCTGACCGCGCGCGCGGCCACGCCGGAGATTGCGCAGGCACTGGTGCGCGAGATGGCCTGGTACGACGCCTACCTGCAGCGCGGCAGCGTGGACCGCAGCGCCAACACCACGCCGGGCAACAAGGCCGGCGGCCTGTCCAACATTGTCGAAAAGGCGATGGGCTCGATCGTCAAGTCGGGCAGCGCGCCGATCAGCCATGTGCTGGCGCCCGGCGACAAGCTGCGCGGCAAGGGCCTGGCCTATGCGGCCACGCCGGCCAGCGATTTCATCTGCGGCACGCTGCAGCTGGCCGCCGGCATGAACCTGCACGTCTTCACCACCGGCCGCGGCACGCCCTATGGGCTGGCGGCGGTGCCGGTGGTCAAGGTGGCCACGCGCAGCGACCTGGCGCGGCGCTGGCACGACCTGATGGACATCAACGCCGGCACCATTGCCGACGGCAGCGCGACGATCGAGGGCGTGGGCTGGGAGCTGTTCCGTTTTCTGCTGGACGTGGCCAGCGGCAAGAAAAAGACCTGGGCCGAGCAGTGGAAGCTGCACAACCAGCTGGTGCTGTTCAACCCGGCGCCTGTGACCTGAGTTCTGCGCGGGTTTGGCTCGACAGGCGGCGAGAGCGGCTTGGGGCCCTGCGATGTCGTTCATGAGTTTGGGCCGGGCGACGGCATGAGACTGAGATGGTATGGACACCGCCCCTTTTTGCGAGGGTGAGCTCGATGCGGCAAGGCCTGCCATGGCTCGGGCTTGGTGTGCCAGAGTGGTGACTCAACAGCCACTCATCACCGATCGGAGGTCCAGAGATGAATGCCA
>JBEIHU010000064.1:0-18900 GCA_040381175.1 Burkholderiaceae bacterium
CACACCGACCTGGCGCATGCAGGCGTCGCCCGGCAGTGGTTCCGCTCCCCCGACGTGCTGGCGCTGCTGCCCCTCGACCGGCCGGCGCCGTCGCTGGGCTACGGGCTCGTGTGGTCGGTGCCGCAGGCCCGCGCCGACGAACTGATGGCCCTGGACGCAGCGGCCTTCGAGCAGGCGCTGGCCGATGCCACCGGCGGCGCGGCCGGAACGCTGCGCTTGTGCAGCGAGCGCGCCGCCTGGCCGCTGACACTGGCCCGTGCCGAGCAGGTCTGCGGCCCCGGCTGGGTGCTGCTGGGCGATGCAGCCCATGTCGTGCACCCGCTGGCCGGGCAGGGTCTGAACCTGGGTCTCGCCGATGTCAAGGCGCTGGCCCAGGTGATCGCCGAACGCGAGCCCTGGCGCAGCCTGGGCGACGAGCGGCTGCTGCAGCGCTACGCCCGCCGCCGCGCCTTGCCGACGCTGGCCATGGGCCAGCTGACCGACGGCTTGCTGCATCTTTTTGCCAGCGAGCGGCCGGCGCTGCGGGAACTTCGCAACCGCGGGCTGAGTCTGGTCAACGGCGTGCCGCCGCTGAAACGCCTGCTGGCATCGTTCGCTCTCGAATCCTGAAGGAAACCGATGCCCAAGCTCCGCCACCTCCTGCCGCTGCTGTGCGCGGCGCTGTTTGCCGGCCAGGCCGCCTGGGCCCAGGAGGCGCTGATCCGCAAGAACCTGTCCGAGCGGCTGCCCAACCTGCCGAAGATCGACGAAGTCAGCAAGACGCCGATCCCGGGCCTGTACGAAGTGCGCATTGGCCAGGACATCGTCTACACCGACGAGCAGGGCAACCACCTGATCCAGGGCAACCTGATCGACACCCGGACGCGCACCGACCTGACCGAGGCGCGCATCAACAAGCTCACCGCGATCGACTTCGCCAGCCTGCCGCTGAAGGACGCGGTGGTCATCAAGCAGGGCAGCGGCACCCGCCGCATGGCGGTGTTCGGTGATCCCAACTGTGGCTACTGCAAGCGCTTCGAGCGCGACCTGGCCAAGCTGCAGGACGTGACCATCTATACCTTCCTGTACCCGATCCTCGGGCCGGATTCGAACGCGAAGTCGAAGGACATCTGGTGCGCGCAGGACAGCGCCAAGGCCTGGCGTGCCTGGATGGTCGACGGCGTGACCCCGCCCAAGAGCATGGGCCAGTGCGACACCGCAGCGCTCGAGCGCAACCTGGCGTTCGGCAAGAAGCACCGCGTGCAGGGCACGCCTGCAGTGGTCTTCGAGGACGGCAGCCGCGTGCCTGGCGCGGTTCCGCTGGAACGCATCGAGAAGAGCCTGGCGGCCGCAGCCAAGAAAAGCTGATCCTGCCCGCCGGCCGGCCGGCACGCCGGCTCGCGGGCAGGAACAATGAGCGTGATGATCGACTACCTGATCGAAGCGGCCGACCCGCAGGCGCACCTGTACCGCGTGACGCTGAAGGTGCCGCGCCCGGCGGCGCAGCAGCGCTTCAGCCTGCCCGTGTGGATCCCGGGAAGCTACATGGTGCGCGAATTCAGCCGCCACCTTTCGCGGCCTGTGGCCCGCCAAGGCGGGCGGGAATGCCGCGTCGAGCCGCTCGACAAGTGCAGCTGGCAGGTGCAATGCGCGGGCAAGGCCACGCTGTTCCTGAGCTACGAGGTCTATGCCTTCGACAACTCGGTGCGCACCGCCTTCCTCGATGACCGGCGCGGCTTCTTCAACGGCACCAGCCTGTGCCTGCGGGTGCACGGGCGCGAGGCCGGGCCGCAGCGCTTGCGCATCGGCGTCTTGCCTGCCGGCTGGCAGGCGGCCACTGCCATGCCGGCCACCGGGCGCCGCCATGAATACCTGTGCGCCGACTACGACGAGCTGGTCGATCACCCGGTCGAGCTGGGCTGTTTCTGGCGCGGCCAGTTCAGCGTGCGCGGCGTGCCGCACGAGTTTGTCGTCGCCGGCGCCTGGCCTGGCTTCGACGGCGAACGGCTGCTGGCCGATGCCCGCCGCATCTGCGAGGCCCAGGTGGCGTTCTGGCATGGCCGCGGCAAGCCTCCGGTGGCGCGCTACCTGTTTCTGCTCAATGCGGTGGACGACGGCTACGGCGGGCTCGAGCATCGCGCCAGCACCGCGCTGCTGTGCGCGCGCCGCCAGCTGCCGCGCCAGGGCGTCGGCGAGACCAGCGACGGCTACGTCACGCTGCTCGGCCTGATCTCGCACGAGTACTTCCACACCTGGAACGTCAAGCGGCTGAAGCCGCGCGACTTCGAGCGCATCGACCTCGGCCGCGAGAACTACACCCGGCTGCTGTGGTTCTTCGAGGGCTTCACCTCCTACTACGACGACCTGCTGCTTCTGCGCGCCGGGCTGATCGACGCGCCGCGCTATCTGCGCCTGCTGGCCAAGACGCTGGGCGGCGTGCTGGCCACGCCGGGGCGGCGCCAGCAAAGCGTGGCCGAAGCCAGCTTCGACGCCTGGATCAAGTACTACCGCAGCGACGAGAACACGCCCAACGCCACCGTAAGCTACTACGCCAAGGGCAGTCTGGTGGCGCTGGCGCTGGACCTGAGCCTGCGTGCTGGTGGTCGCGGCAACCTCGACCAGGTGATGCAGCGGCTGTGGGCCGGCTCGGCCGGCGGCGCCATAGACGAGGCCGACATCGTGCAGGCGCTGGCGCAGGTGGGCGGCCGCGCGCTGGACCAGGAACTGGCCGCCTGGGTGCACGGCACCGACGACCTGCCGCTGCCGGCGCTGCTGGCCAAGGCCGGCGTGCTCTGGCAGGACGAAGCAGTGGACCTGGCGGCCCAGCTCGGCCTGCGCGTCAGCGAGGGTGCGCTCAGCGGCATCCATGTGAAGAGCGTGCACCGCGGCAGTGCCGCCCAACGCGCCGGCGGGCACGCCGGCGACGAGCTGCTGGCCATCGATGGCTGGCGGCTGCGCCGGCTGGAGGATGCGCGCGGCTGGACCCGGCCCGGCCAGGTCTTCGAGCTGACGCTGGTGCGCGACCAGCGACTGCGCACGCTGCGCGTGCAGCCGTCCGCGGCCCCGCCGGCGGCCGTGCAGCTGCTGCTCGATGACAAGCCGGCGGCGGGCGCCGCCGCGCTGCGCCAGGAGTGGCTGGGGGTGTGATGGCGCTGCTGCTGCGCCGGCGCACGGCCGTGCTGGGTCTTGCGGTGCTGGTCAGCCTGGCGCACTGGGGGCTGGCGCATCTGCTGCCGCCGTTGCGCATTGGCGACGGCAGTGCCGAACGCATGCCCAAGCGCATTGAAGTGGCCTACGTCCGCGAACTGGCGCCTGCGCCGCCGCCGGCGGCAGCGCCGGTGAGGGTGGCCAAGCCTGCCGTCTCTCGACCCAGGGCTGCGGCCCCGCCTGCGCCAGCCGCTTCGGCGGCGCAGGAGCAGACCTTGAGCGAGGCCGCAGCGGCTGAAGCCATCGAGCAGCTGCCGTCGCTGGCGGTGGCCGAGGCCCTGCCTCAGGCCGAGGCCGCGTCCGAGCCCGTGGCGCAGGCGGCGTCGGCAGCATCGGCACCGGCAGCCTTCGAGTGGCCGCCATCCACCCGCATGAGTTACACGCTGCGCGGCAACTACCATGGCGAAGTGGTCGGCTCGGCCCAGGTGGAATGGGTGCGCGAGGGTTCGCGTTACCAGGTGCACCTGGACGTGTGGATTGGCGCCCAGGTGGCGCCGCTGGTCGGCCGGCGCATGACCAGCGATGGCGAACTCGGCGAGCAGGGCCTGTCGCCGCGCCGCTACGACGAGGAGACGCGCGCGCTGTTTCGCGAGCTGCGGCGCCGCACCATCCTGTTCGAGGCCGACCGTGTGCTGCTGCCCAACGGCAGGCAAGCCGAGCGACAGGCCGGCATGCAGGACGCCGCGAGCCAGTTCGTGCAGCTGACGTGGTTGTTTACCACCCAGCCGCAGTTGCTGCGGGTGGGCCAGCGCATCGAGCTGCCGCTGGCGCTGCCGACGAATGTCGACCGCTGGTCCTACGAGGTGGTCGAGGAGGTGGCGTTGCCCACGCCCTTCGGCGAGGTGCGGGCCTTCCACCTGAGGCCGCGGCGCGAACTGCGCCCCAACCGCGATCTGGTGGCCGATGCCTGGTTCGCGCCTTCACTGCAGTACCTGCCGGTGCGGCTGCTGATCCGGCAGGACACCGACACCTTCGTCGACCTGATGATCGACCGCCTGCCTCTGCAGGCTGCATCGCCGCCGGCCTCAGCCCCCCGGTGAGTCGAGGAAGCGCGAGCCGTAGTCGGCCGCGGCCTTGCCGCCGCGCGCATTGCCGATGATGCGCTGCGCGGTCTGCACCAGCGTGCGCAGTTCTTCCGGCGAGCGCGCACGCTCCATCTTGATGGCCAGGGCCTCGGCCATCGGGCCGACCATGTCGGTGAACAGGCGCACCGCCCGCGCGCGCGTGGCTTCAAACTCGCGCTGCGAGACGGCAGGCGCAACCGGCGGCGCCGGCAGCGGTGGGGCGGCTTCTGCCGGCCGCGCCACTGCAGCACCGTTCATCGGGCGAGCCACTGCCGCGCCGTTCACCGATCGCGCAGCGGCCAGGTCCTGGGTGATGCCGATCATCTCGATGAAGCCCTGCTCGCCGAGCAGGCGCAGCGTATCGTCGGCGTACTGCGGAATCAGCTTGCGCACGTCGTCATCGCTGCGCCGGCCATCGATCATGATGAGCACGCTGCGCAGCCGCGGCGTCAGCCGGTGGGCGCGCGTCTCGATCTCCGAATGGCCTTTCGCGGTCTTGCGATAGATCGTTGCCATGCTTGTTGCAAGTTGCAGCTGCCCCGGGCGTCGCGGGCGCTGCGTGGGCCGTCCCTGGACCGCAGCCGATGCCGGCCAGGGGCCGCACGACTGAAGGCGCGAGCTTAACCCGCTGCGCCGTGCCGTGAACAGGGGTGGTACGGCGCGGCGGCGTGAGCAATTGGCGCTGCCGCCCTTATAGTTGCCGCCGACTCGCAAAGGACAAGCATGGACTACCAATACCTCCTGACCGAAGTGCGCGGGGAAGGCCCGCGCCGGACCGCGCTGATCCGCTTGAACCGGCCGCAGCAGCTGAACGCGCTGAACGACGGCCTGATGGACGAACTGGGCGCCGCGCTCGCCGGCTTCGACCGCGACGATGGCATCGGCTGCATCGTCATCACCGGCAGCGACAAGGCCTTTGCCGCCGGCGCCGACATCGGCGCGATGGCCACCAAGACCCACATGGACGCCTTCAAGGCCGACTTCATCACGCGCAACTGGGAAACCATCCGCCAGGTGCGCAAGCCGGTGATTGCCGCGGTGTCCGGCTTTGCGCTGGGCGGTGGCTGCGAACTGGCGATGATGTGCGACATCGTCATCGCCGCCGAAACGGCGAGATTCGGCCAACCGGAGATCAAGCTGGGCATCATTCCCGGGGCCGGCGGCACGCAGCGCCTGCCGCGCGCGGTGGGCAAGGCCAAGGCCATGGACCTGGTGCTGACCTCCCGCATGATGGATGCGGCCGAGGCCGAGCGCGCCGGACTGGTGTCACGCGTGGTGCCGGCCGACAAGCTGCTCGACGAGGCACTGGCCGCGGCGGCGGTGATCTGCGGCCTGAGCGAGCCCAGCCTGATGATGGCCAAGGAATGCGTGAACCGCGCCTACGAAGGCACGCTGGCCGACGGCGTCAGCTACGAGCGGCGTCTTTTCCATTCATTGTTCGGCACCGAAGACCAGAAGGAAGGCATGGAAGCCTTCGTCGCCAAGCGCAAGCCGGTCTTCAAGCACCGCTGACTTACGGCTGCAGCCAGCGCGCCCCGTCGGATCCGAAATGGGCGCGGCGGTGGCCGTCGGCGTGCAGTTCCAGCCAGTCGGTGGACAGGACCCGTGCGCTGACCACGGCGAAGTGGCTCCGCGAGCCGCGCTCCGCCTCGAAGCGGTCTACGACCGGGCTGCCGGGCGGCAGCGGCGAAAGGTAGTCCTGCGCGGCCGGCTTCAGTTTCAGCCGGGCCCAGCGCGAAGACACCATCAGCCCGGCGGTCTGCACTTCCAGCGCCACGCGCAGCCGCAGCTGCCAGCTGAGGCGACTCGACCAGAACAACAGGGTGCCCACCGGCCGCGCCCTTATCTGCGCCACCTTGGGCGAACGCGCGTCGGTGAAGAAGATCAGCTCGCGCTTCGCGGCGTCGACCTCGCGCAGCACTACCGTGCGCACCTGCGCCTCGTCACCGGCCACCGTGCCCAGCGCCATGGTGCGCCACTCGTGACCGGCGTGCTGCGCGGCGCGCTGCAGTTCCTGCCACAGGCTGGACTCGATCAGCGCCAGCGAGTCGATCCGCGGCTTCATCGCGGGGCGCCCGCCGCTCAGCTTTCGCGGCGCAGGGCCGGGAACAGCAGCACGTCGCGGATGCTGGCCGAATCGGTGAGCAGCATCACCAGCCGGTCCAGCCCGATGCCGCAGCCGGCCGTCGGCGGCATGCCGTATTCCAGCGCGCGGATGAAGTCGGCGTCGTAGTACATCGCCTCCTCGTCGCCGGCCTCCTTGTTGGCCGCCTGCGACAGGAAGCGCGCCGCCTGGTCCTCGGCATCGTTCAGCTCGGAAAAGCCGTTGGCCACCTCGCGTCCGGCGATGAACAGTTCGAAGCGCTCGGTGATACTCGGATCGGTGTCCGACGCGCGCGCCAGCGGCGACACCTCGACCGGGTAGTCGACGATGAAGGTCGGCTGCCACAACTGGTGCTCGACCGCCGCCTCGAAAAGGCCGAACTGCAGCTCGGCCAGCGTCCAGTGCGCAGGGGCCTCCTCGCCGGCGGCCAGGATGCGCGTGCGCAGCAATGCGGTGTCGCGTGTCTCGGGCTCGCTCAGCCCGGCGTGCGCCACCAGTGCCTCGCACACGCTGAGCCTGGTGAAGGGCGCATCCAGATCGATGGTCCTGCCGGCATAGCTCAACACCGCCGAGCCCGTGGCCTGGCGCGCCGCATGGCGCAGCACGCCTTCGGTGAAGTCCATCATGTCGTGATGGTTCCAGTAGGCCGCATAGAACTCCATCATCGTGAATTCCGGGTTGTGCCGGACCGAGATGCCTTCGTTGCGGAAGCTGCGGTTGATCTCGAACACCCGTTCGAAGCCGCCCACCACCAGCCGCTTCAGGTACAGCTCGGGCGCGATGCGCAGGAACATCTGCTGGTCCAGCGCGTTGTGGTGGGTGACGAAGGGCTTGGCATTGGCGCCGCCCGGGATCGGGTGCAGCATCGGCGTTTCCACCTCCAGGAAACCATGCTCGACCATGTGGTTGCGGATCGAGCCGATGGCCTTGCTGCGCGCCACGAAGCGCGCGCGCGCGCTTTCGTCGGTGATCAGGTCGACATAGCGCTGGCGGTACTTCTGCTCCTGGTCGCTCATGCCGTGGAACTTGTCTGGCAGCGGCCGCAGGCTCTTGGTCAGCAACCGCACCGCGCTGACCTTGATGCTGAGCTCGCCAGTCTTCGTGCGAAAGAGCAGGCCCTCGCAGCCGAGGATGTCGCCCAGGTCCCAGTGCTTGAAGGCGGCCAGCATCTCGGCGCCGACCAGGTCCTGCGTGATGTACAGCTGGATGCGGCCGTGCGTGGCGCCGAAGGAGCCGTCCTGCAGCGTGGCGAAGCAGGCCTTGCCCATCACCCGCTTGAGCATCATGCGCCCGGCCACCGCGACGGGGATCGCCTGCGGCTCGAGCTCCTCGTTGGACAGCTTGCCGAAGCGGTGGTGCAGGTCGGCGGCATGGTGGCGCGGCCTGAAGTCGTTCGGGAAAGGCACACCCTGGCGGCGCAAGGCGGCCAGCTTCTCGCGGCGCTCGGCGATCAGCTGGTTCGGGTCCGCGCTCGCCGCGGCGGCTTCGGCGCCGTCTTTGGTAGTCATGGCCTGGGCTGCAAAGTGGAGCCGGGGATTCTAGGCATTCGTTGACGGGGCTCTCTGCCAGGCAGGCCTGCGGCGAAGGGCGTCTGCGACAATTTGTCGGCGCAGGATTGCTGTGCGCGAACCCTACCCATGCAACACCGCCGCGCGCCCATCGTCGACCGCAAGCTGCGTTTTGCCTTGGTCGGGTGCGGGCGCATCGCGCACAACCACATCGATGCCGTCCGTCGCCACGCCGCCGACGCCGAACTGGTGGCGGTTTGCGACAACGACCCGGTGGCCCTGAACGCTGCGGTGCAGGCCACGAACGCCAAGGGCTTCGATTCGCTGGGCGCGCTGCTCGCCGGCAGCCAACCCGACTGCGTGGCGCTGGCCACACCCAGCGGGCTGCACCCGCAGCAGGTGATCGAGATCGCCGCCGCCGGCATCGACGTCATGACCGAAAAGCCGATGGCCACGCGCTGGAGCGACGGCCTGGCCATGGTTCGCGCCTGCGACGAGGCCGGGGTCCGGCTCTTCGTCGTCAAGCAGAACCGCCGCAACCTCACGTTGCAGCTGCTGAAGCAGGCCATCGCCAAGGGCCGCTTCGGCCGCATCTACATGGTCAACGTCAACGTCTTCTGGTCACGTCCTCAGGCCTACTACGACAGCGCGGCCTGGCGCGGCACCTGGGAGTTCGACGGCGGCGCCTTCATGAACCAGGCCAGCCACTACGTCGACCTGCTCGACTGGCTGATCGGCCCGGTGCAAAGCGTCATGGCCTACACCGGCACGCTGGCGCGCAACATCGAGGTCGAGGACACCGGCGTGGCCGCGCTGAAGTGGCGCAACGGCGCGATGGGCTCGATCAACGTCACCATGCTCACCTGGCCGAAGAACCTGGAAGGCTCGATCACCATCCTGGGGGAAAAGGGCAGCGTGCGCGTCGGCGGCGTGGCCGTCAACCAGATCGAGCACTGGCAGTTCGAGCACAGCGACCCGATGGACGCGATGCTCGACGAAGCCAGCTACCAGACCACGTCGGTCTACGGCTTCGGCCACCCGCTGTACTACGAAGGCGTGATCCGCTCGCTGCGCGAGGCGCTGCCGCCCGAGATCGACGGCCGCGAGGGCCTGAAGTCGCTGGAGCTGCTGATCGCGATGTACCTGTCGGCGCGCGACGGCAAGCGCATCAACCTGCCGCTGGAGTATTGATGGCCCTCAGCATCCACCCCTCGGCCATCGTCGACGCGGGCGCGGTGCTGGGCGACGGCTGCCGCGTCTGGCATTTCGTGCACATCAGCGCCGGCGCGCGCATCGGCTCGGGCTGCTCCTTCGGGCAGAACGTCTACGTGGGCAACGAAGTGGTCATCGGCAACAACGTCAAGATCCAGAACAACGTCTCGGTCTACGACGCGGTCACGCTGGAGGACGATGTCTTCTGCGGGCCGAGCATGGTCTTCACCAACGTCTACAACCCGCGCGCCGCGGTGGCACGCAAGGACGAGTACCGTCGCACGCTGGTCAGGCGCGGGGCCACGCTCGGCGCCAACTGCACCATCGTCTGCGGCATCACCATCGGCCGGCATGCCTTCATCGGCGCCGGCGCGGTGGTCAACCGCGACGTGCCCGACTTCGCGCTGATGCTCGGCGTGCCGGCCCGGCAGGCCGGCTGGATGAGCCGCTTCGGCGAAAGACTGGAACTGCCGCTGCAAGGCGAGGGCGAGGCGCTGTGCGCCCACACCGGCGACCGCTACCGCCTCGGCGGCGACCAACTGCAACTGGTTTCCTCATGAACGCAGCCGAATCGCTGGCGCCGCTGCCCTTCACCGACCTGAAGACGCAGTACGAGGCGCTGCGCCCGAGCATCGATGCGCGCATGCAGCGGGTGCTGGATCACGGTCAGTACATCATGGGCCCGGAAGTCAAGGAGCTGGAAGAGCGCCTTGCCGTCTTCACCGGCACGCGCCACTGCATCGGCGTGGCCAGCGGCAGCGAAGCCTTGCTGATCGCGATGATGTCGCTGGGCATCGGCCGCGGTGACGAGGTCATCACCTCGCCCTTCACCTTTGCGGCCACGGGCGAGATCGTCGTGCTGCTGGGCGCGACGCCGGTCTTCGTCGACGTCGAGGCCGACACCTGCAACATCGACGCAACGCTGATCGAGGCCGTGGTGACGCCGCGTACCAAGGCCATCATGCCGGTCAGCCTGTACGGCCAGGTGGCCGACATGGCAGCCATCAACGCCATCGCTGCGCGCCACGGGCTGGCGGTGATCGAGGACGCGGCGCAAAGCTTCGGCGCCAGCTACCGGGGACGGCGCAGCTGCGGCCTGAGCACCTGGGGCGCCACCAGCTTCTTCCCGAGCAAGCCGCTGGGCTGCTACGGCGACGGCGGCGCGCTGTTCACCGACGACGACGCGCTGGCGCAGGCGGCGCGCGAGATCCGCGTGCACGGCCAGAGCGCGCGCTATACGCATACGCGAATCGGCGTCGGCGGCCGGCTCGACACGCTGCAGGCCGCGGTGCTGCTGGCCAAGCTGGAGCGTTTCGAGTGGGAACTGCAGCGCCGGCATGAGCTGGGCGCGCGCTATGCGCAGTTGCTGGCGGCCGTGCGGCAGCTGCAGCCGCTGGCCGTGCGGCCCGACCGCGACTGCGTCTGGGGCCAGTACACCGTGCTGGTGCCGCGCCGCGCGCACGTGCAGGCGGTGCTGCAGTCGCTGGGCATCCCGACGGCGGTGCACTACCCGCGTCCGCTGCATCGCCAGTCGGCCTACGAGCCCTTCGCGGCGGGCGCCCGCTGCCCCGTCAGCGAGCAGGTCGCTGACCGGGTGCTGAGCCTGCCGATGAGTGCCGACCTGTCGCATGCCGACCAGGAGCGCGTGGTCGCGGCGCTGGCCCAGGCCCTGGCCTGAGGTCGCAGGGCAGCGCCCCGCCCTAACATCGGCCTGATGACTGCCGAGCGCTCCCCGCTGCTGCACGCCACGCTGACGCTGATGGCCGGCGGCGCGCTGGCGCAGGCGCTGCCGCTTCTGCTGGGCCCGCTGCTGACCCGCCTGTACACGCCGGCGCAGTTCGGCCTGTACCACCTGTTTGCCGCGGTCGCGGCCAATGTCGCGGTGGTGGCTTGCGCGCGCTTTGAGCACGCGCTGCCGCTGGCGCGTGACGATGACGAGGCGCACGCGCTGGCGGCGCTGTGCCGCTGGATCCTGCTGGCCGTGATCAGCCTCAGCGCCCTCGGCGCTGTTGCCTGGGCGCTGAGCATCGGCGCGCTGTGGCCGCTGTGGCTGCCCGCGGCCGTCGGCGCGCTGGGCTGGCTGTCGCTGGCCACGCTGGCGGCGATGCGGACACAGCGCTTTGCAGCGATGGCCACGAGCCGCGTGCTGCAGCATGGCGGCGGCGCCGCGTTGCAGGCTGCCGCCGGGGCCGCGGGCGCCGGACTGTGGGGCTTGGTGGTCGCCCCGATCGCTGCCGCGCTGGTGGCGGCCGCCTGGTTGCGGCCGCGCCGGGGGCGCGGCCGGCAGGTGTCGCGCACGGCGCTGCAAGCCGTGGCGCGGCGGCATCGCGACTTTCCTTTGCTGAACACGCCGCATGCGTTCCTGGGCGCGCTGCAGGACACCCTGGCCGTGGCCTTGATCGCCGCCTGGCAGGGGCCGGCCGCCGCCGGCTTCTGGGGCCTGGCGCTGCGCTACCTGAAGGCGCCGGCCACGCTGGTGGGCGGAGCGGTATCGCAGGCGCTGTACCCGGCGCTGGCGGCCGGCGGCGCGGCCACGGCACAGGGCCGCAGCGCGGTACGCCGTGTCATGCGAACGCTGGCCCTGCTGGCGCTGCCGCTGGTGCTGGCGCTGTGGCTGCTGGCTCCGGCCGCGTTTGCCGCAGCCTTCGGCGAGCCCTGGCGCGAAGCCGGCGAGCTGGCGCGCGCATTGGCGCTGTACATCGGCGTGCATTTCGTGGCCTCGCCGCTGTCGGTGGTGACCATGGCCTGGGGCGCGCAGGCCTGGGCGCTGAAGCTGTCGCTGGTGGGCCAGGCGCTGTTCATCGCGGCGCTGGCCTCGGGCCTGGCGATCGGCGGCTTGAACGCTGCCGGCTGGGCCGTGTCGGCAGCGATGGCGCTGTACTTCGGCTGGTTCTTCTGGAAACTGGCGACTTGGCCGCTCCCGGCTGCCTCAGCATCATGAGCGCGCAAAGCGGTCCGATGAGCGCGACCTGGCTGCGCGCAGGGCTGAACCGGCTGCGGCGGCGCATCGCCCGGGCACTGCTGTTTCGCATGATCTTTGGCGAATCGTCGCAGGGGCGGGCGCTGCCGCACACGCGCATCTCGGCCGCCAGCTGCATCGAACATGAGGACCGCCTGGTGCTGGGCGATCATGTCTACATCGGCCCGTTCAACTTCATCGAGGCCAGCGGCGGCATCACGCTGGAAGAGGGCGTGCAGATCACCAGCCACGTCAGCATCACCACCCACAGCTCGCACCGCGCCATGCGCGTGCTCGGCCGGCAGTACGTGGCCTGGGCGGGCGAACGCCCGGGCTGGGTGGCCGCTGCGGTGCACATCGGCGCCTATAGCTTCATCGGGCCGCAAGTGCTCATCGAAGCCGGCACGCGGCTCGGCCGCGGCACGCTGGTGCGTGCCGGCAGCGTGGTGCGCGGCGAGTACCCCGACTTCGCCGTGCTCGATGGCCGCCCGGCCCGGGTGGTGGGCGATGCGCGGCAGCGCGACGAGGCGCTGCTGCAGCGCCACCCCGAGCTGCGCGCGCACTACGACGCCTGGGCCGGGCGCGGCGCACCGTGAGCACGACGCCATGCCGGCGGGTGCGGATCCCGTGGCGCGCGGGGCGCGGGGTGCCCGCGTGATGCCGATGCGGCTGGTGCTGTGGGGCGATGGCGAAAGCCCGCACCTGCTGAAGTGGGCGCGGGCGCTGGCCCCGCAGGTCGAGCTGTGGGCGGCCTCCAGCCGCGGCTTTCTGCCCGGCTTCGACGCGCTGCTGCCGGCCGAGCGGCGGCTGGCGTTGGGCACGACACCCCGCACCGCAGGCGGCAACGTCGCGCTGCTGCGCAAGCTGCCGCTGTTCGCCAACTGGCTGCGCCGGGTGCGGCCGGACTGGGTGCATGCGCACTACCTCACCTCGCACGGGACGCTGGCATGGCTGGCGACCTCGATGCTCGGCGCGCCGGGGCGGCTGGTCGGCTCGGCCTGGGGCTCGGACGTGCTGCTCACGCCGCAGCGCAGTGCGCTGCAGCGTGGCCTGATCGGCCGCGTGCTGCGCGCCTGCGTGCTCACCACCAGCGACTCGGCGCACATGGCGCAGCGCATGCGCGATCTGGGCGCGGGCGAGGTGATGTGCTTTCCCTTCGGCCTGGAGACGCTGCCGCCGCTGCCGGCGCGCAAGGACGACGCGCTGTTCTTCGCCAACCGCGGCCTGGAGCCGATCTATGCGCCGCAACGCGTGCTCGAGGTCTTCGCCGCCATCGCCGCGGCCTGGCCGCCGGTCCGGCTGGTGGTGGCCAACGACGGCTCGCTGCTCGGCGCGCTGCAGGCGCAGGCGCGGCAGCTGGGCCTGCAGGACCGGGTGCGTTTCGTCGGCCGGCTCGACGCGGCCACGCAGGCCGACCATTACGCCCGCGCTCGCTGGTACCTGAGCCTGCCGCGCAGCGATTCGGTGTCGGTGTCGGTGCTGGAGGCCATGGCCCATGGCTGCATACCGCTGCTGTCGGAGCTGCCGGCCAACCACGAGCTGGTGCGCAGCGGCGACAACGGCTTGATCCTGGCCGACGGCGCGGCGCTGTCGCCTGAAGCGCTGCAGCCGCTGCAGTCGCGCGGCGATGCGATCGCGCGCGCCAACCACGAGTGGGTGCGCCAGCATGCGATGTTCGGCTCCTGCGTCCAGCTCTTCCTGGCGCGATTGCGCCAGCTGCAGGCGGCATGAACATCCTGCTGCTCAACCACTATGCCGGCACGCCGGCGCTGGGCATGGAGTTCCGGCCCTACTACCTGGCTCGGGAATGGGTGCGCATGGGCCACCGGGTGCAGATCGTCGCGGCCGACTTCTCGCACGTGCGTGCGCATCAACCGGCGCCGGGCGACGAAGTCATCGACGGCATCGCCTACCTCTGGGTGGCCACGCCGCCGTACCAGGGCAACGGCATCGGACGCCTGCGCAACATCTGGGCCTTCCTGCGCGGCGTCTGGGCCGATACGCCGCGCTTGCAGCGCGAGCTGCGGCCCGACGTGGTCATCGCCTCGAGCACCTACCCGATGGACATCTGGGTGGCGCGCCGCCTGGCCCGGCCGGTGGGCGCGAAGCTGGTCTACGAAGTGCACGACCTGTGGCCGCTGTCGCCGATCGAGCTGTCGGGCATGCCGCGCTGGCACCCGTTCATCCGGCTGGTGCAGGCCGCCGAAGACGCGGCCTACCGCGATGCCGACGTGGTGGTGTCGATGCTGCCCAAGGTGCACGAGCACATGGCTTCGCGCGGGCTGGACCTGCGCAAGCTGCACATCGTGCCCAACGGCATCGCGCTCGATGACTGGCAGCAGCCGCCGCAGGCGCTGCGCGACGATGTCGCCCGCGCGCTGGCCGCGGCACGCGACGCCGGCCGCATGCTCGTGGCCTATGCCGGCTCGATGGGCCTGCCCAACGCGCTCGACTCGCTGCTCGACGCCGCGGCGCTGCTGCGCGGCGTGGCGCTGCAGTTCGTGCTGGTCGGCGACGGTCACGAAAAAGCGCGGCTGGCACGCCGCGTGGCCGACGAGCTGCTGGACAACGTGACGCTGCTGCCACCGGTGCCCAAGGCACAGATCCCCACGTTGCTGGCGGCCAGCGATATCGCCTACATCGGTTGGCAGAGGGTGCCGATTTACCGCTTCGGCATTGCGCCGAACAAGCTGATGGACTACATGATGGCCGGCGTGCCGGTGCTGCATTCGGTGGAAGCCGGCAACGACCCGGTGGCCGAAGGCCGCTGCGGCCTGACCGTGCCGCCCGAATCGCCGGACGCGGTGGCCGCCGGGCTGCGCCAGCTGGCCGCGCTGAGCGCGGACGAGCGCCGCGCGATGGGCGAGCGCGGCCGGCAGTTCGTGCGCGCGCACCACAGCTATGCGGTGCTGGCGCGGCGCTTCATCGAGGCCGTGTCATGAACGCCGAGCGTGAGGCCGCCGCCGTGGCCGAGCGCTACGCGCGCCGCGGCGACGCAGGCCGCTACAGCATGCTGCGCCCCGACGTCTGGCAGACGCTGCAGGAGCGGCAGCGCGCGATGCTCGGCTTGTTTGCGCGTGCGGGCCTGCACGATCTGTCGGGCCTGAAGTTGCTGGAGGTGGGCTGCGGTGCCGGCGGCAACCTGCTGGAACTGCTGCGCCTGGGCTTCGCGCCGGCCCACCTGAGCGGCATCGAGCTGCTGCCCGAGCGGCTGGCGCTGGCCCGCGCCGTGTTGCCCGAAGCGCTGCCCTTGCTGGCGGGCGATGCGCTGCAGGCGCCGGTGGCGCCGCAATCGCTGGACATCGTGTACGTATCAACGGTGTTCTCGTCGCTGCTCGACGCTGCCTACCAGCAGCGGCTGGCCGATGCGATGTGGGCTTGGCTCAAGCCCGGCGGCGCGGTGCTGTGCTACGACTTCACCGTTGACAACCCGCGCAATCCGGACGTGCGCGGCCTGCCGCTGGCGCGGCTGCGCCAGCTTTTCCCGCACGGGCGCTGCACACACCGCCGGGTGACGCTGGCGCCGCCGCTGGCGCGTGCCGTGACGCGTATCCACCCGGGGCTGTACCGCTGGTTCAATGCGCTGCCCCTGCTGCGCACCCATGTGCTGGCCTGGATCGACAAGCCGCGAACCGATCCCGCCACTTAGAATCACTACTTCACTACATTCGATGCTCACCATGAAGACCGTGACCGCTTCCGAAGCCAACCGCCAGTTCTCTGCCGTGTTGCGCAGCGTCGCTCAAGGCGAGCGCATCACGGTCACGTCGCGTGGTGTGCCGGTGGCGACGATCGAGCCGGTGCGTCGGCAGCGCAAGCCGGCACGCCCGGGTGCCGCGAAGCGCCGCCTGCTCGATCGCTTGGCGATGGTCACTCCGACGGGGTCGCGCTCCTGGACCCGCGACGAGCTCTACGACTGACGTCGATGCTCGTCGCCCTCGATACCAATGTGCTCGCCTACGCCGAAGGCGCCGGGGACCAGGCGCGCTGCACCGCGGCCGCGGCCCTGATGGCCAGGCTGCCGGAGAGCGCGGTGATCCTGCCGGTGCAGGTGCTGGGCGAGCTTTACCGGGTGCTGGTCGGCAAGTTGCGCCAGCCTGCGTCACAGGCCCAGGAGGCCGTGCTGCAGTGGAGCGACACCTTCGCAGTTCGTGATTCCACCTGGTCGGCAATGCAGTCGGCGCTGGATCTGTCCCGGATGCACGGCCTGTCGATCTGGGACAGCCTGATCCTGTCGGTGGCGGCTGAGCAGCGTTGCCGCTTGCTGCTCAGCGAGGACTTGCAGGACGGATTCACCTGGCGCGGCACGACGGTGGTCGACCCGTTCAAGCGGCCCGGCCATCCGCTGCTCGAAGCGCTCGACGACGACGCACCGCGTTGACGACACGCCTGGCGCCCTGATGCAAGCACGCCCCTTCCTGCCCTTCGCCCTGCCCGACATCGGCGACGAGGAAATCGCCGAGGTGGTGGACACGCTGAAGTCCGGCTGGGTCACTACCGGGCCGAAGGCGGCGCGCTTCGAAGCCGATTTCAGTGCCTTTCTGGGCGAGCCGGGACTGCATTCGATTGCCGTCAATTCGGCCACCGCCGGGCTGCACCTGGCGCTGGAAGGCCTGGGCATCGGCCCTGGCGACGAGGTCATCACCACCACCCACACCTTCACCGCCACCGCCGAGGTGGTGCGCTACCTGGGTGCCGACGTACGCCTGGTGGATATCGACCCGGCCACGCTGAACATCGACCCGGCCGCGGTGGAGGCGGCCATCACGCCGGCCACCCGCGCCATCATGCCGGTTCACTACGCGGGGCTGGCGGCCGACATGCCGGCGATCCTGGACATTGCCCGCCGCCACGGCCTGAAGGTGGTGGAAGATGCCGCGCACGCCTTGCCCACCACCTGCGGCGGCGCGCTGGTCGGCACGCTGGACAGCGCGGCCGCGGTGTTCAGCTTCTACGCCAACAAGACCATCACCACCGGCGAGGGCGGCATGCTGGTGACGCGCAATGCCGCGCTGGCGAAGCGCGCGCGGGTGATGCGCCTGCACGGCATGAACCGCGACGCCTTCGACCGCTACACCGCCCAGGTGCCGAGCTGGTACTACGAGGTGGTGGCGCCCGGCTTCAAGTACAACCTGACCGACATCGCCGCGGCGCTGGGGCTGCAGCAACTGCGCAAGGCGCGAGCCTTCCAGCAGCGGCGCGAGCACATCGCCGCGATGTACGACGCCGCGCTGGCCGACCTGCCGCTGCTGCTGCCACCCAAGCCGCGCCCTGGCGACCAGCATGCCTGGCACCTGTACGTGCTGCGCCTGGCCGACGGTGCCGGCATCGAGCGCGACCGCCTCATCGAGCGCCTGTTCGATGCCGGCATCGGCTGCAGCGTGCACTACATCCCGCTGCACCTGCAGCCTTACTGGCGCGAGCGCTATGCGCTGCAGCCGGGGCGGTTTCCGCAGTCGCAGAAGGCTTACGAGCGCATGTTCAGCCTACCGCTGTACACCCGCATGAGCGATGCCGACGTGCAGCGCGTGGTGGACGCGGTGCGCGCCATCCTGACGCAATGAGGCCCCCAAGCTCACTTCGTTCGCGGCCCCCCGGGGGGGCTTTCAGTACCTTCGGAACGGCCGAGCGGTACTGATGGCCAAGCGCGCCTTCGACCTGCTGGGCGCCGGCCTGGCGCTGCTGCTGCTGTCGCCGCTGATGCTGGCCATCGCCGCGGCCATCAAGCTCGATTCGCGCGGGCCGGTGTTCTTCCGCCAGCAGCGCGTGGGCCGCCATGGCGTGCCCTTTTTCATCCACAAGTTCCGCACGATGGTGGCCGACGCGCCGCAGCGCGGGCCGGCGCTGACGGTGGGTGACGATTCGCGCGTCACCCGTGTGGGCCGCTGGCTGCGGCGCACGCGGCTGGACGAGCTGCCGCAGTTCATCAACGTGCTGGCCGGCCACATGAGCCTGGTCGGCCCGCGGCCCGAGGTGCCGCAGTACGTGGCGCACTATCCGGCCGCGCTGCGCGAGCGCGCGCTGTCGGTGCGGCCGGGCATCACCGACCCGTCGTCGCTGCTGTACCTGGACGAGAGCGCACAGCTGGCCCGTGCCGCCGACCCCGAGCGCGAGTACATCGAGGTCATCCTGCCGCGCAAGCTGCAGTGCGCGGCCGACTATGCGGACCGGGCCAGCCTGCGCTCGGACCTCGGTGTGCTGCTGCGCACGCTGCGGCTGCTGATGCAACGTTGAGGCCGTGGCTGCGACATCTCCATCGAACCCCGTGCCCGGCATCTGGCACCGGCTCGACCTGTTACTGGCGCGGCTGCGCCCGCACCGCGAGCCGCTGTCGCTGCTGGCCGATGCGCTGGTGATCGCCGCGTGCTGGAACATTACCTACCTGTTCCGGCTGGGTTTCGAGCGCTGGATCTCGGCGCGGCCGGGCTATGACCACTGGGTGCTGCTCGGCGTGGTGGCGGCCTACCTGGCGGCCTTTGCGCTGCTGCGCGTGCCGCAGAGCATGTGGCGCTTTTCGGGCTTTGGCGAGGTCAAGCGTCTGACGCTGGCCTGTGCGCTGGCCGGCATCGGCAGCGCCGCGGTGATCATGGCCCTGGGGCTGGCCAAGGTGCCGCGCGCGGTGCTGGCGCTGCACCCGGTGATCACGCTGATGGGCGTGTGCATCGTGCGCATTGCCTACCGCATGCTCTACGAACATGCGCGCGCGCGCATCACCGGCGGCAGCGCCGAAATCCGCCGCGCGCTGGTGCTGGGCGCGGGCGACGCGGCCAAGTGGCTGCTGGCCGGCATCCACCGCCAGGGCTGGACCGTGCTGGGGCTGCTGGACGATGACCCGGCCAAGCAGCGCTCGCGCATTGCCGGCGTGCC
>JBEIHU010000065.1:0-18507 GCA_040381175.1 Burkholderiaceae bacterium
CACCGCGACCGGCACAGGCCAGACCCTTGTGGAGCGCGCGCCCGACGCAGCCGGCCGAACCGCCCTGGCTGGCCTGGGCTGGGGCCTGCTGGCCGCGGCCATCTGGGCCGTGTACTCGGTGCTGGCGCGGCTGGGCGTCACCGCCGGCCTCAGCCCGGCCGACATGAGCCTGCTGCGCTTTGCGCCGGGCGCCTTGCTGATGCTGCCGCTGATGTGGCGCTGGGGCTGGCACGACCTGGCCGGCATCGGCTGGCGCCGCGGGCTGATCCTGACGCTGCTGGCCGGCCCTGGCTTCAGCCTGCTGTTCATGACCGGCTTCTCGCTCGCAGCGCTGGCCCACGGAGCGGTGATCGCGCCGGCGGGCCAGATGCTCGCCGGGCTCGGCCTGTCGGCCTGGCTGGCGCACCAGCGGCTGTCGCGCGAGAGCCTGATCGGCGCCGGCTTCGTGCTGCTGGGCCTGCTCTTCATGGGCGGCGACAGCCTGCTGCAGGGCGAAAGCCGCGCCACGCTGCTCGGCGACCTGCTGTTTGCCGTGGCCGGCTTCTGCTGGGGCCTGTTCGGCACGCTGTCGCGGCGCTGGCAGGTGGACCCGCTGCGCGTCACCGTGGTGGTGCTGGTGCTGTCGTTCCTGCTGTTCGCGCCGCCCTATCTGATGCTGGCCGACCTGGCCAGCCTGCGCCAGGCGAGCCCGGGCATGCTGGCGCTGCAGGCGCTGGCGCAGGGGCTGGGCGCCGGGCTGGTGGCGATGCTGGCCTACAGCCGCGCGGCGGCGCTGCTGGGCGCCGGCCGGGCTGCCTTCTTCGGCGCGATGGTGCCCGGCGCCGCATCGCTGCTGGCGATCCCGATCCTCGGCGAGGTGCCGACGCTGCTGCAGGCGCTGGGCATCGTGTCGGTGGTGGTGGGCCTGCTGATCGCGTTCGGCGCCATGCGCTGGCTGCTGGAGCGCCGCGCCAGGTAGGTGGTGGCACCCTCAAGGAGCTTCGAGTCCGCACTGCTTGAATGAGGCGAGTTGCCGGCTTTGGATGGGCTCGCGGTCTGCGTCGTGCTTGGGCGCCGCTGGAGCAAAGCCGTCCAAGGGGTGTACGGCCTGTACCTCGATGCCGCACGATGGAGCGGCAACGCGCTGCCGGCACAAGCGGCGTTCCAGGGCTTGGGACGCAAGCCCGATTCAGCCGCCCAGCGCGATGACCACCGTCTGGATGATGCTGCCGACGACCACCATCGTCAGGCCGGCGCGCCACGGCCAGCCGCCCGCATAGCGGCCCCAGGCGTACCCGCAGGCGAAGAGCATGGCGATGGCCACGGCGCCGGACACGCGCATCGCCTCGTGCAACTCGGCCATGAAGACGAAGGGCAGCACCACCGGGAAGGTCGCGCCGAACACCAGCAGGAACACCCCAAGCGCACCCAACAGGTCATCGCGCTCGATGCGTATGTGGCGCTCGGGGGGCGGCATCGCCTGGAGCCAGGCGCGCACGCGCTCGATGCCCTCCTCCCCCACGCCGTCGGTGAGCGGGCCCAGCTCGTCGGCGATCCAGCGCCGGGC
This sequence comes from Burkholderiaceae bacterium, assembly GCA_040381175.1. Lineage (GTDB taxonomy): Bacteria > Pseudomonadota > Gammaproteobacteria > Burkholderiales > Burkholderiaceae_C > Rubrivivax. The sequence continues at coordinate 1,547 of JBEIHU010000065.1, forward strand.
CTGTTGCGGTGACGGGCTGGCCTGCACCTGTCGCACGAAGGCCGCCTTGCGGCCACGCGACACCATGTTGCGCAGCACGTACATCACCGCGTCGACGAATCCCCAGGCGGCGTTGCAGCCGATGGCGGCCGCCAGCATCGTGCTCACGTCGTCGCGCCCTGCGCCAGCCACGCTGAGCGTGCCGGTGAAGGTCAGCACCATGAACAGGCCGAACAGCAGCTCGGAGTAGCGGTCTATCGGATCGAGCACGCGCCTCGACCGCGCATTGCTGTCGGCCGGGTTCATCGCCCTGGCGCGGCTGCCGAGTCCAGCGCCATGACGACGTGCACCACGCCGTCTTCGGTGTGCCGTTGCATCGACAGGCCGCTGCGCTGGAATACCTTCAGCATGGCGGTGTTGCCGGCCAGCACCTCGGCCTCGAAGCGGAGCAGCCCGCGCTCGCGTGCGATCTGCGTCAGCAGCCGCATGAACAGTCCCGACAAGCCCTGCCCCTGGTAGTCCTCCTCAATGGTGAAGGACAGTTCGGCGGTCGGCGGCTGGCCGGGCCGGTCGAGCACGGTGTAGCCGCCGGCACCGATGATGATTTCGTCGTCGCCCTCGCCGAGCGTGGCCACCAGGGCCGCGGCATGCACGAAGTCGCTGGCGTCGATGCGCGCGAGGTCGGTCTCGGTCAGCTCCTTCTTGGCGCTGAAGAAGCGCGTGTAGATGGTCTGCTGGTCGAGCTTGCGAAAGGCGTCGATGATGCGTTGCCGGTCGTCGGGCCGGATCGCCCGGATCAACACTGGCGTGCCATTGCGCAACCGTGCCGGGTGCCTAAACCGTTCGGGGGTCAGGGGCGTGCTCACGCCTGGAATTGTGCCTTCGTGCCCGAAGCGCATGCCTGGCGCGCACCGCAGGGCGAAAGTCAGGCGATGACTTCGAGCAGGGGATGTCGCCCGGCCGACAGGTCCGGATACAGCCCGCGTTGCAGCAGGTCGTCGCCCGCGCGCCGCTATTCGCCCGGGCCAGCAGGCTACTGAAGCGCAGCGTGCGGCCGGCCAGCGGCGGCATCGGCAGGCGCACGAGACATTGACCAGTTCGGCGGCCGTGCCCGCGACGAAGCACTCTGGCTGCTGCTTGACCCAGCGATGGGTCCGGCGCCAAGTGGTTGGGGACGAAGTCGAGCATCAGCTTCAGGCCGCGGCTGCACATGCGGCGGCCCAGCCGCGCCAGCGCCGCGTCGCCGCCCGGATCTGGGGGCTCCGGCAGGCCGAGGCCGGTGCGCCATGTTTGTTGCAACGCAACGCCAGCGCGCCCGGGCAGGCGAAAATCGACATGCGGTCACGTGGTCGTCACGGCGTGGCCCTCACCTCATCTTCCGCGTTTGTCCATTCACACCCCCATCATCCCCATGACAGCAAAGTCAACCGGGCCCGAGCCGGTCTGGGCCCCGTGGCTACTGGCCGCGGCCGGCAACGAGTACATGGTCGACGCCTGGCAGCGTTCGATCCTCACCTTGGACCTGCTGCGCCAGCGTGGCAACCAGTACCTGGAGCACGAGAAATCCGGCAACCCGCCGGTGCTGGTGTTCGACTACGAGATGCTGGTCGACGGGCGCAACCTGGCCAAGCCCGCCAACTATGCGCTGGTGCGCATCAAGCCGCCGGCCGGCTGCCCGAAACCCGATGCGCAAAAGCGGCCCTTCGTCGTCATCGACCCGCGCGCCGGCCATGGCCCGGGCATCGGCGGCTTCAAGATGGACAGCGAGGTCGGCATTGCGCTGAAGTTCGGCCACCCCTGCTACTTCGTGATGTTCTTCCCGCAGCCGGTGCGCGGGCAGACGATCGAGTCGGTGTGTGCCGCCGAAGTGCAGTTCCTGCGCAAGGTGAACGAGCTGCACCCGCAAGCCGACAAGCCCTTCGTCATCGGCAACTGCCAGGGCGGCTGGGCGCTGCTGATGGCGGCCTCGCTGGCGCCCGACGCGGTGGGCCCGCTGCTTTTGGCCGGCTCGCCGGTCAGCTACTGGGCCGGCGTCGAGGGCAAGAACCCGATGCGCTATTCGGGCGGGCTGCTCGGCGGCACCTGGATGGCCTCGCTGGCCGGCGACATCGGCCACGGCATCTTCGACGGCGCCTACCTGGTCAACAACTTCGAGAACCTGAACCCGTCCAACACCTACTGGAGCAAGCTGTACAACCTGTACGCCAAGGTCGACACCGAAGGCGAGCGCTTCCTGGAGTTCGAGAAGTGGTGGGGCGGCCACTACCTGATGAACAAGGAAGAGATGGAGTGGATCTCGCAGAACCTGTTCGTCGGCAACAAGCTGTCCAGCGGGCAGGTGCAGTCCTTCGACGGCAAGCACCGGGTGGACCTGCGCAACATCCGCACGCCGATCATGGTGTTCGCCTCGTGGGGCGACAACATCACGCCGCCGCAGCAGGCGCTGAACTGGATCGCCGACCTGTACGACAGCGTCGACGACATCCGCCTCAACGAGCAGACCATCGTCTACTGCCTGCACGAGAAGATCGGCCACCTGGGCATCTTCGTGTCGGCCGGCGTGGCCCAGCGCGAGACTTCCGAGCTGGCCGGCGCGCTGGAGCTGGTGGACGCGCTGCCGCCGGGGCTGTACGAGGCGGTGATCCAGGACACCACGCCCGACATGCCGGGGCTGGCGTACGTCGAGGGACGCTACCTCATACAGTTCGTGCCGCGCACGATCGACGACATCCTGGCGCTGGACGACGGCCGCCAGGACGAGCGCGCCTTCGAAGTGGCGCAGCGCGTGGCCGAGGTCAACCAGCAGCTGTACGACCGCTTCGCCTCGCCGCTGGTCAAGGCGATGTCCAGCGAGCCGGTGGCGAAGCTGCTGCGCGAGACCAACCCGGCGCGCATGGAGCGCTGGCTGATCTCCGACATGAACCCTGCGATGGCCTGGGTGAAGTGGATGGCCGATGCGGTGCGCCAGCAGCGCCAGCCGGTCTCGCCCGGCAACCCGCTGCTGCAGGCCGAGCGCGAGGTGTCGTCCCGCATCGAGCAGGCGCTGGATCAGTATCGCGACATGCGCGACGAGGCGTCGGAGCGCATGTTCAAGGCGATCTACGAGTCTCCCTGGCTGGCGGCCGCGGTCGGGCTGGACGCCGACAGCACCGGCCGCCGCGGCGCCCGCGCAGCCTCGTGGGAGCACGAAGAGCTGCGGCGCATGAAGCGCCAGGAGGCCGAGGCGCATTTCGAGCAGGGCACGCCGCTCGACGCCTGGGCGCGCCTGCTGCTGTACGTGGGGCGCGAGGAGAAGATCGCCGACGAGCGGCCCTTCAACCTGCTGCGCCAGCTGGTCAAGCAGGCCAAGCCGGAGAACCTGGCTTCGCTGGCGGCGGTGAAGGCCGCCGTCAAGCGCCAGGCCTTCGTGCTGGCGCTGGACGAGGAACGCGCCGTCGCCGCGCTGCCCAAGCTGATGCCGGACATGGAGGAACGCCGTCGCGGCTACCAGGGTGCGCGCATCGTGGTCAGCACCCGCGGCGAGCCCACGCCTTACCAGGAAGAGCGCTTCCGCCGCGTGGCCTCGGTGCTGGGCCTGGACAAGCCGGCGCGCGTGCGCAAGTCCGCATGAGCCGTGGCATCCTGGTCCTGAACGCCGGTTCGTCGAGCATCAAGTTCTCGCTCTTTGCCGCGGACGGCGCCATGCTGGAGGTTGCGGCCAGCGGTCAGGTCGAGGGCATCTACAACATGCCGCGCTTCGTTGCCAAGGACGTCAATGGCCAGCCGGCGGACGAGCGGCGCTGGGACAGCCCCCTGGGCCACGACGGCGCGCTGGCCCACATCCTGGACTGGCTGCGCTCCGGCCGGCGAGCTGGGCTTCGGCTGGCCGCGGTCGGCCACCGCGTGGTGCACGGCGGGACCGAGTTCGCCGCGCCAGTGCGGCTGGACGCCGCCATCGTCGACCAGTTGCAGAAGTTCGTGCCGCTGGCACCGCTGCACCAACCGCACAACCTGAGCCCGATCAGCGAACTGCTGGCGCGTGCGCCCGAGCTGCCGCAGGTGGCCTGTTTCGACACCGCGATGCACCGCACGAACCCGCCGCTGGCGCAGATGTTCGCGCTGCCGCAGGAGCTCAGCGATGCCGGCGTGCGCCGCTACGGCTTCCACGGCCTGTCCTACGAATACATCGCCTCGGTGCTGCCCGGCATCGATGCCGGCGCGGCGCGCGGCCGCTGCGTCGTGATGCATCTGGGCAACGGCGCCAGCATGTGCGCGTTGCAGGACGGGCGCAGCATTGCCAGCACGATGGGCTTCACCGCCGTAGACGGGCTGCCGATGGGCACGCGCTGCGGCGCCGTCGACCCCGGCGTCATGCTGTACCTGATGGACGAGCGCGGCATGGACGCGCGCGCCATCGAGAAGCTGATCTACAGCCAGTCGGGCCTGCTCGGCGTGTCCGGCGTGTCCAGCGACATGCGCGAGCTGCTGGCTTCGACCGAGCCGCGCGCGGCCCTGGCCATCGACCTGTTCGTCTACCGCATCGGCCGCGAGCTGGGCTCGCTGGCCGCGGCGCTGGGCGGGCTGGATGCGATCGTCTTCACCGCCGGCATCGGCGAGCGCGCCGCGCCGGTGCGCGAGAAGATCTGCCGCGCCGCCGCGTGGCTGGGCGTGGAACTGGACGAAGCCGCCAACGCCGCGCACAGGCCGTGCATCAGCCGCCCCGGCAGCCGCGCCCGCGCCTGGGTCATTCCCACCAACGAGGAGCTGATGATCGCGCGCCACACGCGTGATCTGCTTGCCGCACCATGAGCCAACGACTGGGCCCGATCCCCTCGCCTCCGCTGACCGGCCGCAAGGCACTGGTGGTCGGCATCGCCAACGAGCACTCCATCGCCTACGGTTGCGCGCGCGCCTTCCGGGCACTGGGCGCCGAACTGGCCATAACATATCTTAACGACAAGGCCAAGCCCCATGTGGCGCCGCTGGCCACGGCCCTGGGCGCGCCGGTGTGCCTGCCGCTGAACGTCGAGCAGCCGGGCGAGCTGGAGGCGGTGTTCGACGCGGTGCGGCAGCAGTGGGGCCGGCTCGACATCCTGGTGCATTCGATCGCCTTCGCGCCCAGGCAGGACCTTCAGGGCGGGCTGCTCGACTGCTCGGCCGAGGGCTTCCAGCGCGCGATGGACGTGTCGGTGCATTCCTTCGTGCGCATGGCCCGCCTGGCCGCGCCGCTGATGGACGATGGCGGGGCGATGTTCGCGATGAGCTACCACGGCGCCAACAAGGTGGTGCCCAACTACAACGTGATGGGCCCGGTGAAGGCGGCGCTGGAAGCCAGCTGCCGCTACCTGGCGCACGAGCTGGGCCCGCGCCGCATCCGCGTGCACCCGATCTCGCCCGGGCCGCTGAAGACGCGCGCCGCCTCGGGGCTGAAGGACTTCGAGCTGCTGCTCAACGAGGCCGCGAGCCGCGCGCCGGTGGGCGAGCTGGTGGACATCGACGACGTGGGCTACGCCTGCGCCTACCTGGCCACGCCCTACGCGCGCCGGCTGACCGGGCAGACGCTGTACGTCGACGGCGGCGTCAACATCATGGGCTGAGGCCCGGCGAGCGGTGCGGGCCGGCAGCTTGGCACGCTTGCAGGCGGCGCAGCTTCGGGAGCGCCGCCATCGCCGAGATGATGAAAGCCGCCGTCGTGCATGAATTCGGCAAGCCGCTGGTCATTTAGGACGTGCCCGTGCCCGAGGTGCCCGACGGCCAGCTGCTGGTCAAGGTGGTGGCCCCCGGCGTGTGCCACACCGACCTGCATGCCGCCAACGTCGAACGGCCGGTCAAGCCGACGCTGCCCTTCATCCCCGGCCACGAAGGCGTGGGTTTCGTCGCCCGCGTGGGCCGCGACGTCAAGCCGGCCAAGGAGGGCGACCGCGTCGGCGTGCCCTGGCGGCACACCGCCTGCGGCCACTGCGAGCCCTGCACCGCCGGCTGGGAGAGCTGTGCGACGCGCAGCAGATGCCCGGCTACAGCGTGAACGGCGGTGATGCCGCCAGGGCCGGCGCCCGCGGACACGCGCCTTGCGCGGCGCATCCCGCCGTCGCCACCGGGCATATGCGCGGGTGCGCATTCGTTGTACAAGTCCTGGTACCTGCAGATCGAGGAGACCTCATGGCCAGCCGATTGGAAATCATCAAGCGCATCGACAAGGCGATCCGGCGCCACCGCGTCGACCACGGCAAGGGCTTCCGCCTGCGCGACCATGACCCGGCCAGCACGGGGCGGATGGACAGCGAGGACAAGCCGGATGCCAAGGACATGCTGGCGCGCGGCGTCGACTGGCTGGCCCAGCAGCAGGACAAGCTGTACGCGCAGGACCGCCGCTCCCTGCTGATCGTGTTCCAGGCGATGGACGCGGCCGGCAAGGACGGCACCATCAAGCATGTGATGAGCGGGGTCAATCCGCAGGGCGTGCAGGTGGTGCCCTTCAAGCAGCCGTCGGCGCAGGAGCTGGACCACGACTTCATGTGGCGCTACTGGCGCGAACTGCCGGAGCGCGGGCGCATCGGCATCTTCAACCGCTCCTACTACGAAGAGGTGCTGGTGGTGCGGGTGCATCGCGCGATCCTCGAGGTGCAGAAGCTGCCGGGCGACTGCATGCCGAAGAGCATCTTCGAGCAGCGGCTGGCGGACATCACGCATTTCGAGGACTACCTGACCCGGCAGGGCACCAAGGTGCTGAAGTTCTTCCTCAACGTCTCGCGCGCCGAGCAGAAGCGACGCTTCATGGAGCGGCTGAACGAACCCAGCCGGAACTGGAAGTTCTCACCCTCCGACGTGCGCGAGCGCGGCCACTGGGCCGAATACCAGGCAGCCTACGAGAAGGCGATCCGCGCCACCGCCTCGCCGCATGCGCCCTGGTACGTGGTGCCGGCCGACAACAAGTGGTACCTGCGGCTGGTGGTGGTGGCGGCCATCGTGCAGGCGCTGGAGGAGATGAACCTTTCCTACCCGCGGGTCGGCAAGGACAAGAAGCAGGAGATCGAGGCAGCCCGCCACCTGCTCGAACGGGAGCCTTGAGCGCGGTTCGCAGCCCGCCACATGCAGTTGTGCCGACCGGCTGGCACCCTGGCGTCCACCGCGCATTGCAGCAGCCCGTGCGGCACGCCGGGGCCAATGAGCGGCAAACGCCAATCCCGACGACGGCACAGCGCGAAACCGCCAATGCATGTCCTGCCGGGTTCAGCTCACTGGCCGCGGCTGCCCGTGGCCGTCGATGGCCACGTAGGTGAGGTTGGCCTCGGTCACCTTGACCACCTTCAGGTCGGCCGGGTTGCGTTCGGCGTAGACCTGCACGTGCACCGTGATCGAGGTGCGGCCGATGCGCTCGACCTTGGCATAGAAGCTCAGCAGGTCGCCGATCGACACCGGCTGCTTGAAGATGAACTCGTTCACCGCCACGGTGGCAATGCGGCCCTTGGCGATGCGGCTGGGCAGCACGGCGCCGGCCATGTCCACCTGCGCCATGATCCAGCCGCCGAAGACGTCGCCATTGCCGTTGACGTCGGCCGGCAGCGGCATCACCCGCATCACCAGCGAGCTGCCATCAGGCAAACTCAAGGGGCCGCCGAGGTTGCCGGGCTGGCTGCCCGGCGGGTTGCTTGAATCGCTGGACATAGGCTTCATCTCCGATCAGCGGCCGCTGCAGGCCGCCTTGGACCATTTTTCCACGCCCGCCTCGAACCCGTTCCCATGCGCCGATCCGACGTTGCCCTGGCCCCGCCGCTGAACGCGCAGCAGGCCGTCGCCCCGCGCTCCGACTGGGCCACGCTGCGCAAGCTGCTGCCCTACCTGTGGCGCTACCGCTGGCGTGTCGGCCTGGCGCTGGGCTTCATGGTGGCGGCCAAGGCGGCCAACGTCAGCGTGCCCCTGCTGCTGAAGCAGCTGGTCGACAGCTTGTCGATCCAGCCCGGCAGCGCCGCGGCGCTGATGGTGGTGCCGGTGGGCCTGCTGCTGGCCTATGCCGGGCTGCGCTTCTCGACCACGCTCTTTACCGAGTTGCGCGAGCTGGTGTTCGCCAAGGCCACCGAAGGCACCGCGCGCAGCATCTCGCTGCAGGTGTTTCGGCATCTGCATGCATTGAGCCTGCGCTTCCACCTGGAGCGCCAGACCGGCGGCATGACGCGTGACATCGAACGCGGCACGCGCGCCGTGCACTCGCTCATCTCGTACTCGCTGTACAGCATCGTGCCCACGGTCATCGAGGTGGCGATGGTGCTCACGGTGCTGGCGCTGAAGTTCGACGCGATGTTCGTCTGGATCACCGCTGCCGCACTGGTGTTCTACGTGAGCTTCACCGTCGGCGTGACCGAGTGGCGCACCAAGTTCAGACGCCAGATGAACGAGCTGGACGCGGCGGCACACACCCGCGCGGTGGATTCGCTGCTGAACTACGAGACCGTCAAGTACTTCAACAACGAGGACTTCGAAGCCAGGCGCTACGACCAGAGCCTGGAGCGGCTGCGCCGCGCCGCGCTGAAGAGCCAGACCACGCTGTCGCTGCTGAACGCCGGGCAGCAGCTGGTGATCGCCACCGCGCTGGTGGCGATGCTGTGGCGCGCCACGCAGGGCGTGGTCGACGGCCGCCTGACGCTGGGCGACCTGGTGATGATCAACGCCTTCATGATCCAGCTGTACATACCGCTCAACTTCCTGGGCGTGCTGTACCGCGAGATCAAGCAGAACCTGACCGACCTGGACAAGATGTTCACGCTGCTGGAGCGCCACCGGGAGGTCGATGACGCGCCCGACGCGCCGCCGCTGCGGGTCGGCGCGGGCGTGGTGCGTTTCGAGAACGTGGGCTTCGGCTACGAGGCGGCGCGGCCGATCCTGCACGAGCTGAGCTTCGAGATCCCGGCGGGCAAGACCGTCGCGGTGGTCGGGCCCTCGGGCGCGGGCAAGTCCACGCTGGCGCGTCTGCTCTACCGCTTCTACGACGTGGGCACGGGCCGCATCACCATCGACGGACAGGACATCCGGCAGGTCACGCAGGCCAGCCTGCGCCAGGCCATCGGCATCGTGCCGCAGGACACGGTGCTGTTCAACGACACGATCGGATACAACATCGCCTATGGTCGCGCGGGGGCGTCGCGCGCCGAGGTCGAGGCCGCGGCGCGCGCCGCGCACATCCACGACTTCATCGCCGCCGCGCCGAAGGGCTACGACACCATGGTCGGCGAGCGCGGGCTGAAGCTGTCGGGCGGCGAGAAGCAGCGCGTGGCGATCGCGCGCACGCTGCTGAAGAACCCGCCGATCCTGATCTTCGACGAGGCCACCTCGGCGCTGGACTCGGCGAACGAGCGCGCGATCCAGGCCGAGCTGAAGAGCGCAGCGACGGGCAAGACCGCGCTGGTGATCGCGCACCGCCTGAGCACGGTGGTCGACGCGCACCAGATCGTCGTGCTCGACCAGGGCCGGGCGGTCGAGCGTGGAACGCATGCCGAGCTGCTGGCGCAGGACGGGCGCTATGCGCAGATGTGGCGGCTGCAGCAAAGCGGCGACAATTCGGCATGACGATCACGCTGTCCCTGACCCGCCCCGACGACTGGCACCTGCACCTGCGCGACGGCGACGCACTGCGCGCCGTGCTGCCGCACACCGCGCGGCAGTTCGCCCGGGCCATCGTCATGCCCAACCTGAAGCCGCCGGTGACCACCGCCGCGCTGGCGCTGGACTACCGCCGCCGCATCCTCGAGGCGCTGCCTGCGGGAGCCGACTTCCAGCCGCTGATGACGCTGTACCTGACCGACCGCACGCCGCCGGACGAGATCCGCCGCGCGCGCGAGGCCGGCATCGTGGCTTGCAAGCTGTATCCTGCCGGCGCCACCACGCACAGCGATGCCGGCGTCACCGACATCCGCAAGACCTACGCCACGCTTGAGGCGATGCAGCGCGAAGGCCTGCTGCTGCTGGTCCATGGCGAGGTCACCGATGGCGACATCGACCTGTTCGACCGCGAGGCGGTGTTCATCGAGCGCGTGCTGCAGCCGCTGCGGCGCGACTTCCCCGGGCTGAAGGTCGTGTTCGAGCACATCACCACGCGCGAGGCGGCTCGGTATGTCGCCCAGGCCGACGCCAACACCGCCGCAACCATCACCGCGCACCACCTGCTGTTCAACCGCAACGCCATCTTCCTGGGCGGCTTGCGCCCGCACTACTACTGCCTGCCGGTGCTCAAGCGCGAGGAGCATCGCCTGGCGCTGGTGGCGGCGGCCACCTCGGGTTCGCCGAAGTTCTTCCTGGGCACCGACAGCGCGCCGCATGCGGCGCACCTGAAGGAGCATGCCGCCGCCTGCGCCGGCTGCTATACCGCGCTGTCGGCGCTGGAGCTCTATGCGCAGGCCTTCGAGGCCGCCGGCGCGCTGGACAAGCTGGAAGGCTTTGCCAGCTTCCACGGTGCCGATTTCTACGGCCTGCCGCGCAACACCGGCCGCATCAAGCTGCGGCGCCAGCCCTGGACGCTGCCCGAAAGCCTGCCCTTCGGCGCGCAGCAGCTCAAGCCGCTGTGCGGCGGCGAGACGCTGAACTGGACGCTGGAGGCGACGGCATGATCGAAAGACAACCGCGCATCGCGCTGCTGATCGACGCCGACAACTCGCCGGCCAGCAAGATCGACGTCATCCTTGCCGAGCTCGCCAAGGTGGGCGTGACCAACATCCGCCGCGCCTATGGCAACTGGAAGAAGGACGGGCTGAAGGGCTGGGAGGCGATGCTGCACGAGTACGCCATCCGCCCGGTGCAGCAGTTCGACTACAGCAAGGGCAAGAACGCCACCGACATGGGCATGGTCATCGAGGCCATGGACCTGCTCTACACCGACCAGCCCGAGGCCTTCGGAATCGTCAGCTCGGACGCCGACTTCACGCCGCTGGTGATGCACCTCAAGGCCAAGGGCGCGCAGGTCTTCGGCTTCGGCGCCAAGAAGACGCCGCTGCCCTTCGTCAACGCCTGCTCGCGCTTTCTCTATCTGGAGAACCTGGGCCAGCCGGTGGTGGTGGACGAGCCGCGCTCCACCAAGGCCTCCAAGGCCGACAAGCCCAAGCCCAAGGCGGCCAGCCAGGGCGGCAACGGCGTCGGCAACGGCGAGGCTGCGCCGAGCCGGCTGGACACCGCGGCACTGAAGCAGGATGCCCGGCTGGTGACGCTGCTGCGCAACGCGGTCGAGTCGGCCGCCGGCGAGGACGGCTGGTCGGCGCTCGGTGCGGTGGGCCAGCAGATCGGCAACCAGGCCTCCTTCGACCCGCGCAACTACGGCTACCGCAAGCTGCTCGACCTGATCGAGGCGACGCAGCTGTTCGAGCTGGACCGCCGGGGCACCCAGTTCGTGCTGCGCGACAGGCGCCTGGCCAAGGCCGGTGGCGCCTGAAACTGCCGTCAAAGACCTTCAACTCTCTGGCAGTATTGCCGGCCGGCCTTTAATTCGGCCCGACCGTCCCCATCATCCTGCCCGACGCAACAAAGGCTTTCGCCCCATGAAAAGAATCCTGCTGTTCGTGATGACCAACCTGGCCGTGATGGTGGTGCTGGGCATTGTCATCAACCTCTTCGGCCTGAACCGCTTCATCGATGAAAACGGGCTCAGCGTCGGCGGGCTGATGGTGTTCTCGCTGGTCGTGGGCTTTGGCGGCGCGACCATCTCGCTGCTGATGAGCAAGTTCATCGCCAAGCGCAGCACCGGCGCGCAGATCATCAACGATTCGCGCGACCCCACGCATGCCTGGATCGTCGACACCGTGCGCCGCTTCTCCAGCGAGGCGGGCATCGGCATGCCCGAGGTCGGCATCTACGAAGGCCCGCCCAACGCCTTTGCCACCGGAGCGTTCAAGAATTCGGCGCTGGTGGCGGTGTCCACCGGGCTGCTGCAGAGCATGACGCGCGAGGAGGTCGAGGCCGTCATCGGCCACGAGGTGGCGCACGTGGCCAACGGCGACATGGTGACGATGACGCTGATCCAGGGCGTGATGAACACCTTCGTGGTTTTCATCTCGCGCGTCGTCGGCTTCTTCGTCGACCGCGTGATCCTGAAGAACGAGCGGGGCCTGGGCCCGGGCTACTTCATCACCACCATCGTGATGGACATCCTGCTCGGTGTCGTTGCCGCGATGATCGTGGCCTGGTTCTCGCGCCAGCGCGAGTTCCGCGCCGACGCCGGCGCCGCGCAGCTGATGGGCCGCAAGCAGCCGATGATCAACGCGCTGGCCCGCCTGGGCGGCCTGGACCCGGGCGAGATGCCGAAGACGCTGCAGACCATGGGCATCAGCTCGCGCCCCAGCGGCCTGATGGCGCTGTTCTCCAGCCACCCGCCGATGGAGCAGCGCATCGCGCGGCTGCAGAAGTCACAGTTGGGTTAAGGCGCAAGGCGCGGCGACCGCGCTTGCCGCGCCGCCACCGTGCCAAGCCAACAAGCCGCGTCGCGAGGGACGCGACCGCGCGCTTGAAGGCGCAACCTGGCTCCCTGTCAGGCGCGCCGTCTGGCGGCCGAGGACACGCAGAGCAGCCCCGCCAGCAGCAGCGCGTAGGTCGACGGCTCGGGCACGGCCGCCACCGGCGCGAGCGTGCGGAACAGCGCGTAACCACCCTGGCTGCCGCTCGAGCCGCCGAAAGCGTCGTGCCAGATCATCTGGGCGGGCGAGCCATCGATAAGGGTGCCGTAGGGCGACGAGCCATTCGGCATGCTGATCGCCGGCGCCAGCCAGACCGACGCAGACTGGGCCGGCGCGAACACCTGGGCCGTGCTCGGATCCTTGATGGTGCCGTCGTACTTGGACAGCCAGTCGGCCTTGTTCGAAAGCAATGTCTTCCCGCCGCTCGTGAACTCACCGATCCACATATGAGGCGGGCCGAACGAGGCGGAATCCCACGCGGCTACGTAGATGTATTCGCCGGGTCCCGCGTCGAAGGTGAAAGAGGCACCCTGGGATGGCCACGGATTCCCTTCCGACCCGCCCACCCGTGTCATCGCCGAGCCTGACTGATTGCCGACATACACGGAGCAATAGTCATCGGCCACAACGCGCGCCAAGACATCAGCGGCCACCGCCGGCGAACCGATCGACGCAAGGCCTGCAATCAGGATCAGTGTGCGTTGCGTTTGCTTGACTCCGGAAGATACCAGCGCGATGGGTGTGTCACGCCAGCCCATTGCCACGGTATCCCCCGGATTAGGGGACAGCTGCGCCACGCGGTCGGCTGGCGCCCTATGTTGGCAGGAAACCTTCGATCGACAGGTAGCGCTCGCCAGTGTCGTAGTTGAAGCCGAGCACGCGGCTGCCGGCCGGCAGCTCGGGCAGCTTCTGCGCAATGGCGGCCAGCGTGGCGCCGCTGGAGATGCCCACCAGCATGCCTTCTTCGCGCGCGCAGCGCCTTGCCATCTCGCGCGCGGCCTCGGCATCGACCTGGATCACGCCGTCGAGCACGGCGGTGTGCAGGTTGCGCGGGATGAAGCCGGCGCCGATGCCCTGGATCGGGTGCGGGCTGGGCGCGCCGCCGCTGATCACCGGCGAGGCGGCGGGCTCCACCGCATGAACCTTCAGGTCATGCCACTTCGCCTTCAGTGCCTGCGCGCAGCCGGTGATGTGGCCGCCGGTGCCCACGCCAGTGATCAGCACGTCCAGGCCGTCGGGAAAGTCGGTCAGGATCTCCCTGGCAGTGGTGCGCACGTGCACCTCGATGTTGGCCGGGTTGTCGAACTGCTGCGGCATCCAGGCGCCCGGTGTGGCGGCGACGATCTCCTCGGCGCGGGCGATCGAGCCCTTCATGCCCTTTTCGCGCGGCGTCAGCTCGAAGCTCGCGCCATAAGCCCGCATCAGGCGGCGGCGTTCGATGCTCATGCTGTCGGGCATCACCAGCACCAGCTGGTAGCCCTTGACGGCGGCCACTATCGCCAGCCCGATGCCGGTGTTGCCCGAGGTCGGCTCGACGATGGTGCCGCCGGGCTTGAGTTGGCCGCGCCGCTCGGCGTCCTCGACCATCGCCAGGGCGATGCGGTCCTTGATCGAGCCGCCCGGGTTGGCGCGTTCGGACTTGACCCAGACTTCGGCCTTGCCGAACAGGCGGTTGATGCGGACATGCGGCGTGTTGCCGATGGTCTGCAGAATGCTCTGGACTTTCATGCTCGTTCCCCCAAACTGGCTGCTGCACCGATAATCGCACGGTGAAGCAAGCCAGACCGCCGCTGGTGCAACCCTCGTGGCGGCGCGAAAGCGCCGGGCCGAAAGGCCGCACTGGAGGAAGGTCCGGACTGCGCAGGGCGGCGTAGCAGCTAACGGCTGTCCACCGCGAGGTGAGGATCAGAGCAACAGAGACGAGTCAGGGCGGATTGTCCCGATAGGGGGTGGTCTGCGAGGGGCCGGCGCAAGCCGGCCACCGGGTGGCGCAAGCCGCCCGGCCACGGCGTCAGCCGGGGACCGAGCAGCATCCAGGTCGGGCCGCGCGCAAGCGCGCGATCCGACCTGGGTGAAACGGGCAATCTCTACGCGCAGCAACACCAAATAGGCACGTGCCGAGCGGCGCGGCAGCGTCCGCGCTCAACAGAACCCTGGCCCGGGGCGAGCGTGCGGGTAGGTGGCACCGAGCCGTGCAGCGATGCACGGCCCAGATGAATGGCGGTCACGGCGCGGCGCTCGCAAGAGTTTCGTGCCGCACAGAATCCGGCCTATCGGCTTGCTTCACACATATCTCAGGCCGGCAGCACCAGCGCGTGCCGCGCCAGCCAGCGCAGGCCGCTGTCGGCCGGCGCTGGCTGCAACTGCATCTCGAGCATCGGCCGGTCGGCCGCGTCGATGGCGCGCCACAGGAAGTCGCGCGCATTGCCCGGGTCGGCTGCGATGAACAGCTGCGAGCTGATTTCGCCGAAGCTGGCATGGCGCAGCTTGATGTGGATGTGCGGCGTGCGCCCGGGGTAGGGCACTGGCTTGATGGTTCGAAAGCGCAGCGCGCCGGCGGCGTCGGCGCGGCTTGCGCCAAAGCCCTGGAAGCCCTCGTCGTACTGCCCGGCGACCCGCCGCACGCGCGGATGGTGGTACACGGCAAGTGCATCGCATTGCCAGATCTCGACCTCGGCGCCGTCGATGGCGCGGCCGTCGGCATCGGCCAGGCGCAGTTCCAGACCCAGGTGCTCGCCGCGCGCGACCTGCGTGCGGCCGTCGCGCTGCACGCGGCTGAGGTCGGCGTCCCAGTCGCTCCATTGCTCGCGCCAGGCCTGAGGCGGGTAGAACGGACCGTCGGTCATGCCCGCGACCGTGCGGCGCGAATTGGCCAGCGCCGGGAAGGCGACGGCGGCGCAGCCGGCAGCGGCGGCCAGCGCCAGGCGGCGTCGGGCGGGGTTTCGGGCGTTGAAAGAATGCATGCAGTCTCCAGGGCGGCGCTTGCGCATCGGCGCCGGCGACCTCATCAGGGCCACCTTACACTGCAAAAGTTCCTGCCGCAGCGATGGCCGCGCAGCGATCTCCCGCTTCGATGAACCCCGACGCCCACCTGCTCTGGCGCGGCCCGCGCTGGAAGCTGGCCGTGCTGCTGGCCTGCCTGGGCATGCTCGGGCCGTTCGCGATCGACACCTACCTGCCGGCCTTCGCCGGGATTGCGCATTCGCTGGGCGCCACGCCGGTGCAGATGCAGCAGACGCTGTCGGCCTACCTGTTCGGCTTCGCCGCGATGAACCTGTTCCACGGCGCGCTGTCCGACAGCCTGGGCCGCCGGCCTGTGATCCTGTGGGGCATTGCGGTGTTCGCGCTCGCCAGCGCGGGCTGCGCGCTGTCGCAGGGCATCGGCCAGCTGGTGTTCTTCCGCGCGCTGCAGGGCATCAGCGCCGGCGCCGGCATGGTGGTGTCGAGGGCCATCATCCGCGACATGTTCCCGCCCGCCGACGCGCAGCGGGTGATGTCGCAGGTGACCATCTACTTCGGCGTCGCGCCGGCGGTGGCGCCGCTGGTCGGCGGTTGGCTCTTCGTCGGTTCCGGCTGGCAGGCGATCTTCTGGTTCCTTGCGCTCATCAGCCTGCTGCTGTGGTGGGCCGTCTGGCGCACCCTGCCCGAGACGCTGCATGCCGCGCAGCGCCAGCCGGTGCATGTGGGTGCGCTGCTGCGCGGCTACGTGCAGATGTCGCGCAACCCGCGCTTCCTGATGCTGGCGCTGGCCAGCGGCATCCCGTTCAACGGCATGTTCCTCTACGTGCTGAGCGCGCCGGTGTGGCTGGGCGAGGTCCTGCAGCTGAAGCCGACCCAGTTCTTCTGGTTCTTCTGCATGAGCGTGTCGGGCATCATGCTCGGCGCCTGGCTGTCGGGACGGCTGGCCGGGCGCATCAAGCCCAAACACCAGATCCGTCACGGCTTCGTGATCATGCTTGCCGCCGCGCTGGGCAACGTGCTGATGAACCTGCTCGGCACGCCACAAGCCTTCTGGGCGATGCTGGCGGTGTCGGTCTTCTCCTTCGGCTGGGCGCTGATGGTGCCGGTGGTCACGCTGCTGGTGCTGGACCTGGTGCCCGATCGGCGCGGCATGGCCAGCTCGGTCCAGGCCTTCATCGGCAGCATGGCCAACGGCGTGGTGGCTGGCGTGGTCGCGCCGCTGGTCATGCATTCGGCGCCGGCGCTGGCCTTCACCTCACTGGGCCTGCTGGTCATCGGCCTGGCCGCCTGGCTGTGGGTCAAGCCGCGCATGACCTGAGCATGGCGTGCAAAGCTGCTCCGCCGGGCCGCCGGTCCGGCCGGCGGCTGCTCAAGGCTGGCGCCGGCAGGCCGAGACGGCGCCATGACTGCCGAATCCCCCCCGGACCCCACCGCAGCGCCCGCAGCGCCCGCCGCGGGCCGGCGCTTCACCCCGAAGCTGATGATCGCCGCCGGCGCCGCCGCGGCGCTGTTGCTGGCCGGCGCAGGCGGTGCCGCCGTATGGCTGTGGCCCAAGGCCCCCGAGGCGTCCGAGGCCAAGGCGGCCCGCAAGGCGGCGCGGCGCGCCGCTGC
>JBEIHU010000066.1:0-18288 GCA_040381175.1 Burkholderiaceae bacterium
CGGATGCGCGAGAAGTCGTAGCCCACGCCGCCGCCGCGGCGCATGGTCTCGGCGGCTTCGGTCAGCGCGGTGTAGATGCCGGGAAAGCCGTCTTCCACCTGGGAGATGGAATCGCCCACCGGCTGGACGAAGCAGTTGATCAGCGTGGCCGTCAGGTCGGTGCCGGCGGCCGAGGCGATGCGCCCGGCCGGCACGAAGCCGCGCTGCTGCGCCTGCAGGAAGCGCGCCTCCCATTGCGCGCGCTGCGCCTGCGGCTCGACGGCGGCCAGCGCGCGGGCGACGCGCAGCCGCACCTCGTCGATGCTGCGTTCATCGCCCTTGGCGTACTTCTCGGCCAGCACTTCGCGGCTGATCGGCTGTTCAGGAAGCGATGCCGGCGAGGCTGCGGCGGCGGCGCGGCCGGCGGTGGGGGACTGGGTGGTCGACATGGCGGCGGGGCAAGGTGGGCACAAAGGCGCGCCTGAGCGCGTGAGACGGTGGCGGCAAGGCCTGCAGCAGGGCTGCGCGGCGGCCGGCGATGCGTGCCGCTGGCGCTGCATCACGGGCCTGGCGGGCTGCCGATGACTGTAAGTTTATCCAGTCTGGCGTCTGGCGCAACCCGCCCGGCGGCGGGCTGGATCAAGCGGATGCAGCTAGCCGCCGCGGGCCGGCGGGACAATGCGCCAACCCCGTTGCGGAGCCCGAATGATGAGTGTGGCCAAACGTGTTCGCGTGCAGGAGGTCAAGCTGCTGTCCGACCATTGGTCGGTGCTGAAGACCACCCGCTTCCAATTCCTGCGCCGCGACGGCCAGTGGCAGGCGCAGCAGCGCGAAACCTACGACCGCGGCAACGGCGCGGCCATCCTGCTGTATGACCCGAGCCGGCGCTGCGTGCTGCTGACGCGGCAGTTCCGCTATCCCAGCTTCGTCAACGGCCACGACGATCTCATGGTCGAGGTGCCGGCCGGCGCGCTGGACGGCGCAACGCCCGAGGATTGCATCCGCGTCGAGGCCGAGCAGGAGGCGGGCGTGCGCGTGCGCGCGCCGCGCAAGGTGTTCGAGGCCTTCATGAGCCCGGGCGCGGTGACCGAGCGGCTGTACTTCTATGTCGCCGAGTACGAGGCCGGCGACCGCATCGGCACAGGCGGCGGGCTGCACGCCGAAGGCGAGGACATCGAGGTCTTCGAACTGCCCTTCGACGAGGCCCTGGCGATGGTCGGGCGCGGCGAGATCCTCGATGCGAAGACCATCATGCTGCTGCAGTACGGCGCGCTGCAACTGTTTGCGCCGGCGGCCTGAGGCCGGCCGCGCGCTCAGGCCGGCCGCAGCGGCCGCACGAACAGCCCCAGCCGCTTGGCCCGCGCCAGCAGGTACAGCACGATGCCGATGTTGAGCAGGTTCCAGCCAATGCCGTTGAGGAAGGCCGCCCGGTACGAGCCGCTGGCGTCGAAGATCGCACCCGACATCCAGCCGCCCAGCGCCATGCCGAAGAGCGTGGCCATCAGCACCGCGCCGACGCGCGCACCAGCCTCCTTGGGCGTGAAGTACTCGCGCACGATCAGCGCGTAGCTGGGCACGATGCCGCCCTGGAACAGGCCGAACATCGCCGACACCAGGAACAGCGAGCTCACGCCGTCTGCCCACAGGAACATCAGCAGCGCCACGCCCTGCAGAACCGAGCCGACGAGCAGCGTGTACAGCCCGCCGATGTGGTCGGACAGCCAGCCCGACACCAGCCGGCTGACGATGCCCATGCCGAGCATCAGCGACAGCATCTGCGCGCCGCGCGCCGCGCCGAAGCCGAGGTCGCCGCAGTAGGCGACGATGTGCACCTGCGGCATCGACATGGCCACGCAGCAGGCCACGCCGGCCACGCACAGCAGCAACTGCAGCGTGGCCGGGCTCAGGCCCAGCGGGCGCTCGGACTGCAGCGCCGCCAGGCGCGACGCGCCGGCCGCGGTGTCCGTCGCCGGCTGCAGCGCCGGCGGCCGGCGCCGGTAGACCAGCGCCAGCGGCAGCATCGCCAGCAGGCAGAACACGCCGATGCCGACATAGGCGCTGCGCCAGCCGGCGCTTTCGACGAAGTGCTGGATCACCGGCGGCCACACCGCGCCGGCCACGTAGTTGCCGCTCATGCAGATGCCCAGCGCGATGCCGCGCCGCCGCGTGAACCACAGCGAGGTGTCGGCCACCAGCGGCGCGAAGGTGGCCGAGGTGCCGAGCAGGCCCATCAACAGGCCCTGCGCCAGGATGAACAGCCAAAGGTTGCCGGCCAGGCCGGCGCTGATGAAGCCCGAGCCCAGGCCGATGGCGCCCGCCATCAGCGGCACCATCACGCCGTAGCGGTCGGCCAGCCGGCCCATCAGGATGCCGCCGAAGCCGAAGCCGATCATCGTCAGCGTGTAGGGTAGCGAGGCCGCCGCGCGGTCGACCGCGAAGTCGGCCTGCACGCTGGGCAGCACCACCGTCACCGCGTACATGCCGGCGCCGCCGATGGTCATCAGCAGCAGCGACACCATCAGGCGCCACCAGGCGTAGCGGGATTCGGCTTGCGCGGCCCCGGCGGCGGGCGCCGTCATGTGCTGCGGCCCCTCATGCCCTACAGGTCGGCCGCATAGCGGGCCAGCATCTGCGCCGCGTCCTCGGGCGGCGCGTCGATGCCCAACTGGTCGTTGATCATCTGGCCCATGCTCGGCAGCGAAGAGCGCTCGACCCGCGAGGCATCGGACCACAGCTTCGAGCGCATCAGCGCCTTGGCGCAGTGCAGGTAGGCCTCTTCGACGCCGACCTCGATGACCAGCCGCACCCGCTTGTCGGCGGCGAAAGGGGCCAGGCTGCCGGCGTCGGCGCACAGCCGCGCCGTGCCGTTGACGCGCAGCGTCTCGTCCACGCCGGGCACCAGGAACAGCAGTCCGATGCGGCCGGTGTGCACGATGTTGCTCAGCGAATCGAGACGGTGGTTGCCCGGCGCATCGGGGATGCACAGCCGCCGGTCATCGGCCGCGAGCACGAAGCCGGGCGCGCCGCCGCGCGGCGATGCATCCTGGCGGCCCTGGGCGTCGGCGGTGGACAGCACCACGAAGGGCGACAGCCCGATGAAGGCGATGCAATGGCGGTCCAGCGCCGCCAGCTGTTTGCGCAGCGCGCGCTCGCCCGGCTGGGGATACAGCGCCCGAAGGCTGCGCAACTCGCTGATCACGGTATCTCCTTCGGCGCCTGTTTCGCCGCATTGTCGTCGATGGCCGACGCGCGCCGCAGCGCCGCCGCCGTGCCTTGGCGACCCTGCCGCCGTGTTAGCCTTTCCCGATGGCCGATGCGCACCGCAGCTGCTGGATCGAGGAGCACGACGGCCAGGTGGCGCTGCACCTGGGCGGCACTTGGCGGCTGAGCGCGCTGCGCCAGCTGTCGCAGCAGCTGCGCGGCCCCGGCGGGCCTTTGCAGGCGGTGGCCACGCAGGCCGTGCCGCGCATCATCGACGGCGCCGCGCTACAGGACATCGACACCGCCGCGGCGCTGCTGCTGCTGGATGCGCTGGCCGACGCCGGTGGCGATCCGGCGCAGGTCGAGCTGCGCGGCTTCGACCCGCGCCACGGCCGCGTCGTCGAGGTGGTGCGCGGCCGCTTCGCCGAGACCGCGGCCGGCGCGCCCCGGCCTGCGGCGTCGGCGCTGACTGGCGCCGGCAAGGCTACCGCCGAGATCGGCGAGCTGCTGCTCGGCCATGTCGAGTTCTTCGGCCGCACGCTGGTGGAACTGTCGAGCGCGCTGCTGCGGCCGCGCACGCTGCGCGTGCACGAGCTGTTCGCCCAGCTCGGCCAGGTGGGCGTCAACGCCATCCCGGTGGTGGCGCTGGTCACCTTCCTGATTGGCGTGGTCATGGCCTACATGCTGGGCCTGCAGGCCGAGAAGTACGGCGCCAACATCTTCGTCGTCGACGGTGTCGCGCTGGGCATCACCCGCGAGTTTTCGCCGCTGATCGTGGCCACGATCATGGCCGGCCGCTCGGGCGCAGCCTTCACTGCGCAGCTGGGCACGATGAAGCTGACCGAGGAGATCGACGCCATCCGCACGCTCGGCCTGTCGGCGCCGCAGGTGCTGGTGGTGCCGCGCGTGCTGGCGCTGGTGCTGACGCTGCCGCTGCTGGTCTTCGTCGGCAACATCGCCGGGCTGGCCGGCGCGATGGTGATGTCGAACCTGACGCTGGACATCACGCCGCAGACCTTCACCGAGCGGCTGCACGTCGCGCTGGCGCCGCAGCACTACCTGATCGGGCTGGGCAAGGCGCCGGTGTTCGCGCTGTTCATCGCCATCATCGGCTGCCGCATGGGCCTGTCGGTCAGCCGCGACACGCGCTCGATCGGCATCAACACCACCTCCACCGTGGTGCAGGGCATCGTGGCGGTGATCCTGCTCGACGCCATGTTCGCGGTCATCTTCCAGGAGCTGGACCTTTGAGCGCCGCCGCCGATGCGGTGATCGAGGTCGACGGCGTGGTCACGCGCTTCGGCAGGCAGACGGTGCACGACGGGCTGAACCTGCAGGTGCGGCGCGGCGAGCTGGTCGCGCTGATCGGCGGCAGCGGCAGCGGCAAGTCGGTGCTGCTGCGCGAGATCCTCGGCCTGCAAAGGCCCAATGCCGGTACGGTGCGGCTGCTCGGCACCGACATGTGGAACGCGCCCGAAGAGGCCCTGGCGGCCACGCGCAGGCGCTTCGGCATGATGTTCCAGGAGGGCGCGCTGTTCAGCTCGCTGGACGTGGCCGGCAACGTGGCCACCCCGCTGCTGGAGCACACCGACACGCCGACCGATCTGCTGCCGCGGCTGGTGAACCTGCGCCTGGCGCTGGCCGGGCTGTCGGCCGACGTCGGCGCCAAGATGCCGGCGCAGCTGTCCGGCGGCATGAAAAAGCGCGCCGCGCTGGCGCGCGCGCTGGCGCTGGAGCCCGAGGTGCTGTTCCTCGACGAGCCGACCTCGGGCCTGGACCCGATCACCGCGCGCGCCTTCGACCAGTTGCTGGCCTTCCTGAACCGCGACCTGGGGCTGACGGTGCTGATGGTCACGCACGACCTCGACACGCTGCTGTCGATCGCGCGGCGCATCGTGGTGCTGGGCCGCGGCACGGTCATCGCCGACGGCACCGCCGACGAGGTGATGGCCGTCGACGACCCGTGGATACAATCGTATTTCTCTTCGCGCCACACCGTGCCCCCCGCCGCAGACCCTGGCCGAACGGCCCAAGCCGATGGAGCCTGACACCCGGTACACGATCATCGGCGCCGTGGTGCTGGCGCTGGCCGCGGCCGCCACCTTCGGCTTCGTCTGGCTCAGCAGCAGCGGCCGCGATGCCGATTTCCGCTTCTACACCATTTACTTCGAGCGCCAGTCCCTGGAGGGGCTGCAGGTCGGCGCCAGTGTCAACATGCGCGGCGTCGCGGTCGGGCGGGTGGAGCAATACTCGATCCAGCGCGAGAACATCAACCGCGTCAAGGTGCTGATCCGCGTCGCCCGTGAAACGCCGGTCAGCGTCAACACCAAGGCCTCGGTCAGCCGCAACGTGCTGACCGGCATCGCGCGCATCAAGCTGGACACGCCGGGGGTGCCCGGGCCAGTGCTGGAGAAGGTGGCCGCCGGCGAACGCTACCCGGTCATTCCCGAAGGCACCTCGGGTATCGAGCAGATCACCGATTCCGCGACCCGGCTGGCCATGTCTGCGGACGACACGCTGCTCAGGATCAACCAGCTGGTGGGCCCGGACAACCAGCGGGTGTTCGCAGACCTGCTGGCCAACCTGCGCGACCTGTCCGCCGGCCTGAACAAGCGCCTGGCGCTGCTCGACAAGTCGGCCTCGGGCCTGGACCAGGGCATCGCCACGGTACGCCAGTCGGCCGACCTGATCGCCCGCTCGGCGCAGCGCCTGGCCGACAGCGCCGAGCCGCTGGCCAAGGACGCCGGCAGCACGCTGCAGGAGGCGCAGGCCGCGCTGCGCGAACTGACCCAGGCCACGCGCAGTCTCGAACGCGACCTGTCGCGCAGCCTGCAGACGCTGGAGCGGGACGGCTCGGCGGTGCTGAAGCGCGGCGATGCCGCGCTGGACATCGGCACGCTGGAGCTGCGCGCCACCGCGCAGGAACTGCGCAGCAGCGCCGAACGCATCGCCCGCGCGCTCGACCGGCTGCAAGATCCCAAGGCCGCGCTGCTCGGCCCCGGCGAGCAGCAACTGGGGCCGGGAGAAACACGCCGATGAGACGCACCGCACCCGACTGGCGGCGCCGCCAGTTGCTGGCGGCCGCGCCTTGGGCGCTGGCCGGCTGCACCCTGGGCTCGAGCCCGCGCCGCGACTTCTTCCTGTTGCGCGATGCCAACGCCCAGGCCTCGGCGCCGCCGGGGCCTGGCATCGACAAGGTGCTGCTGATCGCCTCCAACACGCTGCCGGGCCTGTACGACAGCGACCGCATGGTCTTCAGCGCCGACGGGCGCAGCCGCTCGTACTTCCAGTTCGGCTACTGGAGCGAACGTCCGGCGCAGTCGCTGCTGCTGCTGGCCGAGGCGCGGCTGGTGAACGCGCAGCGGTTCCGCGCCGTCGCCTCCAGCACCTCGGGCGTGCGCGGCGACCTGCTGCTGTCGCTGCGCCTGGACGAGCTGTACCTGGATGCGTCGGTCGACCCGGGCCTGCTGCAGCTGGCCGTGTCGGCCGAACTGCTGGACTGGCGCGAACGCAAACTGCTGGCTCGGCGCAGCTTCAGGCAGACGGTCGAGGTCAGCCCGCGCAATGCGCCCGACCTGGCGCTGGCCGGCGGCCGGGCGACGGGCCGGGTGCTCGACGAGCTGGCGGCCTGGGTCCTGGCCAGCGCCGCGGCAGGCTGAGTCGGCGCCCCGACGGTGCCGAGTCCGCCGACCTTCTCGCTGCGCCGCATCGCCCTGCCCGCCTACGGCCCGTCGCTGCTGTTCGGGCTGGGCGAAGGCGCGGTCCTGCCGGCGATCGCGCTCGGTGCGCGTGAGCTGGGGGCCACGGTGCCGCAGGCGGCGCTGGCCGTGATGCTGATCGGCCTGGGCTCCTTGCTGTGCAACATCCCCGCCTCGCTGATCACCTTGCACCGCGGCGAACGCTGGGCGCTGGTGGCCGCGGCGCTGTGGTGCGCGCTGGCCATGGCGCTGTGCGCAGCGACCGCCCACCTGGGCCTGTTCGCGCTGGGCTGCTTCATGATCGGCATGGCGCAGGCCGTGTTCAGCCTGGCGCGGCAGAGCTACCTGACCGAGGCCGTGCCCGTGGCCTATCGCGCCCGCGCGCTGTCCACGCTGGGCGGCGTGATGCGCATCGGCATGTTCATCGGGCCCTTCATCGCCGCCGCGGCCATCCACCGCTTCGGCCTGGCCGGCGCCTGGAGCGTGGGCGTGGCCGCGCTGCTGGCGGCGGCGCTGCTGTCGGCGCGGCTGCCCGAGCTGGACCCCGGCGCCCAGGCCGCCAACTCGCCCGCCGCGGCGCCGACGCTGCGCTCCACGCTGCGCGACCACCGCCGGGTCCTTCTCACGCTGGGCGTCGGCGTGATGTTCGTCAGCGCGGTGCGCGCAACGCGCCAGGCAGTGATCCCGCTATGGGCCGACCACCTGGCGCTGGAGGCGTCGGTGGCTTCGCTGATCTTCGGCCTGGCCAACGGCATCGACATGCTGCTTTTCTATCCGGCCGGCAAGCTGATGGACCAGAAGGGCCGGCTGTGGGTGGTGCTGCCGTGCACGCTGATCATGGGCATGGCGCTGCTGCTGTTGCCGCTGAGCGCTGGCACCACCGGCCTGCTGCTGGCCGCGGCGCTGCTGGGCTTCGGCAACGGCATCGGCTCGGGCATGGTCATGACGCTGGGCGCCGACCATTCGCCTCGCCTCGGACGCGCGCACTTCCTCGGCGTGTGGCGGCTGATGTCGGACATCGGCGGCAGCTGCGGGCCGGCGCTGCTGTCGCTGCTGACGGCCACGCTGTCGCTCGGCGCGGGCATCGCGCTCACCAGCCTGCTGGCCTTCGCCGCCGCAGCGCAGCTGGCCTGGTGGATCCCGCGGCTGCGGCGTTAAGGAGCTGCGAGCGAGCCCAACGCACCCGCGCTGAGCTCGCTCGCAGCTTCGGAGCCTTCAGCGCCGCGTCATCAACCCGAGCAGCGCGGCAAAGGGCAGCACCGAACGCGGCAGGTAGGGCACTCGCCACAGGCCGCCGTGGTTGGCGCCGTCGCTCAGCAGCTGCAGCGGATGCGCCAGCGGCACCGCAGGGTGGGCCGTACTCTGAGGGTTGCGCAGGTCGTGCACCCACAGCGCAGCCATCAGCGCATTCGTGGTGTCGGGCGCGAAGACCTCGATGTCGAAGGCCTTTGCGCCACGGAAGCCCGCCGCGAGCGCAGGGTTGCTGAGCACGGAGGCGGTGGTGGTGGACGGCGCGACGTTGATCGATGCCACCTGGCCGTCGGCGCGGGCGACGATTGCGCGCCACTGCTGCAACCGCTTGGCCAGCGCGTAGTTGGGCCCCTGCTCGAGGACCAGGCAGTCGACCACGCCCCAGCGCGAGCCGTCGTCGGCGTCGACCAGCGCTTCGATGTGCGGCGCAAAGCTGTGCCCGCCGCTGCCGGCCCGCAGGCCGGCCTGCGCCAGACGCTTGAGCGTGCCGCGCTCGCCATAGGCGTGCATCACCGCCTCGGCCAGTGGCTGCGGCACCGCGAACACGTCGGTCGGCGTGGCCATCCGGGCCAGCGTGCAGCGCGGCCCGGCCGCGGCGCAGGCGGTGTCGATGGCGTCCATGGCCATCGACACGCGCACATGCCTTTCGCCATCGAGGTAGGCGACGCACACAAGGTCCAGCGGCAGGCCCAGCTGGCAGAGCCAGGCGGCGATCTGCGGTGTCTGCGTCAGCATGTCGCAACCGGGCAGGTCCAGGTCCTGGGCGGCATCGCCGCCGGGCGCGGCGTCTGCGGCCAGCGGGGCGATCAGCCGGCCATTGCCGGCACGCATGCATTGGGCGATCTTCTTCCAGGTGGGCCCGCGCGCCAGGTCGATGGCCACCACGTTGGCGCGCCACTGCGCCAGCCAGGCCAGCGGGCCGGCCTCGCTGCCGGCGCCCTCATGGCCTGGCGCAGCACCAGCGGCTGGCCGTCACGCAGGTAGGGCATCTCGCTCCAGGCGTTGTCCAGCCCGGCGCGGCAAGCGGCCACCGCGGCCCGCGGCCGGGCGGCCTGAAGCTCGACCAGCCGGCGCAGTTGCAGCGGGTAGGCGGGGCGCCAGTCGCGTTCGGCCAGACAGTGCTCGGCGGCGCCGGCGTCGAGTGTGCGCAGCGCCGCCGCCAGGATACGGCGGCCCACCGGCGCGGTGCTGCGCCTGCCGCTGTCGTCGACAGGGAACTGGATGCCGCGGGCGTCGCCGCCCGAGGCGGCGATCAGGCCACGCCGCGAGGGGTGCGGCCCAGCACCCGCTGGGCGCGGCGATAGAGGCCGTAGCCCTGCACGGCGTAGCTGGCCCAGCGCAGCGCGCGGCCGGGCCGCAACACGATGAGCAGCGCCGCCATGCCCAGCGGCCATTCGGGATGCTGCAGCAGCCACTGCGCGCCGGCGCGCGCCCGGTCGGCCACGCCCAGCGGTCTGCGCACCACCTGCACCTGCTGCGACCATTGCGCTCGCAGCATGCTGCTGCGCTGGATCAGCCGCTCGCGCCTGCGCAGCATTTCGGCCCGGTCCGGCGTGGCCATGGGCTCGTCAGTCCGGCGAGCGCAGCGCGGCGCGGTCGCGCTCGAGCTCGGCACGGGTGGCGGCGAGCAGTTCGTCGCCATCGCGCAGCCGGCGCTTGGCCGCCTGCAGCAGCAGCGCACCGCTGCCCAGGCACAGCAGCGTGAGCACGCCCAGCGCCGGCAGGCGGTAGCCGTCCCACAGCAGCAGCAGCAGGAAACCGATCAGCAGAAGCAGGCCCAGGCCCAGCAGCAGCAGGCCGAGCAGCGCGCGCAGCGCCACGTCCACCAGCCGCAGCTTCTCGAGCTGCAGGTCGGCGACCAGCAACTCCAGCCGCACCTGCGCCAGCTCGAGCGAGGTGCTCAGCAGCTGGCGCAGCGAATCGAACAGCCCAGCGCGCGACGCGGGCATGGCCCGGCTGCCGCCTAGCGGCGCCCGATGAGCAGGCCGACGATCAAGCCGATGCCGGCAGCGGCTCCGATGGCCTTCCAGGGATGCTCGTGCACATAGTCGTCCGCGGCATGGCCGGCGGCCTTGGCGCGCGCGACCGCGTTTTCCTGCAGGTCGTGCAGCCGGTGCTTGGCCTGCGTCAGCCGCTCCTGCATGCGTACGCGCAGCTCGGCGGCGCCGGCGGTGGCCTGGTCGGCGGTGACCTTCAGCACCTCTTCGGCATCGGCGATGACGGTACGCAGGTCGGTCATCAGCTTTTCGCGGTGGGCGGCGGTGAGTTCGCTCATGTCGTTTCTCCCAGCAATGGACGATGGCAGGATGCTAGCAGCCCGCGACTCGCGTTCAACCCCGGCCGACGAAAGGCATCTTGGTGGCCATGACGTTCATGAACAGCACGTTCGCGGACAGCGGCAGGCTGGCCATGTGCAGCACAGAGTCGGCGACATGGCGCACGTCCATGCGGTCCTCCACCTTCATGCTGCCGTCGGCCTGCGGCACGCCCTGGGTCATGCGCTCGGTCATGTCCGTGGCGGCATTGCCGATGTCGATCTGGCCGACCGCGATGTCGTACTTGCGTCCGTCCAGCGAGGCGGCGCGCGTCAGCCCGCTGACCGCGTGCTTGGTGGCCGTGTACGGCGCCGAGTTGGGCCGCGGCGCATAGGCCGAGATCGAGCCATTGTTGATGATGCGCCCACCCATCGGCGTCTGCGCCTTCATGATGCGGAAGGCCTGCTGGATGCAATAGAACACGCCGTTCAGGTTGGTGTCGACCACGCTGCGCCACTGCTCGACCGTCAGGTCTTCCAGCAGCACCGGCGGCGCTCCGGTGCCGGCGTTGTTGAACAGCAGGTCGAGCCGTCCGAAGCGGGCGCGCACGAAATCGAACAGCGCGGCCACCGAATCGGCGCGCGACATGTCGGCCGGCACCGCCAGCGCGCGCTTGTCGATGTCGCCGAAGGGGTCGCCGGCGGCGGCGATGGCCTCGCGCAGCGCCTCCAGGCGGCGGCCGCTGAAGACCACGCGCCAGCCGTCTTCCAGCAGCCGGATGGCGGTGGCCTTGCCGATGCCGCTGCCGGCGCCGGTGACGATTGCGATGCGGTTGTGCGGGTCGGCCATGTGCGTGTCTCCTGGTTTGGCGAGGGCGCAGTCTGCCATCAAAGGCCGGTCAGCCCGGCCCACTGCCACAGCGCGAAGGCGGCCAGCAGCAGCGCCGAGGCCCGGTTGACCCAAAGCCGCGCCCGCGCATCGAAGCGCGAGCGCAGCCGGCCGACCAGCGCGCTGAGCATCAGCCACCACAGCGCCGAGCCCGCCAGCACACCGGCGATCATGGTCCACGGCGAGCTCACCTGCAGCCGCGCGCCAAGCGTGCCGAACACGGCAATGAAGGAGAAGATGGTCGCCGGGTTCGACAGCGTCAGCACGAAGGTGCCGGCAAAGCACGACAGCAGCCCGGCGCCGCCGCCAGCCTGAGCCGCCTTGTCGGCCGGCGGCGCGTGCCACACGCGCCAGGCCAGCCACAGCAGGAAGGCGCCGCCGCCCAGGGCCAGCGGCACGCGCGCGCCGACCAGCATGTCGGTGATCCCGCTGACGCCGAAGGCGCCGATCGCGCCGTGCAGCGCATCGGCCACCGCCGCGCCCATGCCGGTGGCCAGGCCGACCCGTGCGCCGCGCTGCAGCGTGCGCTGCACCACCAGCAGGCCGATCGGGCCGACCGGCGCGGCGATCGACAGGCCGATCAGCAGCGCCTGCGCGAACAGCGCGCTGTCAGGCACCCTTGGCGGCGGCGGCCGCGCGCGCCAGGCCTTCCATGGCCAGCACGTAGCCGTCGATGCCGAAGCCGACGACGATGCCGGCCGCCGCCGGCGACAGGTACGAGTGGTGGCGGAAGGGTTCGCGCGCATGCACGTTGCTGATGTGCAGTTCGACCATCGGCACGCCCGCGCCCTTGACCGCGTCGTGCAGCGCCACGCTGGTGTGGGTGTAGGCGCCGGCGTTGAACACCATGCCCAGCAGCGTGCCGGCGCGGTGCGCCAGCCCGGCCGCGTGGATCCAGTCGATGAGCACGCCCTCGTGGTTGCTCTGGCGGAAGTCGACAGCCAGGCCCAGGCGCTGGCCCGTGGCTTCGCACAGCGCGCGCACGTCGTCCAGCGTGGCATGGCCGTACACCGCGGGCTCGCGCGTGCCCAGCAGGTTCAGGTTGGGACCGTTCAGGACCAGGATCGAAGGCATGGGTCAGTCCTCCTAGCAGTTGACGGCATTCTCGCCGCCTTCACTGCCGAGTTGCTCCGGACCTGACGTCAGCCCCCGTTGGTTTCGCGTCATGGTCGGGTCAGGGCGGTGGTCGAACATTGGCATCAACCGCGCTGGCATCGCGCGACTGTTCCCCACATCCAGGAGACGACATGGAAACTGATCTGGCCAGGAAGATCTCGGCAATGCCGAAGTACCAGGAGCTCAAGCGCAAGCGCAGCAGCTTCGGCTGGCGGCTGACACTGGCGATGATGGTCGTGTACTACGGCTTCATCCTGCTGGTTGCATTCAACAAGCAGTTCCTGTCGCAGCGGCTGGGCGAAGGCGTCATGACCATGGGCATCCCCATCGGCTTCGGTGTCATCCTGTTCACCATCGTCATCACGGCCATCTACGTCAAGCGCGCCAACGGCGAGTTTGACGAACTGTCGGATGCGATCTCCAAGGCGGTGCTGAAATGAGCCGCGGCATGAACCCCACCACGCGCCGCTTGCTCACGCTGGCCGCGCTGTTTGGCGTGTCCTTCGCCGCCTGGTCGGCTGGCGCCGACCTCGGCCAGGCTGTCAAACAGGCCACCAACTGGACGGCGATCAGCATGTTCGCCATCTTCGTCCTGGGCACGCTGTACATCACCAAGTGGGCCGCATCCAAGACCAAGTCGGCGGCCGACTTCTACACCGCAGGCGGCGGCATCACTGGCTTCCAGAACGGCCTGGCGATCGCCGGCGACTACATGTCGGCGGCCTCGTTCCTGGGCATCTCGGCGGCGGTCATGGCTAGCGGATTCGACGGCCTGATCTACTCGATCGGCTTCCTCGTCGGCTGGCCGGTGATCACCTTCCTGATGGCCGAGCGGCTGCGCAACCTGGGCAAGTTCACCTTCGCCGACGTCGCCGCCTTCCGCTTCAAGCAGGAGCCGGTGCGCATCTTCGCCGCGTCCGGCACGCTGGTCGTAGTGGCCTTCTACCTGATCGCGCAGATGGTCGGCGCGGGCCAGCTGATCAAGCTGCTGTTCGGTCTGGAGTACTGGATCGCGGTGGTCATCGTCGGCGCGCTGATGATGGTCTACGTGCTCTTCGGCGGCATGACCGCCACCACCTGGGTGCAGATCATCAAGGCCTGCCTGCTGCTCGGCGGCGCCACCTTCATGGCCTTCATGGTGCTGCTGCACTTCGGCTTCAGCCCCGAGGCGATGTTCGCCGGCGCGGTGCAGATCAAGAACGATTTGGCGCTCAAGGACGGCAAGACCGCCGAAGCGGCGGCGCAGTTCGGCCAGTCGATCATGGGCCCTGGCAACTTCGTCAAGGACCCGATCTCGGCCATCAGCTTCGGCATGGCGCTCATGTTCGGCACCGCCGGCCTGCCGCACATCCTGATGCGCTTCTTCACCGTGCCCAGCGCCAAGGCGGCGCGCACCTCGGTGATGTGGGCCACCGGCTGGATCGGCTACTTCTACCTGCTGACCTTCATCATCGGCTTCGGCGCCATCACCTTCGTGCTCACCAACCCGCAGTTCCTGGACGCCAAGGGCGGCCTGATCGGCGGCAGCAACATGGCGGCGGTGCACCTGGCCAACGCGGTCGGCGGCAACGTCTTCCTGGGCTTCATCTCGGCGGTGGCCTTCGCCACCATCCTGGCGGTGGTCGCGGGCCTGACGCTGTCGGGCGCCTCGGCGGTGTCGCACGACCTGTACGCCACGGTGGTCAAGAAGGGCAAGGCCGACAGCGGCTCGGAGTTGCGCGTGTCGAAGATCACCACGTTGTGCCTGGGCGTGATCGCGGTGGTCCTGGGCATCGCTTTCGAGAAGCAGAACATCGCCTTCATGGTCAGCCTGGCCTTCGCCATCGCCGCCTCGGCCAACTTCCCGGTGCTGTTCATGAGCGTACTGTGGAAGGATTGCACCTCGCGCGGCGCGGTCATCGGTGGCTTCCTCGGACTCGTCAGCTCGGTGGTGTTGACCGTGGTCTCGCCGTCGGTGTGGGAGGTTACGCTGGGCAACCCCAAGGGCTCGGCGCTGTTCCCTTACACCAGTCCGGCGCTGTTCTCGATGACCATCGCCTTTGTCGGCATCTGGTTGTTCTCGATCTTGGACAACAGCGCGCGCGCCAAGGCCGACCGCGCGGGCTTCCTGGCGCAGCAGGTGCGGTCCGAAACCGGCATCGGCGCAGCCGGCGCGTCGGGTCATTGAATGGGCCCTCCCGAAGCGCCTGTGGCGCTCCCCCCCAGGGGGGGCGCCGCCAGCGGCCCGGCTGAGCCGGTTCCGCGGCGGCTGCCGGCTAAGGCGGTGTCGTAACCAGTGGCCCGACTGCGCGCTTCGGCTGCACTATCTTCGGGACTGCGGGCTTCGGTCGCGCGGTCCTTTTCTTGATTCCGGCAAGCCCGTGAGCGAGCCCTTCGACTTCGACGTCCCGCCCTTCGACACGCTGAACGCCGCGCAGCAGGCGCTGTTGCGTGCCACCGCCAGCCGCGTGCACTTTGCCGCCGGCGACCCGCTGCTGACGCCGGAGATGGAGCCGACCCACGCCTTCTTGCTGGTAGCCGGCTGCGTGCGGCGGGAGGCCGGCGTGCTGCCAGAGGCGACCTACGGCGCAGGCACGCTGTTCGGCGCGCGCGCGCTGCTGTCGGCGCGCGCCAGCAGCAGTTCGCTCGCCCTGGACGAGGTCGAGGCCTGGCGGATCCCCAAGGCTACTTTGCAGTCGCTGCTGTCGGCCAACCCGGCCTTCTGCGCAGCAGTGTTCGGCGAGATCGCGCGCCAGCTCTCGCTGGCCGAGGCGCGCAGCGAGCAGCGCGAGTTCCTGTCGCTGATGATGGCCCGCGTGCGCGACGCCTACGTGCGAAAGCCCTTCTATGTCGACGGCGCGCTCGATTTGGTGTCGGTCTGTGCGCTGATGTCCGAAGCCGGCCAGAGCAATGCGCTGGTGCGCGACGGCGAGCGCATCGGCATGTTCACCACCACCGACCTTCGCGACGCGCTGCTGCGCCGTCCCGACGGGCAGGGCGGCTACCTGCCGCCGCAGACCGTGGCGGTGCGCGACGTGGCGCGCTTCCAACTGATCTCGGTCGACGCCGATGGCGAGCTGTTCGAAGCGTTGCTGCTGATGCTGCGCCACCGCGTGCACCGCGTGCTGGTGCGCGATGGCGCCGGCATCGTCGGCGTGCTCAGCCAGCTCGACCTGATGAGCTTCGTCTCCAACCATTCGCACCTGATCGCGCTGCAGATCGAGCAGGCCGAGAGCATTGCCGACCTGAAGGCCGCGGCCCTGCAGCTGGACGGCCTGGTCGAGCTGCTGCACGGCGGCGGCGTGAAGATCGAGGTCATCAGCAGCATGGTGCGCGTGCTGAACGCGCAGGTGTTCGCGCGGCTGTGGGGCTTCGTCGCGCCGCCCGAGCTGGTGGCCAACAGCTGCCTGCTGGTGATGGGCAGCGAAGGCCGCGGCGAGCAGATCCTGAAGACCGACCAGGACAACGCGCTGCTGCTGCGCGACGGCTACGAACACGCCGGGCTGCCGCAGGTGGCCGAGGCCTTCAACCAGGCGCTGATCGAATTCGGCTGGCCGCGCTGCCCCGGCGACATCATGGTCACCAACCCGCTGTGGTGCGCACCGGCGGCCGCCTTCCGCGAGCGCATCCGCGGCTGGGTCTACGGCAGCGGAGCCGACGGTCCGATGCACCTGGCGATCTTCATGGACGCTGCCCCCGTGGCCGGCGACGCCGGCCTGCTGCACCAGGTGCGGCAGTTCGCCTTCGAGAACCTGCCAGGCAACGACGCCTTCCTGGCGCGCTTTGCCGCCGCGGCGGACCAGTTCGACGAACCGTCGGTAGGCTGGTGGGCGCGGCTGACCTCGCCGCGAGCGCGCGACGAGCAGCCCTTCGACCTGAAGAAGCTCGGCACCTTCCCGATCGTGCACGGCGTGCGCGCGCTGGCGCTGCAGGCCCGGGTTGGCCACCTGGGCACCGTCGAGCGCCTGCGCGCGCTGGTCGAACGCAGGTGCCTCGACGGCGACCTGGCGCGCGACCTGACCGAGACGCTGCACTTCATGATGGGGCTGAAGCTGAAGAACAACCTGGCCCAGCGCCAGGCCGGGCGCACGGTGGACAACCTGGTGCGCATGTCGGCGCTGAGCACGCTCGAACGCGACCGGCTGCAGGACGCGCTGGCCATCATCAAGCGCTTCCGCCAGCACTTGCAGCAGCACTTCTGGCTCGGCGCGCTGTAGCGCCGAGTCAGACCCCGGTCAGGCCCGGGGTCAGAATGGGCTTCGCAGGGCCGGGCGAATAGCCGGCCCGACGACCGAGGGACAACCATGCTCGAAGGCCTGCGCTCGCAGCGGCTGCTGGCGCTGTTTTGCGCCGCGCTCGCGCTGTTCAACTTCCCGCTGCTGGCGCTTTGGGACCGTGACCTGACGCTGCTGGGCCTGCCGCTGTTCCCGGCCGCGCTGTTCGCGCTGTGGGCGCTGTTGATCGCGCTGCTGGCGCTGATCCTCGAAGGCCGGGACGACTGATGGTGGCCGCGCCGCTGGTCATCGGCGTGGCCATCGCCTACCTGCTGCTGCTGTTCGCGGTGGCCAGCTTCGGCGACCGGCGCGCCGCTGCCGGCCGCTCGGTGATCGGCAACCCCTGGGTCTATGCGGCGTCGATGGCGGTGTACTGCAGCGCCTGGACCTATTTCGGCAGCGTCGGCCGCGCGGCCAGCGGCGGCGTCTGGTTCCTGCCGATCTACCTGGGCCCGATGCTGGCGATGATCCTGGCCTGGATGCTCCTGCGCAAGATGATCCGCATCGCGCGCGCCTACCGCATCACCTCGATCGCCGACTTCATCGCCAGCCGCTACGGCAAGAACCAGGCGCTGGCCGGGCTGGTGACACTGATCACCGTGGTCGGCCTCGTGCCCTACATCGCGCTGCAGCTGAAGGGCATCGCGGTGGCCTATGCGCTGATGACCGGCGCGCGCGCCGGCAGCGGCGCCGCGTGGTGGGCCGACAGCACGCTGTACCTGGCGCTGGCGCTGGCCGGCTTCACCATCGTTTTCGGCGCGCGCCACCTCGACAGCGCCGAGCGCCACGAGGGCATGGTCGCGGCCATCGCCTTCGAATCGGTGGTCAAGCTGCTGGCCTTCCTGGCGGTGGGCGCCTTCGTCGTCTGGGGCCTGTTCGACGGCCTGGGCGACCTGTTCGCCCGCGCCCAGGCGGTGCCCGAGCTGGCGCGGCTGCTGACGCTGGGCCAGGGCCAGGCCTTCGCCTACGAGCAGTGGTTTGCGCTGACCATGCTGTCCGGCCTGAGCGTGCTGTTCCTGCCGCGGCAATTCCAGGTGATGGTGGTCGAGAACGTCGACGAGCGGCACCTGAGGCGCGCCGCCTGGGTGTTCCCGTTGTACCTGCTGCTGATCAACCTGTTCGTGCTGCCGATCGCGCTGGCCGGGCTGCTGCACTTCGGCGCCGGCGCCAATGCTGAAGGCTTCGTGCTGACGCTGCCGCTGGCCGCCGACCAGCAGGGCCTGGCGCTGCTGGCCTTTGTCGGCGGGCTGTCGGCGGCCACCGGCATGGTCATCGTCGAGGCCATCGCCGTGTCGACGATGGTCTGCAACGACCTGGTGTTGCCGCTGCTGCTGCGCACGCGCCGCTTCCAGACGGCGGCCGGCAGCGACCTGACCGGCTTCCTGCTGGCCATCCGCCGTGCCGCCATCGTCGCCATCCTGCTTCTGGGCTACCTGTACTACCGGCTGGCCGGCGAGGCCTATGCGCTGGTGGGTATCGGGCTGATCAGCTTTGCCGCGGTGGCGCAGTTCGCACCGGCGCTGCTGGGCGGCATGTACTGGAAGGGCGGCACGCGCGCCGGCGCGCTGGCCGGGCTGACGGCGGGCTTCGCGGTGTGGCTTTACACGCTGTTGCTGCCGTCCTTCGCCAAGTCGGGCTGGCTGAGCC
>JBEIHU010000067.1:0-18051 GCA_040381175.1 Burkholderiaceae bacterium
ACGCCGCGCTCGCCCATCACGTAGACGCGCAGCGCGCCGTGCGGCACCTGCGCGCCCACGTCCAGCGCTAGCGGCTTGGCGGCCAGTGCGTCCAGGTACTGCGGGAATGTCTCCCACTGCCACTGGATGCCTTCGGCCAGCGCGGCGCCAGGGATGTCTTCCACGCCTTCCATCAGGCCGATCAGCCAGTCGTGCCGGTCGGGCTTGACCGGCGCGAAGCCCACGCCGCAGCAGCCCATGACCAGGCTGGTCACGCCATGCCACGACGACGGCGTGCAGTACGGATCCCAGGTGACCTGGCCGTCGTAGTGCGTGTGCACGTCCACCCAGCCGGGCGTCACCAGCGCGCCGGCAGCGTCGATCGTGCGGCGCGCCGCGCCAGCCGTGCCGCCGACCTGGGTGATCACGCCGCCGTCGATGGCGATGTCGCCGCTGAAGCGCGGCGCGCCGCTGCCGTCGACGATGCTGCCGCCGCGGATGACCAGGTCGTGCATGGCTGTCTCCTTGTGGGTGTCGAGTCTGGTGGCCGAACCTTAGCCGATCGCGTCGCCTGCGTGACATGGCTTGCGCCGATGGTGCCTGCGGAGGGGCTCTGCTATGGTTTCCGCAGAACCCACGAAGGAGGCACCCCATGAACCTGTTTTCCCTGGCCGGCAAGGTGGCCATCGTCACCGGCTCGTCGCGCGGCATCGGCAAGGCCATTGCAGAACGGCTGGCCGAACACGGCGCCAAGGTGGCGATCTCGTCGCGCAAGCTGGAGCCCTGCCAGCAGGTGGCCGATGCCCTCAATGCCAGGCATGGTGCCGGCACGGCCATCGCGGTGGCGGCCAACATCTCGTCGAAGGAGGCGCTGCAGCAGCTGGTGGACCAGACGGTGCAGAAGCTGGGCCCCGTGGACGTGCTGGTGTGCAACGCCGCGTCCAACCCCTACTACGGGCCGATGGCCGGCATCAGCGACGAGCAGTTCCGCAAGGTGCTGGACAACAACATCGTCTCCAACCACTGGCTGATCAACATGGTGGCGCCGGGCATGATCCAGCGCCGCGACGGCTCGATCGTCATCGTCTCGTCGATCGGCGGACTGCGCGGCTCGCCGATCATCGGCGCCTACTGCATCAGCAAGGCCGCCGACATGCAGCTGGCGCGCAACCTGGCGGTGGAGTTCGGGCCGCACAACGTGCGCGTCAACTGCATCGCGCCGGGGCTGATCAAGACCGACTTCGCCCGCGCGCTGTGGGAAGACCCCAAGCTGCTGGAGGCGCGCAATGCCGAGACGCCGCTGCGCCGCATCGGCGAGCCCGACGAGATCGCTGGCGCCGCGGTGTACCTGGCCGCGCCGGCCAGCGCCTTCATGACCGGGCAGACCATCGTCGTCGACGGCGGCGTCACCATCTGAGCTTGAGCATGAGCGAGACGAGCACGCTGGAAGACTTCCGCGCCGAGGCGCGCGCCTGGCTGGCGGCGAACTGCCCGCCCGAGATGCGCCAGCCCTTGCGCGGCGAGGAAGACCATTGCTGGGGCGGGCGCAACGCCCGCTTCCAGAGCGAGGCGCAACGCCTGTGGCTGCAACGCATGGGCGAGCGCGGCTGGACCGTGCCCACCTGGCCGCGCGAGTACGGCGGCGCCGGCCTCACGCCACAAGAGGCCGTGGTGCTGCAGCAGGAGATGCGCGCCCTGGGCTGCCGGCCGGCGCTGTGGAGCTTTGGCATCTGGATGCTGGGTCCGGCGCTGCTGAAGTTCGGCAACGAGGCGCAAAAGCGCGAGCACCTGCCGAAGATCGCGCGCGGGCAGATCCGTTGGTGCCAGGGCTATTCCGAGCCCAATGCCGGCTCGGACCTGGCCTCGCTGGCCACCCGTGCCGAGGATCATGGCGACCACTACCTGGTCAACGGCCAGAAGATCTGGACCAGCTATGCCGACAAAGCCGACTGGATCTTCTGCCTGGTGCGCACCGACACCGCGGCGAAGAAGCACACCGGCATCAGCTTCGTGCTCTTCGACATGGCCAGCCCGGGGGTCAGCACGAAGCCCATCACGCTGATCTCGGGCAAGTCGCCGTTCTGCGAGACCTTCTTCGACAACGTGCGCGTCGAGAAGCACAACCTGGTGGGTCAGCCCGGCGGCGGCTGGGACGTGGCCAAGTACCTGCTGACGCACGAGCGCGAAATGATCGGCGGCATCGGCGACCGCTCGCAGAAGCAGCCGCTGGGCGCGATAGCCGCGCAAAGCCTGGGCCGCGACGCCACCGGCCGGCTCGACGACCCGATGCTGCGCGCGCGCATCGCCGAGTTCGAGGTGGACGAGGCCGCCTTCCGCGCGCTGATGCAGCGCTTTGGCGAGCAGGCGCGGGCGAAGCAGGCGCATGGCGCCTTCTCGTCGGCGCTGAAGTACTACGGCGCCGAACTCAACAAGCGCCGCCAGGAACTGATCATGGCCGCGCTGGGCAGCACCGGGCTGGAATGGGAAGGCGCGGCGTCGAACGACGGCCAGGCCGTACGCGACTGGCTGCGCAGCAAGGCCAATTCGATCGAAGGCGGCACCAGCGAAGTGCAGCTGAACGTGATCGCCAAGCGCATCCTCGAACTGCCTGGAGCTTGAGGATGAACGCCGCACGGCCGTTCCGAAGGCGTTCGCTCCCCCTCGGGGGGACCGCCCGCAGGGCCAAGGGGGCTCAATGACTTTGCTGCTGAACGAAGAACAAAGCATGTTGCGCGACAGCGCGCGCAGCTTCCTGGCCGAGAACGCACCGGTGGCGCAGCTGCGCCAGCTGCGCGACGGCCGCGATGCCGCCGGCTTTGCCGGCCGCACCTGGGCAGCCTTTGCCGAGCTGGGCTTTGCCGGCGTGGCCATCCCCGAAGCGCAGGGCGGCACGGGGCTGGGCGCAGTGGAGATCGGCGTGCTGATGGAGCAGATCGGCCGCCACCTGAGTGCCCTGCCCTTCCTGGCCAGCGGCGTGGTCTCGGCCCGCGCGCTGCAGCTCGCCGGCAGCCCCGCGCAGCAGGCGCAGTGGCTGCCGCGCATCGCGCGCGGCGAGGCCATCGCCACGCTGGCCGTGGACGAAGGCGCCAAGCACCGGCCGGATGCCATCGCCCTGCCCGCCACGCGGCGCGGCGACGGCTGGCGGCTGGCCGGCAGCAAGCATTTCGTGCCCGACGGGCACGTGGCCTCGCTGCTGCTGGTGGCGGCCCGCGCCGACGACGGCGTGGCGCTGTTCGCTGTGCCACGCGACA
Source organism: Burkholderiaceae bacterium (assembly GCA_040381175.1). Classification (GTDB taxonomy): domain Bacteria; phylum Pseudomonadota; class Gammaproteobacteria; order Burkholderiales; family Burkholderiaceae_C; genus Rubrivivax. The sequence goes on from JBEIHU010000067.1 coordinate 3,231, forward strand.
CCCCTGGCGTGCAGGTCGAGCGCACGGTGATGGCCGATGAGCACAACGCCGCGCGCGTGCTGCTGGTCGACGTGGACCTGCCCGCCGACGCGCGCCTGCCCGGCGATGGCACGGCGGCGCTCCAGCAGGCGCTGGACTTCGGTCGCGCCGCCGCTGCGGCAGAGTTGCTGGGCATTGCCGACGAGGTGTTCGGGCGCACGCTCGACTACCTGAAGCAGCGCCGCCAGTTCGGCAAGCTGATCGGCGAGTTCCAGGCGCTGCAGCACCGAGCGGCCGCGCTCTACGTGGACATCGAACTCGCCCGCGCTGCGCTGGCCAAGGCGCTGCACGCGCTGGACACTGCGCCGACGCTGGCGGCCGAAGCAGTGGCCGTGGCCAAGGCCAAGTGCGGCAACGCCGCCACGCTGGCGGTGCAGGAAGGCGTGCAGATGCACGGCGGCATGGGCATGACCGATCAGCTGGACTTCGGCCTGTTCATGAAGCGCGCACGCTTACTGCAAGAGCTTTATGGCGACAGCGGCTTGCAGATGCACAGGCTGGCGCAGATGCGCGGATATTGAGCGGCCGGCGATCTGGCGCCGCTGCCCGCAGCGGCGCCTCGGCTCAACTGCTCCAGATCACAGGCTTGCGCTGGCCGACCCAGCGCTCGTAGTTCTTGGCGAACATGTCCTCGATGCGGTTGCGCTTGACCTTGAAGGTCGGCGTGATCAGGTCGTTGTCCACCGTCCACGCCTCGGCCGTGATCACCAGGCAGTCGAGCTGCTCGTGCGGATCCAGCGTCGCGTTGACGTGCTTGAGATGCTCGGCAAGCGAGGCCTCCAGCTCGGCCTTGGCGGCGCCGGTGACCTGCTTCTTCGCCTCTTCGTTCAGCATGATCAGCGCCAATGGCTGGCCCAGGTTGGCGCCGGTGACGCAGCAGGCCTCGACCGCGACGTGCATCACCAGCTTGTCCTCGATTGGCGCCGGCGCGACGTACTTGCCCTTGCTGGTCTTGAACAGGTCCTTCACGCGGCCGGTGATCTTCAGCCGCCCCTGGGCATCGGTGCTGCCCTTGTCGCCGGTCCTGAGCCAGCCGTCGGCAGTGAACGCCTCCCGGCTGAGCTCGGGCTGCTTGTAGTAGCCGAGCATGTTCCACGGCGCCTTGACCTGGATCTCGCCGCTGTCTGGCGCGATGCGGCACTGCACGCGCTCATAGGCCCGGCCGACGGTGCCGAAGTCGGCCGGATCGCCGCTGCTGATGTGGCTGGCGCCGATGTTTTCGGTCATGCCGTAGCCTTCGGCGATGTTCAGCCCCAGGCGGGCGTACCACTGCAGCAGCTCCAGCGGCATCGGCGCGGCACCGCCGGCGGCAAAGATGCACTGGTCCAGGCCGAGCGCGCCCAGCACCTTCTTGCGCACCAGGCCGCTCACGATGGGCAGCTTGAGCAGCAGGTCCAGCTTCTTCTGCGGCATCTTGTGATTGACGCCCTGCTGGAACTTGACCCACAGCCGCGGCACCGAGAAGAACACCGTCGGCCGCGCGCGCTGCAGGTCGGCGGTGAAGGTGTCCAGGGTCTCGGCGAAGTACACCCGCATGCCGGTGGCCAGCTGCCCGTGCTCGACCAGCGCGCGCTCCACCACGTGCGACAGCGGCAGGTACGACAGCATGCGCGACTCGTGCCGCAGCGGGATGCGCTTGAGCCCGTCCTCCACGGCCGCCATGAAGTTGCCGAAGGTGTGCATCACGCCCTTGGGCGCACCGGTCGTGCCGGACGTGTACATGATGGTCGAAAGCTCGTCCGCCGGCCTGGCGGGCAGCTCCTGCAGCGGCGCGACGCCGCCGATCAGGTCGTCCCACCCGGGGTAGCTGCGCCGCGCATCGTCGGGCGCCAAAGGGTGGCTGATGCACTGCAAGCCCGCGGGAATGCCCGGCTTCATGTGCTCCCAGCCGTCGAGTTTTCCGACGAACAGCAGCCTCGCGCCGCTGTGCTCGAGGATCTGGCGGATGGTGCCGGGGGCCAGCGTCGGGTACAGCGGCACCGACACCGCGCCGGCCATCCAGATCGCAAAGTCCGACATCATCCAGTGCGCCGTGTTCTTCGAAATCAGCGCGACGCGGTCGCCCGGCTGGATGCCCAGCGCCTTGAGGTGCGCCGCCATGCGGCTGGCCTGGTCCATCACCTGCGCCCAGGTGTAGTCGCTGACCACGCCACCTCCGATCGGCTGGGTGTAGGCGATGCGCTCCGGGCCAGTGCGGGCCCAGTGGCTCAGGCGCTGCAGCGGCAGCTGTCCGAAGGCAACGGTGGCAGACATGGATTTCCCTCATCGATGAGTCTGTATGACGCCGAGGCTAGCCGCGCCGCGCTCGCTCGCAAGCCCGCAAAATTGAGCCGGGGCAATGCGGCTGGGAATTGGAGAACCTGCTCTACAGCGCGTCCGCGCCCGGACGCCTGAACCCGCCCCACTCGCCACCGAGCGGCCTGACCTCGACCTCAATTCGCGCCGATGCCGAACACCCGCTCGGCAAAGGCCGGATAGATGTCTGCGATCTGCCGCGCCACCGGGCCGCGCAGCGCCGCAAGGCGGGTGGCATCGGGCACCGGCGTCACCGGAACCGACTCGGCGCAGTCGAAGTCGAAGCCGGTCTGGTCGCGCACCTCCTGCAGCGTATGGCCAGCATGCACGCAGCGCAGGCTGAAACGGCCACGGGTGCGGTCGAAATCGAACAGGCACAGGTTGGTGATCAGCGCCACGGGGCCGCCCGGGCGGTACATGCCCGGCGGCGAGGTGCCCGGCGCGCTGATGAAGTCCACCTGAGGCACCAGCGTGCGGCGGCTGTGCTCCCAGCGGAACAGCACGACGCGCGGCACCAGGTAGTACAGGTAGGCCGAGCCGAACGAGCCCGACCAGCGCACCTCGGTCTGCGGGTATTCGCCGGTTCCCACCAGGTTGATGTTGCCTTGGCCGTCGATCTGCCCACCGCTGAGGAAGAAGGCGTCGATGCGGCCGCGGCCGGCCAGATCGAAGAGCTCGGCGCCGCCGTTGGTGAAGCGGCTGTGTGCGCGGCTGCCCAGGATCGTCACCCGCGTGCAGCCGTCCGACAGGTGCGCCGCCAGCAGCGCACCGGCGCCCGGCACCGGCGACAGCATGCCCACGGCCACGTTGCGCACGCCGGCCAGCAGGTCGGCGATGGCGCTGGCGTACAGCTCCTCGGGCCGGGTATCGACGGCCGAGTCCATCAGGCCGCCTGGGCCAGGCCGGCGAAGACATCGGTGCGCAGGTAGTCGGCGAAGGCGCCGTCGTCCTGGGCCGCGCGCTGGTAGCGCCGCACCTCGGCCAGGTCCAGCCGGCCGTCGGTCGCCAGCGGCAGGCCCGCGCCAGGCACGACCGCAATCGCAGTGACAAGCGCCGCCGGGATGGCCCCCGCAGCCATCGCCTCGTTGTCGAAGTAGCTGCCGGGCACCAGCCGGTCGACGGTGACGAGCACGCGCTGCGCCGCATGCGCGGCCAGCAGCCGGTCGCGGTCGCGGCCGATCCAGACGTTGCCTTCGGCATCGGCCTGCTCGGCATGGAAGATGGCCACGTCGACGTTGATCGCCGGCACGACGACGATCGGGTCGCCTGGAGCGAACGGGTTGTCGATGACACGGTAGTCGCTGCGGTGGCGCAGCAAGTCCGAGCCGATCAGCCCGCGCAGCGGAGCGAAGGGCTGGCCCTTGGCGCCGGCCTGCAGGCCCGCATAGACGGCCGGACAGGTGGCGTCGAGCAACTTCAGCCGCCCGGCCTTCACTGCCTGCGTGAAGCGCGGCGCGGCGCCCAACTCGTGCAGCGAGATGCCCGATGTCTCCACCGAGTCGACGCAGCCCGCGCCGATCAGCAGGTCGACCATCATGCCGCTGGCCGGATAGGCCGCGGTGGGCAGCGTGACCAGGTGCAGGCCTCGCACTCCGCGGCGGACCAGCGCGCGGGCCAGCGCCATCGGCACGTCGCGCTCGTCGCCCTTCTGCACGCTGAGGCTCGCGCCGTCGCCGACCTGCGCGGCGAGCAGGTCGATGCCCAGAACCGGAACTGCAGACATCGCGTTTCCCCTCACTGAACTCAGGCACCACTGCCCATCACCTTGTCGCGCAGGCGGCGCATGCCGCGCAGCCAGCGCTCGTAGTCGCCAGCCTTGCGCTGGAAGAAGCCCAGCACCTCGGGGTGCGGCAGGATCAGGAACTCCTCGCGCCGCAGGCCCTGGACCACGCATTCGGCCACCTGTTCGGCACTCAGCGCGCCATCGGCCAGGAAGCTCTTGCGGCCGCCCCCTGCCGCGCCACGCAGCATCGGGGTGTCCACGCCCTGCGGGCACAGGCAGCTGACGCGGATGCCGCGCTCGCCATGGGCGATGGACAGCCATTCGGCAAAGGCCACCGCCGCATGCTTGGTCACCGAATAGGGGGCCGCGTTCACCTGGCTGAGCAGTCCCGCGGCCGAGGCGGTGTTCAGCAGGTAGCCCGAGCCGCGCGCCAGCATCTGCGGCAGAACAGCCCGCGCGGCGTAGACATGCGCCATCACGTTCACCTCCCAGTGGCGCTGCCAATGCGCGTTGGACGCGTCCTCGTCTGCGCGCACGATCACCCCGGCATTGCTGCAGAACAGATCGATGCCGCCATGCTGTGCGTTCACCTCCGCCACCAGCGCCTGCACCTCTTGCTCGTTGCCGACGTTCAGCGCGTGCGCCCGGGCCTGCGGGCCGATGGCCGCCGCCACCCGCCCTGCCGCGCCGGCATCGAGGTCGGCCACGACCACGGCCGCCGCACCTTCGGCGGCAAAGCGCTCGCACAGCGCACGGCCGATGCCCGATCCGCCCCCGGTGACGACGATGACCTTGTCGCGGATCTCCATGGGCAACACCTCTTCGGGCAGCGGCAAAGCCCAAAGTATCGCAGCGCGGCGGGCCACCATGACAATACGCCCCGATGAGCGCGCCGCCGCCCCCGCTGAACACATGGTCCGCGTTGCGCCACCCGCCCTTCCGCGCGCTGTGGCAAAGCGGCAGCCTGTACTTCATCGCCAATGCGATGCAGACCATGGCTGCGGCCTGGATGATGGTCGAGCTCACCGGTTCGTCGTTCCTGTCTGCGCTGGTGCAGACCGCCGTGTTCCTGCCGATGTTCCTGCTGTCGCTGCCCGCGGGAGTGCTGGCCGACATTGCCGACCGGCGCCGGCTGATCCTGGCAGCCCTGGCAATGCAAGCCGCCACGGGCACGGTGCTGGCCGGGCTGCTGTTCGCAGGCCTAGGCGGGCCGGCGACGCTGCTGTTCTTCGTGTTCGTGGCCGGCGCCTGCACCGCCATGATGTCGCCAGCCTGGAACTCCACCGTCGCCGACTCGGTGCCGCGCGACGAGCTGCCGAACGCCATCACCGCGGTGGCCATTGCCTACAACGGCGCGCGCGCGCTGGGTCCGGCGCTGGCCGGCGTGGTCTCGTTGCTGCTCGGCGGCGCGTGGAACTTCGTGGCCGCGGTGTTGGGCTCGCTGCTGATGCTGCAGGCCATCCGCCGCTGGCCGCCGAAGCCGCACCCGCCGTCGCGCCTGCCGGCCGAGCGGCTGTGGGGCGGCATGCTGGCCGGGCTGCGCTTCGCGCGCCATTCGCAGACTGTGCTGGCGCAGCTGGTGCGAACCGTGGCCTACAGCGGCGCCGGCTCGGCGCTGTGGGCGCTGCTGCCGGTGATCGGCCAGCGCCAGCTGGGCCTGGGTGCGGCCGGCGTCGGCCTGCTGGTGGGTTGCATGGGCGGCGGCGCGGTGGCCGCCGGGCTGGTGATCGGCCGGCTGCGCGCCACCGCCGGGCTGGAGCGGCTGGTGGCCGCGGGCTGCGTGCTCTACGCTGGCGTGATGCTGGTGGCGGCCTTCTCCACGCACAAGCTGCTTGTCTACCCCGCGCTGGGCCTGGGCGGCGCCTGCTGGATGGCGGTGATGTCCACCTTCAACACCGCCACGCAGACCAGCGTGCCGATGTGGGTGCGCGCGCGGGCCCTGGCGATGCACACGCTGTGCGCACTGGGTGCATTCGCCATCGGCTCGGCCTTCTGGGGCGCGCTGTCGGACATCGCCAGCCTGGCCTTCGCGCTGAGCGTGGCGGCCGCCTGCATGGCCGGCGGGCTGCTGCTGGCGCGGCCCTTCCCCCTTCGCATGGGCCAGGCAGAGGACGTGACGTTGAGGACGCGCTGGGACGACTTCTTCGTCGCCGACGAGCCCCTGCCCGAGGCCGGCCCGGTGGCGGTGGAGCTGGGCTACCGCGTCGCGGCCGAGCACAGCGAGGCCTTCCTGGACGCGCTGGCCCAGCTGCGCGCGCCGCGCAGGCGCGACGGCGCCACCTTCTGGCGAGCCTACCGCGACCTGTCGGACCCGTCGCGCTACGTCGAGCGCTTCATCGTCACCTCGTGGGCCGACTACCTGCACCAGCGTTCGCGCGCCACGCTGGCCGACCAGGAGCTGGAGCAGCGGGTGCGCAGCTACCTGCTGCCGGGCGAGACGGTCAGCATGCAGCACTTCATCGCCGAGCGCTAGCCCCGCGGCGGGCCCTAGAACAGGCCCACCACGCGCCCTGAATCGTCGACGTCGATGCGCTCGGCCGCAGGCACCTTGGGCAGGCCGGGCATCGTCATCACGTCGCCGCAGATCATGACCACGAACTCTGCTCCCGCGGCCAGGCGGACCTCGCGGATGTTCAGCACGTGGCCGCTGGGCGCACCTCGCGCCATCGGGTCGGTGGAAAAGGAGTACTGCGTCTTGGCCACGCACACCGGGTAGTGGCCGTAGCCTTCGGCCTCGAGGCGGTGGATCTGCGCGCGAACCTTGTGCCCCGCGCTCACGCCGGCGGCGCCATACAGGCGCTGAGCGATCGTTTCCACCTTGGTCAGCAAGGGGGCATCGTCCGGGTACAGGTACGGCCGGCGTTCGGGCGCGGGCGGCGCCTGCTCGACCAGCGACACCACCGCGCGCGCCAGGCCTTCGGCCCCGCGCCCGCCTTCGGCCCAGTGGCGCGCCACCTGCACCGCCACGCCCAGGCGCTGCATGTGCGCTTGCACCAACTGCAACTCGGCCTCGGTGTCGTGGCTGAAATGGTTGAGCGCCACCACGCAGGGCAGGCCGAAATGCTGGTGCAGGTTGCGCACGTGGCGCTCCAGGTTGGGCAGTCCTTTCTCTAGCGCGTCGAGGTTCTCGGCCGCCAGTGCCTGCACATCCACGCCACCGTGGTACTTGAGCGCCCGGATCGTGGTCACCACCACCGCGGCATCGGGCCACAGGCCGGTCTTGCGGCACTTGATGTCGAGGAACTTCTCGGCCCCCAGGTCGGCGCCGAAGCCGGCTTCGGTGACCACGTAGTCGGCCAGCTTCAGGCTGGCGCGGGTGGCGATGACCGAGTTGCAGCCGTGCGCGATGTTGGCGAAGGGCCCGCCATGCAGGATGGCGGGGTTGTTCTCCAGCGTCTGCACCAGGTTGGGCTTGATCGCGTCCTTCAGCAGCACGGCCATGGCGCCATCAGCCTTCAGGTCGCGCGCGGTCACCGGCTTGAGGTGGCGGTCAGTGCCGACCACGATCCGGCCGAGCCTTTGCTTCAGATCCTGCAACGAGGTGGCCAGGCAGAAGATCGCCATCACCTCGCTGGCCACCACGATGTCGAAGCCGTCTTCGCGCGGGTAGCCATTGCCCGGCCCGCCAAGCGACACCGCCATCTGGCGCAGGGCGCGATCGTTCATGTCCATCACCCGCTTCCAGGTGATGCGGCGCACGTCGAGTTCGAGCGCGTTGCCGTGGTGGATGTGGTTGTCGACCATTGCCGCCAGGAGGTTGTTGGCCAGCGCGATCGCGTTGAAGTCGCCGGTGAAGTGCAGGTTGATGTCTTCCATCGGCACCACCTGGGCATGGCCGCCGCCGGCCGCGCCGCCCTTCATGCCGAACACCGGGCCGAGCGAAGGTTCGCGCAGGCACACGATGGCCTTCTTGCCGATGCGGTTGAGCGCGTCGCCCAGGCCCACCGTGGTGGTGGTCTTGCCCTCGCCGGCCGGCGTGGGGCTGATGGCGGTGACGAGCACCAGCTTGCCGTCGGGCCGGCCCTGCAGCGACGCAAGGTAGTCGAGCGAGATCTTGGCCTTGTAGTGGCCGTAGGGCTCGAGGTGTTCGTCGCCGATGCCGAGCTTTTCAAGCGCCAGGGGGCCGATGCGCTGCAGCTTGGCCGCCTGGGCGATGTCGATGTCTGGCGCCATGGGTGCGGGTCTCCTTGTGCTTGTTGACGGGTGCGGCGGCCCCACGGCAGGCAGCTGCGGGCCATATGCTAAGGCCCGGCGGATGGCGCCGCCGGCCCCTGCGCAGCACCCGCCCGCAGGGACAGCGCCGTCGCGATCGGGCGCCGTCAAGTTGTCGAGGCTCCCAGCCTGAAACCCGGACCGGATCGCAGGACAAGGGCCGCGCAGTCCATCCGCACGGAAAAGCCGGCTTGCCCAGATGCCACGCCTCAACGACGACGGCGCTCACCTTGCGATGGGGGGCCATCTGACGGGATCTAGCTGGGGCGGCTGATGGGACTTGACCCATTCGGTAGGGGCTACAGGGGTCGGAGGGGGAATGTAAGTTGTTGATTCAGAAAAGCTCTTGTTCTTCGCGTTCCCCTGAGCTCCCCGAAATTGGCCCACAAATTGGCCCACGGAGGGGCCTGGAATCCAAAGGCGCGCGCGGACCACACAAGGCGCGCCACTTGCTCGGGCTTCGTGTCGGTAGGCTCGATTTGACTCGAACCTCCTATGAAGGGGAATGACGGGGTCTACAAGGGCGGAGAGTCAAGTAAGGCCCCCCTCCAGACCTCCCTGTTTCCCCGGATTCGTCCCAAGAATTCGTCCCAACGAACCAGGCTCGATGGCCTTGACCATGCCGTCGATGTACACCGGCGCCGACTCGCCCATCTGCCAGGCCCTGGGCTCCGGGGCGTCTTGCTTGCGCGTCAGGCGGGCCATCACGCCGCGGGTTGAGTTGTACTCGTCCTGCACTCTCAGCCGGCCGGTGCGCGTGCACCACCTCGCAGTTCCAGGTGGGCACCCGCCGGTGCGTCTCGTACTTGATGGAGTGCAAGTTCGGCCAGCTGTCGCTCTCGTGGCCGCGGAAGCATCATCAGCACGTCGGCCCCATCGCGGCAATGCTGGCACACAGGGTTGTTGCGGGCCACACGCGCCGTCAGCAGCCCGTACGGCCCGACCGCGGCGTCGAACTCGAAGGCGATGGATTGGCGTCCAGCCCGTCCGGGCTCGTCGTCAGCAGCACTCCGAGCGGATGCTCGCGGATGAGGTGCATCGCCTCGGGGACGGTGAAGGTGAGGTGTGGGGACTGCACGTCTTCTGGAGGCCTTCCGTTGACGGGGCGGGGCGATGCAGGGCCTCAGCCCATGAAGTCCGCCAGGATGCGGTTGAACTTGGCCGGGTTCTCCACGAACATGAAGTGCTGCCCGCCCTCGGCCTCCTCGAAGATCTCCAGCCGCGCACCGGGGGTTGCGGACGCCGACCAGGCCACCCCCTTCCACGGCACCAGGCTCACGCGCCCGCCAATGTAGAGCGTGGGCACGTTGATGCGCGGCATCACGTCGCGCCAGTCCTGGTGGCAGTGGTTGTAGATCAGCGCCGCCGAATACCCGCGCGGAAATTTCAGGTTGCAGTCGATCATCCACTCGAGCTGCTCCTTGGGCATGGCCGAGGTGACCATGCCGCCGACGAAGCCCTTGGAGGTGGCCACGCCGTCCGGGCCGGCCAACGCATTGGCCGTGCCGGTCACCGCCTCGGGGCTGAAGATCGCTCCGGCGTTGGTCAGCTCCTCCTCGCCCCAGGCGGGGTTGGTGGTGAGGAAGGCTGGCTCGTCGCAGAACACGAACTTGCCCACCCGCTCGGCGCCGAAGAGGTCGAAGTAGCACCACAGCACCGAGCAGCCCATGCTGTGGCCGAGCATGGTGGCGCCCCTCACGTCCAGCGCGCGCAACGCATCCCACACGTCCTTGGCCAGGCGCTGGATGCGGTAGCCGTGTGCCGGCTTGTCCGAGTCCCCGTGGCCGCGCATGTCGATGGCGATGACGCGGTAGCGGTCCGATAGACCCTCGATCTGGAACTTGAACTGCTCGGCCGCCTGCGACCAGCCGGGAATCATCACCAGTGGTCGTCCGCTGCCGGCCTCGAGCACGTTCAGGCCGACGCCGTCGCTGGTGGTAATGCGGTGCTGCTTCATGGGGTGTCTCCTTGTGGTCAGTGGATGCCGAGCTCAGCCGGCGGGGGTTGAGGTTCTGTTGACGCGGTCGCCAGGGCGATGGCGCCCTCGGCCTGCATGGCATCGATCTCGGCACCGGTACAGCCGAGTTCTTTCAGGATCTGGCCGGTGTGCCGGTCCAGGTTCGGTGGGGGCCGCGACACTGCCGCGCGCGCGCCGCCGAGCTTGACGCCGGTGCGCAGCACGCGGATGTCTCGGCCCACGCCCGGCGCCCGGGGAGAAGGTGGGAACCAGGCCGCGGCCGGCCACCTGCGGGTGCTCCAGCGCCTGCAGCTCGCTCTGCACCGGCCCGACCGACGCTCCGGCAGCGGTGAGCAGCGACCGTCCGTGTGCGGCCGGGTGCGCGGCCAGGGCAGCTTCGATCTCGGCCTCGAGCTCGAAGCGGTGCTCCAGCCGTGCCTGGCGCTGGGCAAAGCGCAGGGCGATGAGAGGGTCGTCGCCGCCGATCAGGCTGGCCAGCGCCTCGAACTGCTGCTGCTTGTTGGCGGCGATGTTGAGCAGCCCGTCGTCCGTGCGCGAGGCGCCCGAGGGACTGGCGATGGCGTTCTCGTTGCCGATGGGCTGCGGCGCCTGGCCGGCCACCAGCAGGCTGGACACCGCCCAACCCATGGTGGCGATGACCGATTCCAGCATCGAGACATCGATGAAGCGCCCGCCCTCGAGGTCGCGCTCGGCCAGCGCGGCGCACACGGCCAGCGCCGCGGTCAGGCTGCCCATCGTGTCAGCCACCGGTAGGCCCGCCCGCATCGGCGCGCCGTGGGCGTCACCGGTGATGCTCATCACCGCCTCCAAGCCCTGGATGATCCGGTCGTAGGCGGGCAGGTCGCGCAGCGGGCCGTCCTGGCCGTAGCCGCAGATGGCGCAGCACACCAGCCGCGGGTTGTGGTGCGGCAGCGCCTCGTCGCCCAGGCCCGATCGCTGCATCCCCCCGGACCGGAAGCTCTCCACCGGGGCATCGGCGCCAGCCAACAGGCGCCGCAGCACGGCCTTGCCGGCGTGCTTCTCCAGACCCAGCTCGATCGAGCGCTTGCCCTCGTTCTGTGCCAGGAACGACGCGCCGAGGCGGAGCCGGTTGAGAGCGGGGTCGGCGCCCAACTGGCGCGCGAGGTCGCCGCCGTCGGGCGCCTCGACCTTGATGACCTCGTCGCCCAGGTGCGCCAGCGGGTGGCAGGCGAAGAGCTCCGCCAGCACATTGGTCAGGTCCAGCATGCGTAGGCCGGACAGCGGCAGTCGCTGTACCCCCGACGTGCCGGTCCGAGCGCTGGGCCCGGGCGCCTTGCCGGTCACTCAGCTCTCGGCAGTGAAGCCGATGGCCTTGACGATGGGCCCCCAGCGCTCGGTATCGGCCTTCAGCAGTGCGGCCAGTTCGGCCGGCGTGGACGACTTCGCCTCCAGGCCCATCACGGCCAGGCCGTCCACGGTCTCCTTGTCGGCCAGCGCCGCGCGCAGCGCGGTGTTGGCGCGCTGCACCACGTCGGCCGGCGCCTTGCCCGGCATATAGAAGCCGAACCACTCGCTGAAAGCCATGTCGCGCAAGCCCTGCTCCACCAGCGTGGGTGTGTCCGGCGCGAAGCGGCTGCGGCTCGCACCCGTGGCCGCCAGCAGCCGGCACTTGCCCGCGGCCACGTGCTGCGTGAACTCGCCGATCGGGCCCGAGACGGCCTGGAGCTGACCGCCGATCATCTCCAGGATGGCCGGCTGGGTACCGCGGTATGGCACGTGCTTGAGGTCGACGTTCGCGCTGCGCCCGAGCAGCACCCCGATGAAGTGCGGCACCGAGCCCGCCGCGGGCGAGCCGAAGTTGGCCTGCGCCGGGTTGGCCTTGCACCAGGCCAGGAAGTCGGCGATGTTGCGCACCGAGGCTGGCACCGCCGGACCGACCGCGAAGCCGAAGTCGAAGGTGCAACCCAGCGTCACCGGCGTGAGGTCGGCCACCGGGTCGTAGGGCAGCTTGCGATAGATGTGCGGGTAAATGCCCAGCATGGACATCGGCGTCTGCAGCAGCGTGGTACCGTCGGGCGCCATGGTGCGCACGCCCTGGATGGCGATCTGGCCGCCGGCACCGGTGCGGTTTTCCACCACCACGCTGCGGCCGTAGCCTGGGGCCAGCTTGGCGGCCACGCGGCGGCAGATCGTGTCGGAGGTGCCGCCCGGCGGGAAGCCGGTGATGATCTTGACGGTCTCGAAGGCCGACTGGGCGAAGGCTCCGCTGCCCGATCCAGCCAGGGCGGAGGCGGCGATGGACTGCAATACGGTGCGACGGCTCAGGGTCATGGGGTGTCTCCTTATAGGACGGCGCGAACGGTAGCGGATCCAAGCATAGCCGGGAGGCGCGCGTCGTCGACGATGGCCTGAGGACGGCGGGGGAAATGCGGGCAGGCCTCGGTACAGTCGCGTCGGATCAAACCGCACCCTCATGACCATGAAGTGCCTCAGCGCCCCTGACCCACCGCTCCATGGGCTTGCCAGGTGGAAGACAGCAAACCGCCTGACGGGACACAGCCGGGCCTGCGCATTCGCAACTGGCGACCCATGCGTCATGGCGCAAACATGGCCTGCAAAGTCTGCAGCGTCGCAGCCAGCGTGGCCGGGCGCAAGGCACTCAATCGCTTGACCAACCGCGCACGGTCGAGCGTTAGGATCTGGTACAGCACGATCAGGCCCTTCTTGCCCTGGAAGGTGAGCGCGATTCGGAAGCGCGCCGGCCGCGACCCGGTAGTCATTGGCGCCACGATCACGGTGCGCAGGTGCGCGTTCATGTCGTCGGGCAAGATCACCGAAGTTCGACACTTCCGGGACGTTTCGAGCCGGTTCGAGGCGTCGAGATCTATAGGAATCAATGACTTACAGTCGCGTGCCGGCGATTTGGTGTAGTCTAAACTTGTTAGATTCGATGTAGTTACATCAGAAGCTGTTTCGATTACACTGCCCCCCGTGTTCATCAAGCTCACGCGTGTCAAGGGCCACAGCTACGCTCAGCTGGTGGAGTCCTTCCGCGACGCTGCTGGCCAGCCCCGCCAGCGCAGCCTGCTCACGCTCGGTCGCGTCGACGAGAACGGCGGCCAGGTCGACAAACTCCTGCAGTCGCTGCTCAAGGCTCGCGGCCACGCTCCTCGCGACACCGCCACCCCCCAGGTCCGCTTCGAGTCCGCATTGGCCCTGGGCGATGTCTGGGCGCTCGATCAGCTCTGGCGCGAACTGGGCTTCGACGCGCTGGCCGGCGTGTTCCGCCGTGCCCGCTACACCACCGCGGTGGAGCACGCAATTCGGGTGATGGTCTTCAACCGCCTGTGCGACCCCGACTCCAAGCTCGGCACCCTGCGCTGGCTGCAGACGGTCAGCATGCCCGGCATCGAATCGGCCAAGTTGACCCACCAGCAACTGCTGCGCAGCATGGACGCGCTGATGGACCACCAGGGCTCGGTCGACGATTGCGTGGCCCACCTGCTGCGCTCCTTGATCGACGAGGAGCTGTCGGTGGTCTTCTACGACCTGACCACGATCCGCACCGAGGGCTTTAGCGTTCAGGACGGCGACGTTCGCCACCACGGGATGTCCAAGGAAGGCGTCATCGCCCGGCAATTCATGCTCGGCGTCGTGCAGACCGCCGACGGGATGCCGATCTACCACGAGGTCTTCGACGGCAATGCGGCCGAGGTCTCGACGCTCAAGCCCACGCTGCAGAAGGTGCTTGGCCGCTACCCGCATATCAGCCGGCTGATCGTCGTGGCCGACCGGGGGCTGCTGTCGTTGGACAACATCGAAGAGCTCTGCCAGCTCAACGCCGGCAGCGGCAAGCCGCTGGAGTTCATCCTGGCCGTTCCCGGCCGTCGCTATGGCGAGTTCGTCGAGCTGCTGCAGCCGATGCGCACCAAGATGGAGGCCGCCACGGCAGAGGTCATCGACGAAGCTCGATGGCAGGGCCATCGCCTGGTGGTGGCCCACAACCCTGCGCGGGCACTCGAACAAACGCAGCTGCGGCGCCAGCGCATCGCCGAGCTCGAGGCCCGAGCCGCTCAGTTGGCCGGCAAGCTCGACGGCCAGGACGCAGGCGTTGTCCACCGCGGCAGGAAGCTCAGCGACTCCGGCGCCAAGGCCCGGTTCTTCCATGAGGTCAGCGAAGCGCGGCTGGCCAGCATCGTGCGGGTGGACCTGAAGTCCGAGCTGTTCACCTACGACATCGACGAACGCGTGCTCGAACGCGCTGAGGTGATGGACGGCAAGCTGGTGCTGGTGACCAACGTCAAAGACCTCGATGCTGCCGCGATCGTGGCGCGCTACAAGAGCCTGGCCGACATCGAGCGCGGCTTCAAGGTGCTGAAGTCGGAGATCGAGATCGCGCCGGTCTTCCACCGGCTGCCCGAGCGCATCAGGGCGCACGCCAGCATCTGCTTCATGGCGTTGATCCTGTACCGGGTGATGCGCCAACGGCTGAAGCTGGCGGGCAGCAGCCTCAGCCCGGAGGCGGCGCTGGACAGGCTGCGCCGCGTTCAACGACACACCGTCTCCATCAACGACGCAGTGCCCATACAGGGCATCTCCACCATCAACCAGGA
>JBEIHU010000068.1:0-17876 GCA_040381175.1 Burkholderiaceae bacterium
AAGATCGACAGCTGCACGGTGAAGCTGTCCGGCGAGACGAAGGCGACGACGATCGCGCCCAGCGCGCCGGCAAGCCCGGTGAAGCCGGCCGAAGTGCCGAAGGTCAGCGACTTGAACACCGGCAGGTTGATGCCCATGGCAGTGGCGGCGATCGGATGGTCCCGGATGGCCACCAGCGCGCGGCCGACGCGGCCGCGGAGCAGGTTCCAGGCCAGCAGGAACATCAATGCCGAGACGAACAGCGTGAAGAAGTACAGCCAGCGGTCCGGGCTCAACTGCTGGCCAAGCAGGCTGAAGCTGAAGGGCGGTTCCGGTTTGCTCAGCACGATGCCCTGCACGCCGCCGGTCAAGCCTTCGATCTTCTTGTACTTCAGCAGTTGCGGCACCGCCAGTGCCAGCGCGAAGGTGGCCAGCGCCAGGAAGTGCCCCGCCAGCCGCAAGGCCGGGAAGCCGACCAGGAAGCCGAAGGCGAAGCAGAACACGAAGGCCGCCGGCAGCGTGGCCCAGTACGGGACGCCGTAGTGCGACATCAGTATCGCCGCGGTGTAGGCGCCGAAGGCATAGAAGGCGCCGTGGCCGAGCGAGAACTGGCCGTTGAAACCGGTCAGGATGTTCAGGCCCAGGATCGCGACCGCATACACCAGCACCAGGTTGAACTGGAAGACGCGATAGTTCTTGAACAGGAAGGGCAGCACCAGCAGGCCGACTGCCAGCACCAGCGCGCCGATCCAGATCCACTTGCGATCGACCTGGCTTTTCATACGCGCACCACCACTTTCTTGCCGAACAGGCCGGCGGGCTTGAGCGTCAGCGTGGCGACGATCAGCACCAGCGCCACGGTCAGCTTGAGCTCGGTGCCGATGACATAGGCGCCGAGCAGGTTCTCGAGCACGCCGACGATGAATCCGCCAATCACCGCGCCCACCGGGTTGTCGATGCCGCCCAGCAGCGCCGCGGCAAAGCCGTACAGCAGGATGCCGGCCATCATGTTCGGATCGAGGAAGACGATCGGCGCGACCATCATGCCGGCGATGGCGCCGATGGCCGCCGCCAGGCCCCAGCCCAGGCCCAGCATCCACGACACGCGGATGCCCACCAGCCGGGCCGAATCGGGGTTTTGCGCCGCCGCGCGCATGGCCAGGCCGATGGGTGTGAACCTGAAGAAGGCGAAGAGCGCCACCAGCACCACCACCAGCACGCCGGCCGAGCCGACCTGGTGGGCCGAGAAGTACTTCGTGTCCAGCGCCCCGTCCTTGGGGAAGGGGCTGTCGAAGGACTTGATGGTGTGGTCGAAGAACCAGCCCGAGAAGGCATTGAAAATCAGCAGCAAGCCGATGAAGACGATGACGTTGGTCATCACCGGCGCCTTCTCGATCGGCTTCAGGATGATGCGCTGCACCAGCAGCCCGCCGGCGAAGGACACCGCCACCGTGAAGAAGAACGCGCCCCAGTACGGCCAGCCGCCCTGGATCAGCCACCAGGCGATGAAGGTGCTGAAGGTGGCCATCTCGCCCTGGGCGAAGTTGATGTGGTGCGTGGCCTGGTAGATCATCACCAGGGCCAGTGCCACCGAGCCGTAGATGATGCCGTTGGCCAGGCCGGAAAAGATCTGAAAGAGCAGGGCTTCCATGGATGCTGGGCCTCAGTAGCCGAGGTAGGCGCGGCGCACCGACTCGTCGTTCTTGATGATGTCGCTGGGGCCGGACAGTGCGACGCGGCCGGTTTCCAGCAGGTAGGCATGGTCGGCCAGGTCGAGTGCCAGCGAAGCGTTCTGCTCGACCAGCAGCATGCTGACGCGGTCTTCCTGGTTGATGGTGCGCATGATGCGGAAGATCTCGGCCACGATCAGCGGAGCCAGGCCGAACGAGGGCTCGTCCAGCAGCAGCAGCTTGGGGCGCAGCATCAGCGCGCGGCTGATGGCCAGCATCTGCTGCTCGCCGCCCGACAGCGTGCCGGCCTGCTGGTGGCGGCGCTGCTTGAGGATCGGGAAGCGCTCGAACATGCGCTCCATGTCCTGCTCCATCTCGGCGCGGTTGCCGCGCACGTAGGCGCCAAGCTTCAGGTTCTCCTCCACCGACAGGCCGGTGAAGGTGCCGCGGCCGTCGGGCACGTGGGCCACGCCCATGCGCACCACCGACTCGGTGGATTTGCCGACCACCTGCGTGCCGTCGAGCATGATGCTGCCGCTGGTCTTGACCACCTGGCACAGCGCGCGCAGCGTCGTCGTCTTGCCGGCGCCGTTGGCTCCCAGGATGGCGGTGATGTGGCCGGTCTCGAGGGTGAAGTCCACGTCGAACAGCACCTGCGTCGCGCCATAGGAAGCGCACAGCTTGTTCACTTCCAGGAGCTTAGACATTGGCGGGGGCTCCCAGGTAGGCCTCGATCACGTCCGGATGCTTCTGGATGTGCTCGGGGTTGCCTTCGGCGATCTTGCGGCCGAAGTTCAGCGCGACGATGTGGTCCGACACGCTCATCACCAGGCTCATGTGGTGCTCGACCAGCAATACGGTGATGCCCAGGCGGTCGCGGGCGTCGCGGATCAGCCGCGCCAGCTCGGACAGTTCCTCGTGGTTGAGGCCGGCCGCGGGCTCATCCAGCAACAGCAACTTGGGCTCGGCCGCCAGCGCGCGCGCGAACTCCACGCGCTTCTGGATGCCGAAGGGCAGGTCGCCCACCGGGCGGTCCTGGAACTGCGCCAGGTCCAGGTCGACCATGATCTTGCGCGCCTTGTCGCGCAGCCGCGCTTCCTCGGCCGACACGCTGGGCAGGCGCAGCGCGCTGGCCAGGAAGCCGGCCGACGAGCGACAGTGCGCGCCGACCATCACGTTGTCCAGCACCGGCATCGTTCGGAACATCGCCAGGTTCTGGAAGGTGCGGCCCATGCCCATTCCTGCAATCTGGTGGGTTGGCGTGTTGGTGATCGACTTGCCTTCGTAGAGGATGTCGCCGGCCTGGTACTGGTACAGGCGGCTGAGGCAATTGAACAGCGTGGTCTTGCCCGCGCCGTTGGGGCCGATCAGGCCGCAGATATCGCCGCGCCGCACATCGAAGCTCACGCCGTCGAGTGCGACGATGCCGCCGAAGCGCACGGTCACGCCACGCACGCTGAGCAAAGGGTCCGCGCTGTTCGACATGGGCGTCTCGTCTCTCTTCTGTTGGCTGGGCCAGGGCCCGGTTCACAGGCCAAAAGCCGCCGATTTATAGGCCGCAGCACCGCGTTCTGGCAATCAGAGCAATCACTGTCTCTGGCGGGACACCGACCCTGTGCCACACCTGCAGATGATGAGACTCATGTGGCGCCACGTGCGATACGGGCTACAATACCGCCACAGACATACACAGGACCGTTTCTTCAAGGTCTTTTCCGCTTTACCGCCCAAGCTTCAGCAGCGAGGGCCGGCCCGGTTCGAAATCCCCCTGGTTGATGTTTCTTGAGTGTCTCTGTCCGCGCCATCGAGGTCGGTGGCGCGGTTATGTTCAATCCATCCACTTGAGGAATTTCATCCATGGATAACCCCACCCAGACCGGCACCGTGAAATGGTTCGACGACGGCAAGGGCTTCGGCTTCATCACGCCGGAGTCTGGCGGCAAGGACCTGTTTGCGCACTTCAGCGAGATCAAGTCCGGCACCGGCTTCAAGAGCCTGCAGGAAAACCAGCGCGTCGAGTTCGAAGTCAAGCAAGGCGCCAAGGGCCCGCAAGCGGCCAACATCCGCACGCTGTAATCCGGCGCTCGATGTGAAGCGGCACCGCAGCGATGCGGTGCCGTTTTTCATTGGGTGCCGGCAGCGTTGGTTCGGCCTCAGCCTTCGATCTCGATCTGCAGCGCTTCCAGAAAGCGTGACACCATGTTGTAGCTGGCCACGATGGCGGTGAGCTCGACCAGCTCGCGCTCCGACAGCCGGGCGCGCAGCGCGTCGAACAGTGGCTGCGGCACCTGCACCTGCAGCGTCATCGCGTCGGTGTAGGCAAGCACGTCGCGCGCGCGCGCATCGAACAGTGCCGACCCCTGCCAGTCGCGCACGGCGTCCACCTGCGGCTGCGACAGGCCTTCGGCCAGCGCCACGGGCGCGTGCTGAGCAAACTCGTAGGCCGCGCGGTTCAGAACGGCCACGCGCAGGATCACCAGTTCGCGCAGTGCGCCGTCGAGCAGCGTTTCGCCACGGATCGCGCCCATCAGGCTGTTCCAGCCACGCGCCAGCGGGGCGCTGTGCAGCAGCTGGCGGTCCAGGTTGAGCAGCGTACCGCCGCGCCGAGCCCGGATGCTGCGAAGCAGTTCGCCATCGATGCCGGGCGAGTCTTCGACGACGTGTTCAAGTCGGGCCATGACATGAAACGATACACGACGAAACCGGCGCGAAAGGACTCGAGCGGGCCCGCCCGGCACCATGAACACATGCCCGAGGTCGGGCCCAACCGAAGGAGATGTTCATGAAGACCTGGATCAAGAGAACCCTGATCGGCCTGTTCGGCGCCGCCGTCCTGGCCGGCGGCCTGGCCGCCTGCGGCCAGCGCCACCATGGCTGGAACGGCGCGCAGGTAAGCGCGGAGGATACCGCCAAGTGGCGCGAGCGGCTGCTCGAACGCGCCGGCAAGGAACTGCAGCTCGATGCCGCCCAGCAGGTCAAGCTCGGCGCGGCCTTCGACAAGATGCGTGAGCAGCGCAATGCGCTGGTCGGCAGCATGGGCAGCCCGCGCGCCGAACTGCGCGCACTGGTCAGCGGCGAGCGCTTCGACAAGGCGCGTGCGCAGGCCCTGGTCGACGAGAAGACCAATGCCATTCGCGCCGGCAGCCCGGCCACCATCGACGCGCTGGCCGACTTCTACGACAGCCTGAGGCCCGAGCAGCAGGTCCGGCTGCGCGAGTTCATGGACAAGCGCGGCCGCAGCGGCTGGCGGTCCTGAGCTCGCCTGGCGAATGGCTGCGGCGCATGCGAGCATCGCGGCCGTGCACCGCATCCTGCTGATTGACGACGACGAACTGCTGGCGCCGCCGCTGGCGGCGTATCTGCAGCGTTTCGACATGCAGCTCCAGAGTGCCACGCGGCCGAGCCTGGGGCTCGCGCGTCTGCGCACCGAGGCTTTCGATGCCGCGATCCTCGACGTCATGCTGCCCGAGATGGACGGCTTCGAGCTGTGCCGTGCCATCCGCAAGGAAAGCGGCCTGCCGATCATCATGCTCACCGCGCGCGGAGAGGTCATGGACCGGATCGTCGGCCTGGAGCTCGGCGCTGACGACTACCTGCCCAAGCCCTTCGAGCCGCGCGAGCTGGCCGCGCGGCTGCAGACCATCCTGCGCCGCGCGCGCAGCGCCCCGGTACCTGACGCGCAGGCGCTGTCCTTCGAGGGCCTTCACATCGATCTGGCGCGGCGCCAGGTGCAGCGCCTGGGTCAGCCGGTGGAGCTGACCGGCACCGAGTTCGAGCTGCTGGTGCTGCTGGCGCGCGAGCCGCAGAAGGTCTTCGACCGCGACCAGATCCTCAACCGGCTGCGCGGCCACGAGGCCGAGCTGCACACCCGCGCGGTCGACATCCTGGTCAGCCGGCTGCGCCGCAAGCTCGAACCGCTGGACTGCATCAAGACGCTGCGCAACGCCGGCTATGCCTTTGCCGGAGCGCGCGCGTGACTGCGCTGCGGCGCTGGGGCCGGCGGCTGAGGCGCTCGCTGGGCATGCGCCTGGTGCTGCTGTTCCTGCTGCTGGCGCTGGCCACCACGGCCATCTTCCTGGCCGGCATGCAGCGCGCGCTGTCCGGCGGCTGGAGCGCCGTGGTACGGCCGCTGGTCTCCGACTACGTCGACCGTCTGGTCGTGGACCTGGGTTCGCCGCCCGATCCGGCCCGCGCACAGGCGCTGGCGCAGCGGCTGCCGCTGTCGGTGCGCATCGAAGGCCCGGCGGTGCAGTTCGATTCGCATCCGCAGCAGCGCGCCTGGTACCGTGGACCGGATCACGACGCGGGCGACGACGGCCGCTGGCTGCTGCAGCGGCACACCGCCGACGGCCATCGCATCACCTTCGGGCTGGGCGATCGGGGCTGGGCCTCGAGGCCTCGCACCATCGGCTGGTTCACGCTGGCCGCGCTGCTGTTGCTGACCGCTGCCGCCTACGGCTACGTGCGACACCTGTTCCGGCCGCTCGACGACATCCGCGGCGGAGCGCAACGCTTCGGGCAGGGGCAGTTCGACACACCCATCCCGGTGCGGCGGCATGACGAGCTCGGCGACCTGGCCGATCAGGTCAACACCATGGCGCGCGACATCCGCGGCATGCTCGATGCCAAGCGCGGTCTGCTGCTGGCGGTGAGCCATGAGCTGCGCTCGCCGTTGACGCGCGCCCGGCTCAATGCCGAGCTGGTGGCTCCGGGCGACGCACGCGACGCGCTGCTGCGCGACCTGGGCACGATGCGCGACCTGATCACTGACCTGCTGGAAAGCGAGCGGCTGGCCGCGGGCCATGCGGCGCTGCAGCGCGAGCGCTGCGACCTGAATGCGCTGGTGCGCACGCTGGTTGCCGAGCAGTTCGCCGCAGCCGCGCTGCGCCTGGAACTGGCGCCGCAGCTGCCAGCCGCCGAGCTCGACCCGGTGCGCCTGCGTCTGGCCTTGCGCAACCTGGTCGACAACGCCTTGCGCCACGGCGCCGCGGCCGACGGTCCGCCATGCGTGCGCACTGTGCTGGCCGACGGCCGGCTGGAGCTGGTGGTGCGCGACTTCGGCTCCGGCGTCGATGACGCGCAGCTGCCGCAACTGAGCGAGGCCTTCTACCGCGCCGATGCGGCGCGGCAGCGCAGCACCGGCGGCGTCGGCCTTGGCCTGTATCTGTGCCGCCTGGTGGCGCAGGCGCATGGCGGCACGCTGCGCCTGCGCAATGCGCAGCCTGGGCTGGAAGTCACGCTGAGCCTGCCGCCCACGCTCCTATGAGTCTGCGGGCGCGAAATCAATGCGCCGATGTCTGCGGCTCGGGATCCAGCTCTTCGAAGCGCCCGAGCCGCACCGTGGTCATGCCCACCTTCAGGTTGGTGGTGCCGGGCATCACCAGCACGGTGTCGTCGTAGGGTGAGCGGAACTCGTGCGCGCCATCGGTGGCGATCAGTTCGCCGGCCTTGGCAATCACTTCGAGGCCTCGGAACTCGCGCACGAAGCGGAAATCCAGGCTGCGCGCGACGACCGCCTCGGTGACGCGCACCAGCTGCTGCCGCGCCGGCAGCGCGCGGCCCGCCTGCTGCAGCTGTGCGGCGACGAAGGCCTCGGGAAGCACGCCGCAGTGGCCCAGGAAGCGCAGCAGAGTGTCCTTGGCGACTTCGGCGGCGCTGCGCTCCCAGTGCTGTCCGCATTCGATGAGCACGGCGCAGCGCGCATCGCGCGGGTCGGCGAAGGGGCCGCGTTCGATCATGCGCAGGCCGGCTGGATGGCCGGTGTCGATCAGCAGCACCTCGGGCACCTGCAGCCTGCGCGACAGCGCCGCGCCCTTCTGGCCGCCGCGGCCGTCGGCGCCGCACACCATCAGCGGCCTGCAGGCGTCGCGCATCGAATGGATGTCGAGCAGCAGCTCGGCGGCGTCGACGAAGGGCCGCAGTTCACGCGCGCGGCGCAGCTCGACCGAATTGCCCGGGCCGAGCAGCGCCTCGTCGGACCAGACGCGGTTGAAGTCCTCTTCCACGTAGCGGCTGCGGTCGGGGTCGGCAGGGTTCCAGCGTGAGTAGGCGGCGATGTTGCCAAAAGCCAGCGTCACACGGCCGCGCTGCGGCCGCCATTGCGTCTGGCAGCCCAGCAGCCAGTCCAGCGCGATCGCGCCGCAGATCTCGTTGCCGTGTGTCAGTGCCTGGACCATCACCTGCGGGCCGGCCCGGCCCGAGTCGAAGCTCCAGACATAGGGCGTGCCGCCATTGCCCAGCGCCCAGCGCGACAGGTCGGGGGCTTGGAGTTCGATGGGGCAGGGCGCGCTCATCGCTTCACCTCGGATACGCAATGAACGAAGCCCCGCTGGAGGCGGGGCTTCGTGGTTAGGAGCCGTTTGCGATCAGTGCCGCTGCTGGATGCCGGCAATCGCCCAGGACGGGTTGTCGCCAAAGCGCGTCAGGTGCCAGATCTCGTCGAAATCTCCCGCCGGTGCGCCGACGTCCTCGCGGATCTGGCCGTGGAAGCGCACGCTAACGGTGTGACGCTCGCCCTCCTTCACCAGATCGAGCACTTCCGCGTCCACATGCACCACGTCGGTGGTCTGCGCCTTGCCGGCACGGTCCTGCAGGTCCATCTTGGCCACAGCGAACATCTCTGGTGTGGTGAAGCTGCGCAGGTCGTTCAGGTCGCCGGCGTCGTTCGCGGCCTGCATGCGGATGAAGATCATCTTGGCAATGCGCGCGAAACCCTCGGCGTCGAAGTCTGCCGGCAGACTCGGCGATGCCACCGGCGCGACGCTCGAGCCCGACAGCGGCGCCAGGCGCGTGGTGCCGTCGGCCGACAGTGTGCCGACATCGGCCGCGCTGCTGCGCTGCATCACCGGCGCGTCGGCAGGCTTGTTCCAGTTCGGCGTGCCCGCCGGCGCGCCGCCGGCAGCGGCCAGCTGCTCGCGCTGGGCCGCGCCGGAAGGCACGGCGTTGCCGCCAAAGCGACGCATCAGCAGACGGATGGCGACGAAGGCCACCAAGGCCAGCAGCGCGAGCATCAGGAAGTTGCCGAATGCCTCACCCAAGCCGAGGTGGCTCATCAGCGCGGCGATGCCCAGGCCGGCCGCCAGGCCGGCGATCGGGCCCATCCAGCTGCGGCCGGCGGCCGCCGGCGCGGCCGCGCCCGTGGGAGCGGCAGCTGGTGCGGCTTGCTGAGGCGCGGCCGGCTTGGCCGGTGCCGAGTTGGGCATGCTGCGCTGCATGCCACTGGACGACCCGCCGCCGAATCGCTTCGCATCGGACACCGACGGCGCGACGGCCAAAGCCGAAGCCACGACGATGGCGGCTGCGAAAAACAGGTTCTTCATCGCGAATCCCTTTGTGGAAGTGGTTGTCATGACCGCACCGGACTTGGGGGCCGTTTCCCCCTGCACAAGCCCGTGCGCCTGAATGATGCCCTTGGAATTGTGGCAGCGCTCGGAGTTCCCCGGCCGACTTCGGGAAAAACCCCGGGCGGTGCAGGTCTTCAGCCGCCAGTGCCAGCCGCCGGCGGCGGCGCGACCACGCAGATGCGCGTGGCCGCCAGCGCCACCAACTGCCCAGCTCGCAACTTGCGGGTCTTGCGCAGTTCCAGCTGCCCGTCCACCCGCACCAGCCCGGCGGCCACCATCGCCTTGGCCCGGCCGCCGCTTTCGGCCAGCCCGGTGGCCTTGAGCAATGCGTCCAGCGTGATGTGCTCGCCGCGCAGCACGAATTCCAGCGGCGCCGTCACCGGCCGGGCGCCATGGCGAACTCCCGGGCCAGCAGCGCATAGGAGCGGCGCCGCACGGTTGGGTCGTGCGCCCAGGTGTTGACCACCAGCTCGTCCAGCTCCAGCGAAGCCGCCAGCGCCCGCAGCTGCGCCGCCACCTGCGCCGCCGTGCCGACCAGCGACTTGCGCCGCGTGGCCTGGACCAATGGCTGCTCGTCATCGGTGAAGCCGCGCGCGGCGATCTCGTCGGGCGGTTTCAGCGGACCAAGCGCGCCGCGCATGCGGTCGATGCGCCAGCGCTCTCGGCTCAGCGCATGGTGCTGGGCCTCGGCTTGCGTATCGGCAGCCAGCGCCCAGACGCAGATGGTCGGCTGCGGCGTGGGGTGGCGCGGGCTCGGTTTGTACAGCGTGCGGTACAACTCGAGCGCCTGCTCGACGCCCTGGCCGTCAGCGAAGAAGTACGCAAAGGCATAGGGCAGGCCGAAGTGGGCCGCGAGCTGCGCGCCGTAGTCCGAGCTGCCCAGCACCCAGATCTGAGGCAGGTGCGGCCCGCGCGGGTGCGCGATCACGCCGTGGTGCGGCTCGCCGGCGGTCCACCACTGCAGGTCGCGGATCTGCTGCGGAAAACGCTCCGCTGCCGCGTAGGCATCGGGGTTGAGCAGCTGGGCGGTGCGCATGTCCGCACCCGGCGCGCGGCCCACGCCCAGGTCGATGCGCCCAGGCGCCAGCGCCTCGAGCACGCGGAACTGCTCGGCCACCTTGAGCGCCGAGTAGTGAGGCAGCATCACACCGGCGCTGCCGATGCGCATGCGCGCGGTGCGCGCCGCCACCGCGGCCATCAGGACCTCCGGCGCGGTGCCGACGATGGTGGCCAGACTGTGGTGCTCGCTCAGCCAGAAGCGGTGGTATCCGAGCTGCTCGCAATGCACCGCCAGCTCCAGCGTGTCGCGGATGGCCGCGTCCTCGCTCGAGCCGGCGATGGAGATCGACTGGTCAAGTACCGACAGCTTCATGGTGCAGTGCCGGCGCCGGAATGCTGGCGGTCGCGCTGCCGGCGCGTGCTGCCGCCTTGATCAGGTCGGCGGCCTTCTCGCCGATCATGATCGTCGGCGCATTGGTATTGCCGCTGACCACCTGCGGCATGATCGACGCGTCCACCACGCGCAGCCCCTGCATTCCGTGCACACGCAGATCGTGGTCGACCACGTCCATGGCACCCGGCCCCATGCGGCAGCTGCCCACCGGGTGGTATACCGAGTCGGCATGGTTGCGGATCAGCTGCTCGATCTGCGCATCGTCCTGCGCCGCCGCGGAACTGGCGAACTCCTTCGCGCCATAGGCTGCCAGGGCCGGCTGCTGCAGGATCTGGCGCATCAATCTGACGCCGCGCACCAGGCGCTCGACGTCGTCGCGCTCTGCCAGGAAGTTCGGGTCGACCCGCGGCGGGGCCGTCGGGTCAATGCTGGCCAGCCTGACGTTGCCGCGGCTCTTCGGCCGCAGCAGGCAGACGTGGCTGGAGTAACCATGCCCGAAGACGGTCTTGCGGCCATGGTCGACCAGCTTGCCGATGACGAAGTGCAGCTGCAGGTCGGGCCTGGCCTCGCCGGGCTGGCTCTTTATGAAGCCGCCGGCCTCGGCGAAGTTGGTGGTCAGCATGCCGCTGCGCTGGCGACGCCACTCGAACACGCCCTTGATGGCGTTGATCATGCCGGCGAAGGAAATGCCGAACAGGTCGGTCAGCTTCGGCGCGTCGTAGCAAAGCACGAGATCAGGGTGGTCATGCAGGTGGGCGCCGACGCCGGGAAGGTCGTGGACCACGCCGATGCCGTGCTGCTGCAGCTGCGCACCCGGGCCGATGCCAGACAGCATCAGGATCTGCGGCGACTGCAGCGCGCCGGCGCACAGCAGCACCTCACGCTTGGCCTGCAGCTTCAGCAGCTGGCCGGCGATGCGAACCTCGACGCCGACCGCGCGCCTGCCTTCGGTCAGGATGCGCGTGGTGAGGGCATCGGTGATCACCTTCAGGTTGGGCCGGCCCAGGTTCGGCGTGAGATAGGCCTTGGCGGCGCTGAAGCGCTCGCCGTTCTTGTGCGTGACCTGATACATGCCCACGCCTTCTTGCTGCTCGCCGTTGAAGTCGGCGTTCAGCGCCTGGCCGGCCTGCTGCCCCGCCTTGACGAATTCGGGGCCGAAGCGGTTCGGGCTTCGCAGGTCCATCACGTTCAGAGGCCCGCCCTGGCCGTGCAGCGCGCTGCGCCCGCGCTCGTTGTGCTCGGACTTCAGGAAGTACGGCAACACCTCGGACCAGCCCCACCCCGGGTTGCCGGCGGCCGCCCAGGCATCGTAGTCCTCGCGCTGGCCGCGTATGTAGATCATCGCGTTCACCGAGCTCGAGCCGCCCAGCACCTTGCCGCGCGGCTGGTAGCCGATGCGGCCGTTCAGGCCCGGTTGCGGCACGGTGTCGAAGGACCAGTTGATGTTGCCTAGCTTGGGCATCAGCGCCAGCCCGGCGGGGCAATGGATCAGCACGCTCTTGTCGGCGCCGCCGGCTTCGAGCAGGCACACCTCGATGCCCGGGTCTTCGCTCAGGCGCGCCGCCAGCACGCAGCCGGCCGAGCCGCCGCCGATGATGATGTAGTCGTACATGCGTGTTGTCTCCTTCGTCCTCAAAGGCGCTGCCGCGGCACCGGCATATCTTAGCGGCGCCGCACCTGCCGATCTGGGGCAGGTCCCGCCAGGAGGGGCGGCTCAGCGTAGGCGGATGCCGAGCAGGGCTTCCAACTCGCCCAGGGCCTGGCTGGCGCTGTCCACCTTGATCGTCGCCATGCCCAAGGCCCGCGCC
Organism: Burkholderiaceae bacterium; assembly: GCA_040381175.1. Taxonomy (GTDB): domain Bacteria; phylum Pseudomonadota; class Gammaproteobacteria; order Burkholderiales; family Burkholderiaceae_C; genus Rubrivivax. Next base: position 12,194 of record JBEIHU010000068.1, read on the forward strand.
GGCTTCAGGTTGATGCCCAGGTCGTCCAGGTAGACGCAGGCCTCGGGCGCCATGCCCAGCAGCGCGCAGGTGTGCAGGTAGATGCGCGGGTCTGGCTTGCGCATGTTGAGCTTGCTCGATTCGACCACATGCTCGAACAGCTGCATGATCTCGGCCACCTGCGCAGCCGTCTCGGACGAACGCGTCATCGAAGGGCCGTGGCCGGCAGGCATGTTGTTGGTGATGCAGGCGATGCGGTGGCTGCGGCGCACGCGCCTGAGAGCCTCGACCATCTCGGGCCGCACCTGGCCGCTGAGCAGCCCGATCACGGCGTGGCCGGACAGCTCGCCGCCGAGCGCGCGCGCCTCGGCTTCGAACAGCTCGGCAAAGCGGTCCATGTCGATCTCGGCGCGCTCCATCTGCGCCCAGGCGTTGTGGTCGGGGTTGACGGCATTGACGCGGCGGATGAAGTCCCGCGGCAGTCCGACTTCGGCCTCGTAGCGGTTGAAGGCCTCGAAGGGGCTGGACAGGATGACGCCGCCGAAGTCCCAGAGCACGGCTTGGTAAGGGGAACTCATGGCCCCATTGTCAACGTCCGTCGGCCGGCGCGGCGTCGCGCGCGCGACCCAGCCACTGGCTCGCCAACACTGCCAGTGCCATCGCCAGGCCGATGCCGTCGGTGACCCAGCCCGGCTTGATCAGCAGCAGCGCTGCGGCCACGAGCATGGCGCGCTGCCACAGACTGCACTCGCGCAACAAGTAGCCGAACAGCCCGGCCGCCAGCAGCACGCAGCCGATGCTGGCGCTGGCGATCGCCGGCAGCACCTGGCTCCACGCGCCGATCATCAGCAGCGCCGGTTCGTAGACGAACATGAAGGGGACGATGAAGCCGGCCGCGCCGATGCGCACCGCCCGCCAGCCCGACTCCCACATGCCGGCCTTGGCCAGCCCGGCCGCGGCGAACACCGCCAGCGCTACCGGCGGCGTGATCGCCGACAGCACCGCGAAGTACAGCGCGAACATGTGCGCGGCCGGCGTGGCCACGCCCAGCTTGACCAGCGCCGGCACCAGCAGCGAGACCATCACGATGTAGGCCGGCGTGGTCGGCATGCCCATGCCGAGCACGATGCCGGCCATCGCGGTGAGCACCAGCGCCAGCAGCAGGCTGTTCTGCGACAGCGCGATGACGAACTGCGTGAAGGTGATGCCCAGCCCGGTGAGCGAGATGGTGCCGATGACCAGGCCGGCGCAGGCGCAGGCCATGGCCACCGCCAGCGCGTCCTTGGCGCCGCCCTGCAGGGATTCGATCACGGTACGCCAGCCGATGCCTTCGCGCGTGGTCTTGCGCAGCAAGGCCACCGGCAGGCAGCTCAAGGCGCCGACCAGCGCGCACAGCGGCGCCGAGAACGACAGCGACATGCCGCCGAGCACGATCAGGATCGGGATGAACAGGTGGCCGCGTTCGGCGATCACGTTAGCCAGGCGCGGCAACTCGGCGCGCGGCAGGCCCATCAGGCCAACGCGCTTGGCATGGAAGTGCACGGCCGCGAAAACCGCCACGTAGAAAAGCAGCGCGGGAATCCAGGCCCACAGAGTCACCTGGAAGTAGCTGACCGCCAAGTACTCGGCCATGACGAACGCGGCGGCGCCCATGATCGGCGGCATGATCTGCCCGCCGGTGGAAGCGGTGGATTCCACGCCGGCGGCGAAGGCGGGCTTGAAGCCGGTGCGCTTCATCAGGGGGATGGTCATCGGCCCGTCGACCATGACATTGGCCACCGCGCTGCCCGAGATCGTGCCGAACAGGCTGGAGCTGACCACCGACACCTTGCCCGGGCCCCCGGCGGTGTGCCCGGTGATCGAGAGCGCGAAGTCCATGAAGAGCTTGCCGGTACCCGACTTTTCCATGAAGTTGCCGAACATCACGAAGACGATCACATAGGTGGCCGACACGCCCAGTGTCGACCCGAAGATGCCCTCGGTGGACAGGTACAGCTGCTCCAGCAGCACCTGCAGCTTGATGTCCGTTCCCAGCAGCGCATAGGCCAGGAACAGCATCGACGTGACCGGCAGCGCCCAGCCGATGACGCGCCTGGTCGCGTCCAGCACCAGCAGCACGGCCAGCACCGCCATCACCTGGTCGGTGAGCGTCAGGTCGTCGATGTAGATGATGCGGTTGGTGATCTGCTGGTAGGTGATGAAGATGTGCCCGACCACCGACATGCTGGCCAGCATCAGCAGCGCGTCGACGCCCCACCAGCGGCGCTGGCCGTCGGGCCGTACCGCCACCGGGTACAGCAGGTAAACCAGCAGCAGCGCGAACAGCAGGTGGCTGCCGCGGAAGATCAAGGCCTCTGGCGGGGCCGTCGCCGTGGCCCACATGTGGTACAGCGACATGGCCACGGCAAGCGTGCCGGCCAGCCAGCGCGTGGCGGAGTTCAGGCTGCGTCCTGGCGTGGGCTGCGGGCGTGGGTTGAGCCGTGGCGCTTACATCGCGCCCACTTACTTGTAGAACCTCACCGCACCCGGATGGAAGGGCACGCCGATGTCCACGGCCATCATCTTCGGCGTCAGGCCATCCATGGCCTTGTTGATGGCCACCATGTCGGGCAGGTTGGCGACCATCGCCTTCAGCATCGCGTAGACAGTGTCGGCCGGCAGCGCGCAGGACGCGACCAGGTGGGCGGAGTAGACGATGGCGTCGACGTCCTTGTCCTGCTTGGGGTAGGTGCCGGCCTTGATCGTGCCCTTGGTGTAACCGGGGTTGATCTTGTTCATCGCGTTGACGATCTCGTCGTTCACCGGCACCAGCTTGATGTCGCGGCCCGCGGCCACGTCCATCACCGACGAGGCCGGGATCGTGGTGCCCAGCGTGAACACCTGCGCATGGCCGTCCTTCAGCATCGAGGCGGCATCGGTGTAGCTGTTGACGAAGCTGACCTTGGCGCTGTCATAGCCCAGGCCCACGGCCTTGAGGATGTGCTGCGAGATCAGCTCGGCGGTGTTGCCCCGGGGCTGCACGGCGATCGCCTTGCCCTTCATGTCGGCTACCGAGTTCACGCCGGCATTGGCCAGCGCCACCATCTGGAAGTACTGCGGGTACAGGTTGGCCACCTGGCAGACCTTGGTCACCTTCTGCGGGTAGGGCGGCGCGCCAGTGATGCCGTCCACCGAGGTGATGCTGTTGCCGAATCCGATGTCGGCCTTGCCTTCGTCGATGCCGCGGATGTTGGCGATGCCGGCGCCGGGCAGGGTCTGCACCGCGACGCCGGGGATGGACTTCTCCCACATGTTCTTCATCGAGCCGCCCAAGGGCACCCACACGCCGCCCTGCGGACCGGTCATCAGGCGCAGCGCCTGTTGCGCCTGCGCCGGAGCGGCCACGACCAGCAGCGACGCCAGGCCGGCAGCAGACAACATGGTGCGCGAGAAGGGCTTGAACATGTGATGTCTCCTGTATGGGCGATGAAGTTCCACACCAGTGTGCCAGCGCGGCTGCGGGCCGGGCATTGGTGCAATCGAGTACAAAGGCGGGTCGTGCCGGCCGACGGCCCAGGAGAAACCGATGCTGATCTTCCGTCCGCTCTTCGACCCGAGTTCGTCCACCTGGACTTACCTGCTGGGCGACAGCGACAGCGGCGAGGCCATCCTCATCGACCCGGTGTTCGAGCAGCTGCGCCGCGACCAGACGCTGATCCGCGAGCTGGGCCTGACGCTCAAGTGGACGCTGGAAACCCATGTGCATGCCGACCATGTCACTGGTGCCTGGCTGCTGCGCCAGCGCCTGGGCAGCCGCATCGCGCTGTCGGTGGACGGTGGCGCCAGCGGTGCCGACCGGCTGCTGCAGCATGGCGACAAGGTGGCCTTCGGATCGCGCCACCTTCAGGTGCGCGCCACGCCGGGCCACACCAACGGCTGCCTGAGCTTCGTGCTCGACGACGAGTCTCGCGTCTTCACTGGCGATTGCCTGCTGATCCGCGGCTGCGGCCGCACCGACTTTCAGCAAGGCGACACCGCGGCGCTGTACCGCTCGGTGCACCTGCAGCTGTTCACGCTGCCGGCTGAATGCCAGGTCTACCCGGGGCACGACTACAACGGCATGGGCGTGAGCAGCATCGGCGAGGAACGGCGTTTCAACCCGCGGCTGGGCGGCGACGTGGCCGAGGCCGATTTCGCCGGTTTCATGCGGCACCTGGGCCTGCCGCACCCGAAGAAGATGGACCTGGCCGTGCCGGCCAACCTGCGCTGCGGCCGGCCCGAGGGCGACGTCATGCCGCCGGCCGACCCGATGTGGGCGCCGCTCAGCTTCACCATCGCCGGGCTGTGGGAGATTGCGCCGCATGCGCTGGCCGAACTGGCATCCGAGGTGCAGGTGCTGGATGTGCGCGAGCCCGAGGAGTTCAGCCACGGCCTCGGCCACATCGAAGGCGCGCTGCTGGTGCCGCTGGGGCAGCTGGAGTCGCGCCTCGCCGAACTGCCGCGCGACCGGCCGATCGTCACCGTCTGCCGCAGCGGCGCGCGTTCGGCGCGCGCCGCTGCGATGCTCGGCAAGGCCGGCTTCGAGCAGGTCGCCAACCTCAACGGCGGCATGCTGCGCTGGCGCGCTGAGGGGCATCCGGCGCAGGGGGCGGGCGAGTAGTCAGAAGGCGAGCTTGGGCCGAGCGATCGGCCGCAGCGTCTCGTAGGCGCGTGCCGCGCGCAGCACCAGCGCGTCGCCGAACATCGGGCCGACGAACTGCAGCCCGATCGGCAGCCCGGCCTGCGTCAACCCGCAGGGGATGCTGCAGGCCGGCTGCTGCGTCAGGTTGAAGGGGTAGGAAAAAGGCGTCCAACCCAACATGCTCTGCGGCGTCATCGGCGCGCTGGCCGGCGGCCGCGCGTCGAAGGCCGGCACTGCCACCGCGGGTGTGACCAGCAGGTCGTAGCGCGTCATGAACTGGCGCATGTGCGCGCCGAGCGCGCCGCGCGCCAGCGTCAGGCGTTGCAGATCGAGCACGCCGTACATCGAGCCCTGCTCGGCCTCGGCCGCGAAGTCGGGGTCGGCCAGCGCCTGCTGCCCGGCGGACAGCGAATTCCAGATCCCCCAGGCGCCGGAGAACCACAGGCCGATGATGATGGGCAGCGGGTCTTCGATGCCCGGGTCCACCTGCTCGACCACCGCGCCCAGCGCCTGCAACTGCTGCACGGCTGACTGCACCGCCGCGGCCACCTCGGGATCGATGCCCTGGGCATAGCCCAGCGCCGGCGAATAGGCGATCTTCAGGCCGTGGATGCCGCGATCCAGGTGGGCCAGGTAGTCGCTGTCGTCCGTCGGCAGCGAATGCCAGTCGCGCGCGTCGGGCCGCTTCAGCACGTTCATCATCAGCGCCGCGTCGCGCACGCTCATCGTGTGCGGCCCCAGGTGGGCGACGGTGCCCATCGGCGACAGCGGATAGGCCGGCACGCGGCCGAAGCTGGGCTTCAGGCCGAAGTTGCCGCAGAAGGCCGCCGGGATGCGCACCGAACCCGCCCCGTCGGTGCCCACCGACAGCGGCCCCATGCCGGCGGCCACCGCCGCGGCCGTGCCGCCGGACGAGCCGCCCGGCGTCTTGCTCGGGTCCCAGGGGTTGCGGCTGATGCCGGTGAGCGGCGAGTTGGTCTCGCCCTTGCAGCCGAATTCCGGCGTGGTGGTCTTGCCCAGCAGCACGGCTCCGGCCTCGCGCAG